>CP063163.1:4159444-4504259 GCA_014960805.1 Cytobacillus suaedae | reverse complement strand
TTGATCTTTTAGTTGTCATTTATTTAAACTATAGATTATTCAAGTTTAGAGACAATCTAATCTATCAGGGATAATGTTATTTCAGTAAATTATGAGTACAGATAGTAAATTAATCATTATATGAGGATTTAAAATGATTTTGTGTTCAAAACTGAGTTGGCCTAAATCTTTTATGAGCCCTGGAAGGCAAAACCAACAAACTGAGGTCACATAAAACAGTTTATGAGCCCTGGAAGTAGCAAAAGATTCAAATTGAGGTCACATATATCAGTTTATGAACCCTCAAATTGATAAAACAGCCAGTCCAGGCCACATAATTCAATTTTTGAACTATTAAAATAGGAGCCAATAACCCCTCATATAGTTATTTCTATAATTTACAAATAACATTCTTTATCTTTGTTAGCTTATAGAGGTTGACAATTTAAGGGTATCCTCACTATAATTAGTAAGACTGTCTTTAACATTTTCAAAAAGAGCAATATCCTCAGGGAGGTGTCATATAATGAAAAGAACGTTTCAACCAAACAAGCGTAAGCGTAGTAAAGTTCATGGCTTCCGTAGCCGTATGAGCACAAAGAACGGACGTAAAGTCTTAGCTCGTCGTCGTCAAAGAGGAAGAAAAGTATTATCAGCATAGGCCACTGAATAGTCAGTGGTCTTTTTTTCTAAGGTGAAATTCTTATGTTTAAAGTAAAATGCTTTATGCGAATACTGGTAGAGGAGATTTACGAATAGAGTACCAGTCTGTAAAGTGAGTAGGTTTAAATAAAGATGATCCTTATGAATGCAGGAGTGTTTCGATGAAAAAGGAATTTCGAATAAAAGATAATAAAGATTTTCAAACTGTGTTCCAAAAGGGAATTTCTACAGCGAATCGTCAATTTGTCGTTTATGTGCTAGAAAAAGAGCAACAGCATTTTCGAATTGGATTATCGGTTAGCAAAAAGATAGGAAATGCAGTTACACGAAATCGTATAAAACGATTAATAAGGCAGTTTTTCCTTGAGCATCAAGAATATCTTGATCAAAATAAGGACTATATTGTTATTGCTAGAAAACCTACATCTGAAATGGATTATTATGAAGTAACCAATAGCTTAAGACATGTTATGAAACTGGCTAAGGTATTGAATTTAAAATATAAGTGATAAATTTAAGGTTTTCAAAGAAATTTTAGGTGAAAGGTGATAAAATACATAGAGGCTTCTTATCTGTAATTATCATTGGAATCTACTACTTTTAGGAGGAAATTCGGTTGAAAAGGCGAATATTACTGTTTAGTACATTAATTGCTCTTTTATTGCTGTTAACTGGTTGTACAGAAATCAATGAGCCAATTACTGAAAAAAGTGAAGGATTTTGGAATTCGTATATCGTATATCCACTTTCATGGCTTATTACATATTTTGCTGAGTTAACGAACGAGAACTATGGACTAGCCATTATTATTGTTACTTTGATCATTCGTTTTGCGATCTTACCATTAATGATTAAGCAAACGAAGAGCTCTAAAGCGATGCAAGCTATTCAACCAGAGCTAATGGAACTTCGTACTAAATACAGTTCCAAAGATCAAAAAACACAACAAAAGCTACAACAGGAAACAATGGCGCTTTTCCAAAAGCATGGAGTTAATCCATTAGCAGGCTGTATGCCATTATTAATTCAAATGCCAATCTTAATTGGATTTTATCACGCTATCATGAGAACTGAGGAAATATCAACTCATAACTTTTTATGGTTTGATCTTGGCGAAGCCGATCCATACTTTATCTTACCGTTGGTAGCAGGTGCTACAACTTTTATTCAACAAAAGATGATGATGGCAGGAACTGAGAACTTAAATCCTCAAATGGCAATGATGCTATGGATTATGCCAGTCATGATTATTATCTTTGCAATAACATTCCCGGCTGCACTTTCTTTATACTGGGTGGTTGGTAACTTATTTATGATAGTACAAACTTACTTTATTAAAGGTCCAGAGCTAAAAGCAGCTGCTGGAAAACCTGCGGGAGGAGCAAAAAAGTGAAACAGATAACTGCTACAGGCCAAACAGTCGATGAAGCAGTAGAATCAGCTTTAGCTCAATTACAAACAACAAAAGACCGCACAGAAATTACAATTATTGATGAAGGTAAAAAAGGGATTTTCGGAATCTTCGGCACAAAACCAGCTGTTGTTAAAGTAACAATGAAGATGGATCCGGTTGAAGAATCGAAAAAGTTCTTACAGCAAGTAATAGAGAATATGGGAGTTTCAGCAGAAATTGAAGTAACGGTTCAAGGGAAAAATGTTGAGTTTAACATTTCTGGAGAAAAGATTGCCATTTTAATTGGTAAACGTGGCCAAACTTTAAATTCTCTTCAGTATCTAACGCAGTTAGTAGCAAACCGTTTCTCAGAACAATTCATTAATATCATTGTTGATGCTGAAAATTACCGCAGACGACGCCAAGATACATTAATACAGCTAGCAGATAGACTTGCAGAAAAAGCTGTTCGAACAGGACAAGATGTTGCGTTAGAACCAATGCCTTCTTATGAGCGAAAAGTGATTCATACAGCTCTAGTAACAAACAAAAAGGTCAAAACATTTTCAAGTGGTACGGATCCAAATCGTCATCTTGTAATATCTCCAAATAAATAAAAGTGAAATACCCTTAGGAAATAGTTCCTAAGGGTATTTTTTTTATCATTTTTTACTACCAGAGCCTTCTCTGCAATTTAAAATACTCGTCAATCATCGATATAATCCAACAATCTTTTCTTGAAACCAGCCTTTCATATTGTTATTCACATGTGGATAAGTTAAAATTAGACTGATACTCAAAAAATGGAACGGACTCGTTATCTATGTGGATAAATAGGGAATAATATAAATTGTTTGAGTGGATAGTGGATAAGTCGAAATAGACAACTGTGAAAGTGGCAAATGAGGTGAAGTCATGGAATTTGATACGATTGCCGCAATTTCAACTCCGATGGGAGAGGGAGCAATTGCGATCGTCCGTTTAAGTGGTGAGGAAGCAATTGCAATTGCCGATACGATTTTTAAAGCAAAATCGAAGAAGAAATTGAGTGAGGTAGAGTCGCATACAATTCACTATGGAAATATTGTAGACCCTGATAAGGATCAGGTAGTAGAAGAGGTCATGGTTTCTTTAATGAGAGGACCAAGGACATTTACGAGAGAAGATGTCGTTGAAATAAATTGTCATGGTGGACTTGTTTCTGTAAATAGAGTGTTAAAGCTTGTACTAACTCAAGGTGCAAGATTAGCAGAACCAGGTGAATTTACAAAACGAGCTTTTTTAAATGGAAGAATTGATTTATCCCAGGCTGAAGCCGTCATGGATTTAATAAGAGCTAAGACGGATCGTGCTATGAATGTAGCCATTGACCAAATGGAAGGGCGTTTATCCAAGCTTATTCAAAGGTTAAGACAGGAGCTACTTGAAACTTTAGCTCATATTGAAGTGAATATAGATTATCCAGAGTATGATGATGTTGAGGAAATGACACATACGGTTCTAATAGAAAAAGCTTCGAAAGTACGTAATGAAATAGAAAACATACTACGAACCTCTAACCAAGGCAAAATCTTGCGTGAGGGATTATCAACTGTTATCATCGGTAGGCCGAATGTAGGTAAATCTTCATTATTAAATAGTCTTGTCCATGAAAATAAGGCTATTGTAACAGACATACCAGGCACAACGCGTGACGTAATTGAAGAATACGTAAATGTAAGAGGAGTTCCGCTTAGACTTGTTGATACGGCAGGTATACGTGAAACTGAAGATATTGTTGAACGTATTGGGGTAGAACGCTCTAGAGAAGTACTAAAAAAAGCAGATTTGATACTATTAGTACTTAATTTTAATGAAGAATTATCTGAAGAAGACGAAAAATTATTTGAAGCTGTTAAAGGAATGGACACGATTGTCATTATCAATAAAACAGACCTTCCTCAAAAAATTGATTTACATAGAGTTAAGGAGATTACAATAAGTCAGCATTTAGTTACGACATCTCTATTAGAAGAAGAAGGTATTGATACATTAGAAGAAGCGATTTCATCTATGTTTTTTGCAGGAAATATTGAATCGAGTGATTTAACATATGTTTCTAATTCCCGTCATATAGCACTTTTACATCAAGCCAAAAAGACAATTGAAGATGCAATTGCAGGAATTGAAATGAATGTTCCAGTTGATATGGTGCAAATTGATTTAACAAGAACGTGGGAAATACTTGGAGAAATAATTGGCGATGCCGTACATGAAAATCTAATCAATCAGTTATTCTCTCAATTTTGTCTTGGAAAGTAAAATTAGTATATATAGCTCAAAGTAAAGGAGGTACCATTAGATGGGATATAAAGCCGGTTCATATGATGTCATTATTATCGGTGCAGGGCATGCAGGCTGTGAAGCTGGATTAGCTGCTGCTCGAGTTGGTGCGAAAACCTTAATGGTTACCATTAACCTAGATATGGTCGCATTTATGCCATGTAACCCTTCAGTGGGGGGGCCAGCTAAAGGAATCGTTGTTCGTGAGATCGATGCTTTAGGTGGTGAGATGGCCAAAAATATAGATAAAACTCACATTCAAATGAGAATGCTGAATACAGGTAAAGGCCCTGCTGTACGTGCTTTAAGAGCACAAGCGGATAAGTTCGATTACCAACATGAAATGAAAAAAACATTAGAAAATGAAAAAAATCTAACCTTGGTCCAAGGCATGGTCGAGAGACTTCTTGTTGAGGATGGTGTCTGTAAAGGGGTTATTACCCAAACAGGAGCAGAATATGAAGCAAAAGCTGTTGTTATTACAACGGGAACATTTTTAAGAGGCGAGATTATAATCGGTGACCTTAAGTATTCAAGTGGCCCTAATAATCAGCAGCCTTCGATTTCATTATCCAAGCATCTAGAAGAATTAGGCTTTGATTTAGTTCGATTCAAAACAGGTACACCACCAAGAGTAAGTAGTCTCTCGATTAATTATAGTCAAACGGAAATTCAACCTGGAGACGATACTCCTCGTGCTTTTTCCTATGAGACAACAAAATACATTACTGACCAGCTTCCTTGTTGGTTAACCTATACTAGCCTTGAAACACATCAGTTAATTGATGATAATTTACATCGCTCGCCTATGTATTCTGGGATGATTAAGGGAACAGGTCCTAGGTATTGTCCATCTATAGAGGATAAAGTAGTTCGTTTTAATGATAAACCGCGCCATCAAATCTTTTTGGAGCCTGAAGGTAGAAATACACATGAAGTATATGTTCAAGGGCTTTCAACAAGTTTACCTGAGGATGTTCAACAACAAATGTTAAAAACCATTCCAGGTTTAGAAAATGTACAAATGATGAGAGCGGGATATGCGATTGAATATGATTCAATCGTGCCTACACAACTATGGCCAACACTTGAAACGAAACAAATTAAGAATTTATACACAGCAGGTCAAATAAATGGAACATCCGGTTATGAAGAAGCTGCTGGCCAAGGGATTATGGCAGGTATTAATGCTGGTAGACGTGCGTTAGATAAAGAAGAGTTAATCTTAAATAGATCTG
Source organism: Cytobacillus suaedae (assembly GCA_014960805.1). Classification (GTDB taxonomy): domain Bacteria; phylum Bacillota; class Bacilli; order Bacillales; family Bacillaceae_L; genus Bacillus_BV; species Bacillus_BV suaedae. Next base: position 4,498,664 of record CP063163.1, on the reverse strand, counting down.
ATGCGTATATCGGAGTACTAATTGATGATTTAGTCACTAAAGGGACCAATGAACCTTATAGACTTTTAACCTCACGAGCAGAATATCGTTTACTATTACGACATGATAATGCGGATCTGCGTTTAACAGAAAAAGGCTATGAACTGGGACTTATTAGTGAAGAACGATATAAGGCTTTTGAGGAAAAAAAGGCTGCAATTGAACAAGAAAAAGAGCGTTTAGAATCAGTTATTATCAAACCGACACATGAAGTTCAAGATATTATCCGTTCTGTTGGGGGTAGTGAGTTAAAAGATGGTATTCGTGCAGCTGATTTACTCAAGCGTCCAGAAATGACATATTCTCATATAAAACAAATGGTTCCAGCAGAATATGAAATTAACCCTGATGTGTCAGAACAGGTAGAGATACAAATTAAATATGAGGGTTATATCGAAAAATCCTTGCAACAGGTAGAGCGTCATAAGAAGATGGAGGATAAGAAGATCCCAGAGAATATTGATTATGATGCAATTTCTAGCTTAGCAAACGAGGCCAGACAAAAATTAAAAGAAGTTAGGCCACTTTCTGTAGGTCAAGCATCCAGAATTTCAGGAGTTAATCCAGCAGATGTTTCGATCCTCTTAATTTACTTGGAGCAAGGAAGGATTGCTAGGGTGTCAAATGACCTGTAGGTTACGCTGCGAAAGGATGAATATATGGATATCAATACATTTGTTGAAATGTTAGCTGAGAAAGGGATTACCCTTTCTCAAAAACAAATAAATCAATTTGAAAAGTATTATGAACTACTTGTTGAATGGAATGAAAAGATTAATTTAACAGCAATCACTGAAAAGCCTGAGGTTTATCTGAAACATTTTTATGATTCTATTACTTCTGCCTTTCATTTTGATTTCACTAAAGTGGAAACAGTTTGTGATGTAGGAGCGGGTGCTGGATTTCCTAGTATCCCATTAAAAATTTGTTTTCCACATCTTAAAGTTTCAATTGTAGATTCTTTGCAAAAAAGGATTACCTTCTTAAATCAACTAGCAAAGGAACTAAACCTTGATTCTGTAACGTTTTATCATGATCGCGCTGAGACATTTGGCCAAAGATCAGATATTCGAGAGTCGTATGATATTGTTATGGCAAGAGCAGTTGCTAGGTTATCCGTACTAAGTGAACTTTGCTTACCATTAGTCAAAGTAAATGGGACTTTTATTGCAATGAAAGCAAGTGCAGCACAAGATGAACTAGAAGATAGTAAGAAAGCAATAGCTGTTTTAGGTGGACAAGTTTCAGAGTTAAAACACTTCTTATTGCCCATCGAAAATAGTGAAAGGAATATTGTCCTTATTTACAAAGTTAAAACTACCCCTAAGAAGTACCCTAGGAAACCAGGAACACCTAATCGAACACCAATACAATAAAGAAATGCGCAGGATGACCGTTCAGCGGCGTATGGGCTGAACTGCTCCGCATGAGATAAAGGAAACCAAAAGAGAAAAACTAGATCTGGCAATTAAAAACCGGATAATAACTAGTTTTTCTCTTACCTTAAATCTGGTATAATGTTTCACGTGGAACATTTCTAGTAATCTATTATTTATTAGTGACAAAAGTACCGAAAACTATCAAACTTTTATTTTATAATTTAAATCAAATGTAGCAGGAATGAATCATTTAATAGAGAATTCTTAAAGAGGAGTTTCAAAAGGTGGTGTAGGCTCATGAAGAATACTTTTTCACGTTTCTTTAGTCTTAGTGAAAAAGAAATAGCAAAAGAAATAGAAGTAGCAAAAGACACTGAAAATGTTTCTGTTTCTGAAGAAAAGCAGCAATTAAATGAAGAAGTAAAACAAATACCTGTTCAAAACATTGTGCCCAATAGATTTCAGCCACGTACAGTTTTTAATGAGGAAAAAATTACTGAGCTTGCTTTAACAATTCGAACACATGGTGTCATACAGCCCATAGTTGTCAGAGAATACTCTGCCGATAAATTTGAGATTATTGCTGGTGAGAGACGTTGGAGGGCAGTGCAATCATTAAATTGGGAAACCATTCCCGCAATTGTAAAAGATTTTAATGATAAAGAGACAGCATCTGTTGCTTTAATTGAAAACTTACAACGTGAAGAATTATCTTCTATTGAAGAAGCTGTTGCTTACTCTAAGCTATTAGAACTACACAATTTAACTCAAGAAGCATTAGCACAAAGACTAGGCAAAGGGCAATCAACTGTTGCTAATAAGCTAAGACTGTTAAAACTTCCTGATGATGTTCAAAATGCATTAATGGAAAAGAGTTTAACGGAACGTCATGCTCGTGCCTTAATTCCATTAAAAGATCCTGAAAAACAGGTTCAATTAATGAAAGAGATTATTGAGAAACAGTTGAATGTTAAACAAACAGAAGATCGTGTTGTCAAATTGCTTGATCAGACAAAAAAGAAGCCACAACCTAAACGAAAAGCATTTAGTAGAGATACGCGAATTGCTATGAATACGATTAGACAATCATTAACTATGGTTAACGAGAGTGGTGTTTCAATTGATTCTGAAGAGGAAGAATTTGAGGACTATTTTCAATTTACTATAAAAATACCTAAAAAATAGATATCCTCATCTTTGATGGGGATTTTTTGTTTTAATTAAAGCTATTTTTTGAAAAAATGATTCCACTTTTAATCTTGACGTTCCTTTACGCTGCAGACACTTGCTTTCCGCGGGGAGGAAGTCGAGCCTCCTCAACGTTTCGTCTGCGGGGTCTCGACCTTTCCTCTACTTCCCGCAGGAGTCAAGTGTCTTCCGCTTCAATCCACTATCAATTATACTCATTCAATGCCAAGAATCTTTTATATTAACCTCTAAATACCTTTTATTTAACCCGAATACTAGCATCATTTATACAAATTCACTTACTAATTAACCAGTAAATGTTTCACGTGGAACATTGAATCTAGTAAATCCTTCTTAATCTAGTAATTTTTTTTTGAAAAAATCATCAAAGTATCATTTTTCGTGATAAAATAGTGAAAGTGTAGAAAAGATTGTTGACTGAAAGTAGGTGAAGTCGTGGGGAAGATTATCGCGATTGCAAACCAAAAGGGTGGAGTTGGAAAAACTACTACATCTGTTAATTTAAGTGCATGCTTAGCGTATATCGGTAAAAAGGTATTACTCGTGGATATTGATCCACAAGGAAATGCAACAAGTGGAACCGGTATTGAAAAAGCAGAAGTTGATCAGTGTATTTATGACGTTTTAGTTGATGATGTGAATGCAAATGATGTGATTAAGCCAACAGTTGTTGAAAATTTATATATGATTCCTGCCACAATACAATTAGCAGGGGCAGAGATTGAATTAGTTCCTACAATTTCCAGGGAAGTACGACTGAAAAGGGCTCTTGATGAGGTTAAGGAACAATATGACTATATTATTATTGATTGTCCTCCATCCCTAGGCCTGTTAACCATAAATGCATTAACTGCATCTGAAGCTGTCTTGATTCCTGTGCAATGTGAATATTACGCATTAGAGGGATTAAGTCAATTACTTAATACAGTTCGATTAGTTCAAAAACACCTTAATACCAATCTAATGATTGAAGGTGTACTACTTACAATGTTAGATGCTCGTACAAATTTAGGCATTCAAGTTATTGATGAAGTGAAAAAATATTTTCAAGATAAAGTATACAAGACAATCATTCCTAGAAATGTACGTCTAAGTGAAGCGCCGAGCCATGGGGAACCAATAATTATTTATGATCCGAAATCAAGAGGAGCGGAAGTTTATTTAGATCTTGCAAAGGAAGTGGTTAAGAATGGCTAAGGGCTTAGGAAAAGGCATTAATGCATTGTTTTCAACAATGGAAGTTGGTAAAGAAGAAATTGTACAAGAAGTTAAAATTAAAGATTTGAGACCCAATCCTTATCAACCACGTAAAACATTTAATCCTGAGGCAATCTCTGAGTTAAAAGAATCCATTCTAACTCATGGTATTTTACAACCAATCATTGTAAGAAAAAGTATAAAGGGTTTTGAAATTGTAGCTGGAGAGAGAAGGTTTCGTGCAGCTAAAGAGGCTAAATTTGCTGTAGTTCCTGTTGTAGTAAGAGATTTAAATGAACAACAGATGATGGAAATCGCTTTACTTGAGAATTTACAACGTGAAGACTTAACGCCTATAGAAGAGGCAATTGCTTATCAATCATTGATAGATCATTTAAAACTTACGCAAGAACAATTAGCACAGCGTTTAGGGAAAAGTCGTCCTCATATTGCAAATCACCTTCGACTTTTGGCTCTACCTAACCCAATTCAAGACCTTATATCTGATGGACAATTATCAATGGGACATGGCCGTACATTATTAGGATTAAAGAATAAAGAAAAGCTACCGGCTGTCGTTGAAAAGGTCATTAAAGAGAAGTTAAATGTACGTCAATTAGAACTCTTAGTAACTGAAATTAATGAAAATGTTTCACGTGAAACATTAAAACCAAAAAAAGAGAAAAATATCTTCATTAGAGAGCGAGAATCTTTATTAAGAGAAAGATTTGGTACTTCTGTATCCATTAAACAAAACAAGAAAAAAGGAAAAATTGAAATTGAGTTCTTTTCAAATGATGATTTAGAACGAATTCTTGAATTGTTAGATCCTTCTAATGTGTCATAATTTGTTGGATTTAGGAGAATAGTAGGATGGTATTGCTTGGAACAATTGTAAATGGATTATGTATCATTCTCGGTACACTATTAGGGAAACTGCTACATCGTATACCGGAAAAAATGAAAACAACAGTCATGCATGGAATAGGGCTAGCTGTGATTATATTGGGCATTCAGATGGGACTAAAGAGCAACCAGTTCTTAATTGTTATATTTAGTCTTGTAATAGGCGCGGTTCTTGGTGAATGGTGGGATTTAGACGGCAAGCTAAACAAACTTGGACTTTGGATTGAACGAAAAATAGGAGCTAAAGGTGAAGGTAGTATTGCTAAAGGTTTTGTTACTGCCACTCTTATTTTTGTAATTGGTGCGATGGCTATCATTGGTTCATTAGATAGTGGACTAAGACAGGATCATCGTGTACTTTATACAAAATCAATTATTGATGGCTTTACTAGCTTAGTCTTAGCTACAACATTAGGCATTGGTGTACTTTTTTCGGCAGTACCAGTCATGTTATATCAAGGTTCAATTGCATTATTTGCAACACAAATTGAAAAATGGATTCCTACTGACCTAATGGATGCATTTATTGCTGATATGACTGCTACCGGTGGTTTAATGATATTAGCTATAGGTCTAAATCTGCTAGGAATTACTACAATTCGAGTTGCCAATTTACTTCCCGGTATCCTAGTAACAGCAGGACTTGTAACCTGTGTCTATTATTGGAGCAGTATGGTCCATTTTGTACAAACATTTTTATAGAATAGATGAAAACACACTTAAAAGTCTACCAAAACGGATAGACTTTTTTGTGCTTCATTTTTACGTGCTTAGCTAATTGGTTAATGTATCTTGATTAGCTAAATCTATAATTTCTCTTCTTCGTAGTAGGTTTTTTTCTGTTTCGGCAATACCATCTGCAATACTATTTGCCATCTTCATGACTAGGCTAAGTCTTGTGTTCTGAAGGACAAAAAACTCCATGAATCCACTGACATTCACAATACCCGTGATATGTATATCTCCAATTGGAATTAACTCTTTATTAACCCCGGCACCTGGCTTTACCGGACCCTCGTCAATCGTAACAATACCAACATTTTTTAATCTACCTAAACATGCATCAATACCTATAATAAATGGATTATTGAAGGTGTTTTGAATCATATTTACTTTTTCTATTAAATTAACAGCATGTATAGGTTCATCCAATGTGCCATATACATGAAACAGGGACATCCCTTTTTCATGAAGTTTTGAACCAATTAAGGGGCCCAACGAATCTCCCGTAGAACGATCTGTGCCTATACAAATAAATACGATTGGCCGATTGGATGCTGGTAAAAGTGAAGCTAGCCGCACTGAAATACTTTTGCGTGCATCCTCTCTATCATAGGGAATTCTAGATAGGTCGTCTTTCTGGAGATCAAAAAGTTTCGATTTTAGATTCATAGATTTCACCCCTAGTTAATAGTACTAACAGTATACGGACAAAAGTGAAAATCTATACATAATTCACGAAACTTCTTAGTTATATAGAAGAGAGCAGGGAGGCGATAACATGTGGCGATCAGGTTTTAAGTGGATGTTTTTAATTATGGGTACAATTATCGGGGCAGGCTATGCATCGGGAAGGGAGCTTTGGGAATTTTTTGGTGATCAAAGTGGACTTGCCATCATACTATTTACTCTAGTTTTTTCAATTTCATGTTATATAATTATGAAAATAAGCTATGAAAAAAAATCGGAACACTTTTCACCAGTTTTACGAATGTTAATTGGGAGAAAACTTTCCTACTTTTACGAGGTTTTAATTGTTATATATTTGTTTTCCACGACTGTAGTTATGCTTGCAGGGGGAGGGGCAACTCTTGAGATGTTCCATATTCCTTATTTTGGCGGAATTCTCTTATTTTCAATCCTTTTAGTACTGTTGTTTATTTGGGATATAAAAGGTATGATTTCAATGAATGCTTTTCTAATACCCTTATTGGTTGTAGGCTTAGTAGGTATTTTAATTTCTTTTTTATATACGAATGGGCAATCTTTCACCTTTAATATTAAAGAACAGAATAATTGGCCCACGGCATTTACATTTTCAGCTTTAAATATCTTGCCGTTAGTGGCTGTAATATCTGCAATAGGAAAAGAAGTGAAAAGTAACGGAGAAGCATTGATAGCTAGTGTCGGAAGTGGTTTAGTATTAGGCACAATCTCAATTATTTATAATGAGTCATTAATTCAGATAGCAAATAAAATTGTATTGTATGAAATTCCATTGTTTGCAATTATTGAAAACTATCCTTATATAATTATTATGTTTATGTCCTTTATTCTGTGGGCGGCAATTTACACAACAGCCGCTTCTGGACTATTTGGACTTTCTTCTAGATTCAGAGAAAAGATTCATTTACCTTTATGGCTAATTGCTGCTATTATTCTTGTAGCAATGATTCCTTTTACAAAATTTGGGTTCGCAAAGCTTGTATCTATACTCTATCCGCTTTATGGGATTGCAAATTTATACCTATTAGGTGCTATTTTATTGTATCCTATTACAAACCGCTATAAATAAGATAGAATACCTGATAAAATATTTTTAATGTGAGGAAGATTTTTATTGAATTGGCTAAACAAACTTTATGATAAAGTAATGACTCAATTAATGAATGAAGACATGTGGATAAATTTAGGAATGGGATTTATAAAAATAATCCTTATCCTCCTCGTTGCAGGAATTGTTATTCGAATAGGACGATTAGCTATACAGAATATTTTTAGAGTTAGAAACAGTAGCCCACTAAGAGTATCTGAAAGGCGAACCGCAACACTAATTAAACTGTTAGAAAATGTGCTTCGGTATGTAGTCTATTTTGTTGTTATCATTATGATTCTAGAATCTCTAAACATTGAGATACGTGCATTATTAGCTGGTGCTGGAATTGTTGGCCTAGCTATTGGTTTCGGAGCACAAAATCTAGTGAGAGACATCATAACCGGTTTTTTTATCATTTTTGAAGATCAATTTTCAGTTGGTGATTTTATTAGGACAGGAACCTTTGAAGGCACGGTTGAGGAAATAGGGTTACGAACAACTAAGCTTAAGTCCTTTACTGGAGAAATTCATATATTACCTAATGGAAGTATTGTAGAGGTAACCAATTTTTCTATTAATAATAGCATTGCTGTAGTAGATATCAGCGTTTCCTATGAGGGAGATATTCCTAAGACTGAAAAAATCCTTGAAGAACTATTACAAGAGTTACCTGATAAATATGAAGATATGATAAAAACACCTGAGTTATTAGGTGTTCAGATGCTTGGTGCTTCTGAAGTGGTTTTACGTATTGTATCGGAGGTATTACCGATGCGCCATTTTTATATTTCAAGAATCTTACGTAAGGAAATTAAACTTAGGTTAGATGAGCATGGTATTGAAATTCCATATCCACGCATGGTCATGTATACTAGAGATGAAGGAAATACAGAGAAGCAAAACGGCTAGAATTGACATCTCCATTTCATAGTGAAAAGAACACTTTGAAAATAGACTTACTCCATTTTGAGATTAATATTGAGGTAAAGGGTAAGAAGGTGATGATATATGGTAGATAAAGATTATGCGATGAATGATATTGTTGAAATGAAAAAACAGCACCCTTGTGGAACCAACCGATGGAAGATCATCCGTATGGGGATGGACATTCGTATAAAATGTGAGGGCTGTGCCCATAGTGTATTAATTCCTAGGAAAGAGTTCTCAAGAAAAGTGAAGAAAATTCTAGTAAAACATGAGGAATAACACAGAGAGAAGGTCTAGCTATAAGGTAGCTAGGCCTTTTTGAAAACTTATATAAATAGATATTGTGGGGTAGAGGGGAAAAAAATATGGAGAGTAAAGTAATTAGTTCCTGTTCCTTAAATTGTTGGGATAACTGTGGATTCGAAGTTACCGTAAAAAATGGAAAAGTTGTTAAAGTTGACGGAGATAAAGAACATCCAATAACTAAAGGCAAAATATGTGGCCGTGGAAGAATGCTTGAAACTAGAACAAACTCAGAAGAACGTTTATTGTACCCACAAAAAAAAGAAAATGGGATATTTAAAGAAATATCTTGGGAACAAGCATTACAAGAGATTGCAGAAAAAATGAAAGAAACTAAATTAGAATTTGGTCCTTTAGCAGTACTTCACAGTCATGATTATTCAAATGGAGGGCTATTAAAAAGTTTAGACCAACGCTTTTTTAATTGCTACGGTGGTGTAACAGAGCTTACAGGTAGTATATGTTGGGGAGCAGGAATTGAGGCTCAAAAATGGGACTTTGGAAACTCATGGAGTCATGCGCCGGAAGATATATTAAATAGCAAACATGTAATCATTTGGGGACGTAATGTTGTTAGAACAAACATGCATCTCTACCAATATCTACTTGAAGTTAAGAAAAAAGGAACAAAGATTATCGTAATTGACCCAATTTTTAATGCTACCTCAAAAATTGCAGATCATTACATTCAGATAAAGCCTGGTATGGACGGAATGCTAGCTTTAGGGGTCATTAAAGAATTAATAAGATTGGACCTTGAGGATAAAGATTTTATACGTGACTACACCCACGGATTTTCAGATTTACTAGAATTAGTGAATAGTATAACTTTTGACGAGATAGTTGAACGCACGAATGTTTCACGTGAAACAATTTCTTTATTAGCTAAATCGTTTGCTGATAGACCGACTTCAACATTCTTAGGATTAGGAATGCAAAGGTATACAAACGGGGGAAATACAATCCGATTAATTAATGCTTTAGTTGCTGTGAGTGGTAACATCGGGATTAGTGGAGGGGGATCGAACTACGGTAATCTTCAAGTAGGTCAAAGTTTTGATTATGGGGCCCTTACTTTACCACATAAAAAGGAAAATACAAGAACTTTCACGATGATGCAACAGGCTAAAGGAATTTTAGAAGCAGTAGACCCTAAAATAAAGATGATTATTGTTACATGTGGAAATCCATTAACACAGGTACCTGATACGAACCTAGTTAAAAAAGCGTTTGAGTCCGTGGATACTTTAGTAGTAATCGACCAGTTCATGACCGATACAGCAGCCTTAGCAGACTATGTATTACCAACAACAACAGTTTTCGAAGAAGAAGATATCTATTTTTCTTCTATGTACCATCATTATGCGAATTATGGCCCTAAGCTTGTAGATCCACCTGGTGAAGCAAAGTCTGATTTATGGATTTGGACCAAGTTAGCTGAATTACTTGGATTTGGAGAAGATTTCAATTACTCAAGAAGGGAATTTCTACAATTAGGCCTAGGATATCTAGAGGATAAGGGAGTTACGTTAGATACGTTCTTAGAAAACAATCATGTAGAATTACCTGTTGATCACGTTCCTTGGAGTGATTATAAATTTACTACTAAAAGTGGTAAATTTGAGTTCACATCATCAATGGGTAATGATAAAGGTTATAATGGTAAACCATCTTTACTATTTCCTGAGGAATCAACAAATAGTGAACTAGTTAAGAAATACCCTTATACGCTTTTAACAATCCACCCGATGCGCTCAAACCATTCCCAGCATTATCACCTAATTGAAAGCATGCAGCAAATAAAAGTTGATGTCTCAAAAGATATTGCTAGAGAAAAAGGATTAAATGAAAATGACTCAGTAAGAGTTTTCAATAATAGAGGAGAGCTTAAAGGGATCGTAAAAATCCTTGAAAATGCTCATCCAACAACGATAAATATAGATGAGGGTCAATGGAGTAAGTATGGCGGAAGTCCTAACCTTTTAACTCCTGATAGAGTTTCGGATAATGGGTTAGGAAGTACACTTTACGATTGCTTAGTAAACATTGAAAAAATATAAACACTATGCCGTTCCATTACTGGGGCGGTTCTTTTAATACATTTAAACACAATCTGAAGCTAGTCCGTTCCTTTGCGCTGCAGACACTTGCTTTCCGCGGGGAGGAAGTCGAGCCTCCTCGACGTACCGTCTGCGGGGTCTCGACCTTTCCTCTACTCCCGCAGGAGTCAAGTGTCTTCCGCTCCAATCCACTCTAGGATAAATTCCTGCATAGCAATATTCTTTAAGAAAAGAGCAGTTATACCTTACATTTATATAATTATTCTATGCTTATTTAGAGGGCGGTATTTGCTAACATCCACGAAGACTCCTGCAAGAGAAGTGTGTCAAAGTGAGACCCCACAGGAGTAGAGCGATGAGGAGGCTCACGGAGCGAATAACTAACCATGTTCCTGTGGAGCCATTTTAAGTAGCTATATATTTAAATTGGACAGAATTAACTTGTCTTTTTTATATGATATATCTATAATTGTGAAAGGTTATGGTTTACGGAAAATGGCTTTTATAATGAAGCCACGTAATAAAAGAGGAGTGAAAAACGATGGCTTTAACAGCTGGTATTGTAGGTCTTCCAAACGTAGGAAAATCTACTCTATTTAATGCAATTACACAAGCAGGTGCTGAATCTGCAAACTATCCGTTTTGTACAATTGATCCGAATGTAGGAATTGTTGAGGTTCCAGATCACCGTTTAAATAAATTAACTGAGTTAATAAAGCCTAAAAAAACTGTTCCAACTGCATTTGAATTTACTGATATTGCAGGGATTGTAAAAGGAGCAAGCAAAGGTGAAGGCTTAGGGAATAAGTTCTTATCACACATCCGTCAAGTAGATGCAATTTGTCATGTTGTTCGCTGCTTTGCAGACGATAATATTACTCACGTTTCTGGTAAAGTAGATCCTATTGATGATATCGAAGTAATTAATCTAGAGTTAATTTTGGCTGATTTAGAATCTGTTGAAAAACGAATTGATCGTGTTGGAAAGTTAGCTAAACAAAAAGACAAAGATGCAGTATTTGAGCATGAGGCATTAGTTAAATTAAAAGAAGCTTTTGAAAACAATCTGCCAGCTCGTACTGTTGAGTTTACAGATGAGCAAATGAAATTCGTTAAACACCTTCATCTGCTAACAATCAAGCCTGTACTTTATGTTGCAAATGTAAGTGAGGACGACGTAGTTGATCCTTCATCTAATGAATATGTGAAAATGGTTCGAGAGTTTGCAGAAAAAGACAATGCTGAAGTAATTGTTATTTGTGCAAAAATAGAATCTGAAATAGCTGAACTTGATGGGGAAGAGAAAGCAATGTTCCTTGAAGAGATTGGTATCGAGGAGTCTGGTTTAGATCAGTTAATCAGAGCTTCATATAGCTTATTAGGACTAGCAACTTACTTTACAGCAGGTGAACAAGAGGTTCGTGCATGGACATTCAGAAGAGGCATGAAAGCTCCACAATGTGCTGGAATTATACACACGGACTTTGAACGTGGCTTTATCCGTGCTGAAACAGTTTCTTATGATGACTTAATTGGAAACGGTTCAATGACTGCTGCTAAAGAAGCGGGTAAAGTACGTCTAGAAGGAAAAGAATATATTGTTCAAGATGGAGATGTAATACACTTCCGTTTTAATGTTTAAGTAATATCATTTTATCCCTTAGCTTAAAGAAAAAGCTAAGGGATTTTGTTTATTTTGTAATTAAAAAGTTTAACTAAAATTAATCTTTTTCATAATTTGGAAGGAACTTGTATTGCAACGGATATTTCAATATGGTATAATCTGTTTCTGTGAGTAATTGATAAGATTGCTCCTTGCCCATATAGGGCCGTTAGTCCAAAAGGAGGTGAACGTGATGAGAAAGTACGAAGTAATGTATATCATCCGTCCAAACATTGAAGATGAAGCTAAAAAAGCTTTAGTTGAGCGTTTTAATGGCGTTTTAACTGACAATGGTGCGGAGATTGCTAATGTTAAAGAATGGGGTAAACGCCGTCTTGCTTACGAAATCAATGATTTCCGTGATGGTTATTACATGATTCTTAGCGTTATGTCTAATTCTGAAGCAGTTAAAGAGTTTGATCGTTTAGCTAAAATCAGTGAAGACATTATCCGTCACATTGTAATTAGAGAAGAAGAGTAAACTTTAAGAACACGATGTTCTTTTTAATAATGTAAGGAGTGGTTCTGATGATGAATCGCGTAATTCTCGTTGGTAGACTTACGAAGGATCCTGAATTAAGGTATACCCCAAGTGGAGTTGCTATAGCAACCTTTACTTTAGCTGTTAACAGAACATTTACGAACCAACAAGGTGATCGTGAAGCAGACTTCATTAATTGCGTTGTATGGCGTAAACCTGCTGAAAACGTTGCTAACTTCTTGAAAAAAGGTAGTTTAGCTGGAGTTGACGGTAAATTACAAACACGTAATTATGAAGGTCAAGATGGTAAACGTGTATATGTTACTGAAGTTGTTGCGGAATCTGTCCAATTTTTAGAGCCTAGAAATAGTGCCGGTGGAAGTGGCTTTGAGCAACAACGCAGCGGTGGAAGTGGTTATGGTGGATCTCCTCAAGGGCAAGGTAACCAGTTCGGACAACAAAATCAGAACCAGCGCAGCAACCAAGGATATACTCGAGTGGATGATGATCCATTTGCTAATGATGGACAACCAATTGACATTTCAGATGATGACTTGCCATTTTAAAGTCAGCGTATATCTATAAAAATCTTTAGGAAAAGGAGGCGTATCATATGGCAGGAGGACGCAGAGGTGGACGTGGAGCTAAACGTCGTAAAGTTTGTTTCTTTACAGCTCACGGAATCACTAAAATCGACTACAAAGATCTTGACGTGTTAAAACGTTTTATTTCTGAGCGTGGTAAAATTTTACCTCGTCGTGTAACAGGTACTAGCGCGAAATATCAACGTAAATTAACAGTTGCTATCAAACGTGCTCGTCAAATGGCATTATTACCATACGTTTCTGGTGAATAATAATAAAAAGTAAAACAGTGAGACTTCCTCACTGTTTTTTTTATTGTATTGGAAAACAGCATATCCGCTTATCATTGCTCTTATTAAAGGATAAACTGATTAACAGACGTTAAACAATCTTGAAATAGTTGAATGCTAGTTCAATTGCAGATAAAATAGAAATGATTTCTATAAAATATTTGAGGTGGAGTAGTGAAGAAAACCAAACAGCTAACAGAGGGAGCTATTTTAATTGCTCTATATATTATCATTCTCTTGCTATTTTTATACATACCATTAATAGGCATATTAGTACTATTCTTATTACCATTGCCGTTTATCATTTATACGATAAGAAATGGTCTTAAAAACTCTATTATTTTCTTTATAGCAGCTTTAGTTGTATCTTTTATAATAGGGACTTTGATGGCTTTACCAATGACATTTATGTTTGGAAGTAGTGGTATAGTACTAGGGTATTTAATTGAAAAGCAGAAAGGCCGTTATGCATTATTATTGGGAGGAACAGTTGCTTTTCTTCTAAACATTGCATTGCTTTATATAATTACTGTCAGCTTGTTAAATATTAATTTAATGGAAGAAACCATTACAATGACAAGAGAAACTCTTGAAACTTCTAACGAGCTACTTACATTGGTTGGACAGGAGTCCAACGAACAGGCTCTAAAACAATTTGAAGATGCAATGAAAATATTTCCTTATTTGCTTCCTAGTACATTTTTAATGATTGCTTTTATATTCTCTTTTTTCACACAGCTATTTTCTATTCCTTTTCTTAAGAGGTTGAAGGTGACCATTGAATCTTGGCCACCATTTAGAGAATTGAGATTACCAAGAAGCTTGTTATGGTATTACTTGATTGTTATGCTTCTCATGTTTATTGAATTTGAAGTAGGAACCTTTGGGTACACAGCAGTCATTAATCTATTTTACATATTACAGTTGTTAATGATGGTTCAAGGATTCTCTTTTGTTTTTTATTACTGTTTTCAAAAAGGTATTTCAAAGGCCGTTCCCATACTGATCTTAGTCTTTTCCCTATTTATACCTATTCTCCTTTATATTATAAGAATCTTAGGTATAATTGACTTAGGCTTTCAGATGAGAGATAAAATAGCACCAAAGAAATAATGTACCAACCGAAAATGTAGGAGCTGAAATTATGCCAGATTTTTATAAAAAGAAGATGTTTCGTTACCCAATTTATGCGCTGCTTCTGATTTCACTTGTTTTATTGGGGATAACGTTTTACTTCAATTGGATCATAGGATTTGCTTGTTTTCTGCTCCTAGGATTAGTGGTCTTTTATGTATTTAGAGCGGATTCTTTATTAAATAAAGAGATGGAAAGCTATATCTCAACCCTATCTTATCGGCTTAAAAAAGTAGGGGAAGAGGCCCTCATGGAAATGCCGATTGGTATAATGCTATTTAACGATGACTTATACATTGAGTGGACGAACCCATTTATTGCTTCCTGCTTTGATGAGGATACGTTGGTTGGAAGATCTCTCTATAATGTTGCAGAAGAGTTAGTTCCTCTTATAAAACAAGAGGTTGAAACCGAAGTTGTCACTCTTCATGATCGTAAGTTTAAAGTGATTTTTAAAAGAGAAGAAAGACTCTTGTATTTCTTTGACGTTACAGAACAAACAGAAATTGAAAAACTATATGAAGATGAAAGAACAGTTTTAGGGGTTATTTTCCTAGATAACTACGATGAAGTTACTCAAGGAATGGACGATCAGCGAAAAAGCTTGATGAATAACCATGTTACGACCATCCTTAATAAATGGGCTATGGATAATGGAGTTTATTTAAAGAGGACATCTTCTGAACGTTTTACAGCTGTTTTAAATGAGCATATATTGACTCAATTAGAAAAGAGTAAGTTCTCCATTCTTGATGAGGTAAGGGAAAAGACAGCAAAGGAAAATATCTCGCTTACGTTAAGTATTGGAATTGGAACAGGTGTTTCATCACTACCAGAACTAGGAGCTTTAGCACAATCAAGCTTAGATTTGGCATTAGGTAGAGGTGGGGATCAGGTTGCTATAAAACAAACCAACGGAAAAGTTAAATTTTTCGGTGGAAAAACAAACCCTATCGAAAAACGCACTCGAGTACGTGCACGTGTTATTTCTCATGCATTACGAGAGCTTATCAATGAGAGTGACAAAGTCATCATTATGGGGCATAAATACCCAGATATGGATGCGATTGGTGCAGCAATCGGGATATTAAAGGTTGCACAAGCAAATCAAAAAGAAGCTTACATTGTTTTAAAAGAAGAAGAAATCGATATGGGTGTCTCGAAACTAATTGATGAAGTAAAGAATCACTCAGAGCTATGGAGTTATTTCATATCACCAGAACAGGCTTTGGAGATTTCAACAGATGAAACTCTTCTTGTGGTTGTTGACACACATAAACCTTCATTAGTGATTGAGGAGCGCTTATTAACAAAATTAGATAATGTTGTTGTTATAGATCACCATCGTAGAGGGGAAGAATTTATTGAATCACCGCTTTTAGTTTATATGGAACCATATGCTTCCTCTACAGCAGAATTAGTTACAGAATTACTAGAATATCAGCCTAAACGATTAAAAATTAATATGCTAGAAGCCACTTCACTTCTAGCCGGTATTATTGTTGATACAAAGAGTTTCACACTACGAACAGGTTCTAGAACATTTGATGCAGCTTCATACCTTCGCTCACAAGGTGCCGATACAGTTTTAGTACAGAAGTTCCTAAAAGAGAATATTGAAAGCTTTAATAAGCGTGCGAAACTTATAGGAAGTGCATACATTTATAAACAAGGCATTGCCATTGCAAAAGGTAATGAGGATGAAGTTAATGAGCAGGTAATTATAGCTCAAGCTGCAGATGCATTGCTAGCAATGAACGGAGTAGTTGCTTCATTTGTTATATCAATGAGAAACGATAATGTGATTGGTGTAAGCGCAAGGTCGCTTGGAGATGTAAATGTACAGGTGATCATGGAGGGTCTAGAAGGTGGAGGACACTTAACAAATGCAGCTACACAAATACATAATGCAACACTTGAAGAAGTAGAACAGCAACTAAAAGAAGTCATAGATGAATATATTGAGGGAGGCAAAAAATCATGAAGGTAATTTTTTTAAAGGATGTAAAAGGAAAAGGAAAACAAGGTGAAGTGAAAAATGTGTCAGATGGGTATGCACATAACTTTTTATTCAAACAAGGCTCTGCGATTGAAGCTACACCTGCTAATATGAAGATGTTAGAGGCCCAAAAGAACAAAGTGAAGCAAGAGGCTGCTCAAGAACTAGCTGAATCAAAGCAATTAAAAGAAAAAATTGAAGCTTTAACGGTAGAGCTAACTGCAAAAGCTGGTGATGGTGGACGATTATTTGGCTCAGTAACGAGTAAACAAATTGCAGATGAATTAGCAAAAACTCATAAGATTAAAATTGATAAGCGTAAATTTGATTTACCAGATGGAATTCGTTCTCTAGGTTTTACAAATGTTCCACTTAAGCTACACCCTGAGGTTACTGCTACAGTTAAGGTTCAAGTCAAAGAGCAGTAATTACCATTGTAAAAAAGCTCAGCTATCATATACAATTATGAAATGTGATTTTGTTTAATACAAATCACATTTTTTCTTATATCCATGTTATTTTAGATTTCTAATTCATAGATAATAGATTAATATAATAGATAGATAACACCTCTAAGGGAGAGTGAAGAAAAAGATGAGTACACTACTTGCAGATCGTATTCCTCCCCAAAATATTGAAGCAGAGCAGGCTGTGCTAGGAGCTATTTTTCTAGAACCAGCATCGTTAACTTTGGCATCAGAAGTATTAATTCCTGATGATTTTTACCGTGCTTCTCACCAAAAGATATTCAATGCAATGCTTAATCTTAATGATAAAGGTGAACCAGTCGACTTAGTAACCGTGACAGCTGAATTAGCTGATGTAAAGCTACTAGAGGAAATTGGTGGGGTATCTTATCTTAGTGATATTGCAAACTCTGTTCCTACAGCTGCCAACATTGAATATTATGCAAAAATCATTGAAGAGAAATCGATACTAAGAAGACTCATAAGAACAGCAACAACTATTGCTTCGGATGGGTATTCAAGGGAAGATGAAGTGGAAGCCCTCTTAAGTGAAGCGGAAAAAACAATCTTAGAAGTTGCCCAAAGAAAGAATGCAGGGGCTTTTAAAAACATCCGTGATGTATTAGTAGAGACATATGATAATATTGAAGAATTAACAAATCGTAAAGGTGATGTTACTGGTATTCCTACTGGCTTTACGGAATTAGATCGTATGACTGCTGGCTTCCAACGAAATGATTTAATTATCGTTGCAGCCCGTCCTTCAGTAGGTAAAACAGCCTTTGCATTAAACATTGCACAAAATGTGGCAACTAAGACAGATGAAAATGTCGCTATCTTTAGTCTTGAGATGGGGGCAGAACAGCTTGTAATGAGGATGCTCTGTGCGGAGGGTAACATTAATGCACAAGCACTTCGTACAGGTGCTTTAACGGCAGAGGACTGGAGTAAGCTGACAATGGCTATGGGAAGCTTATCGAATTCAGGAATCTTTATTGATGATACACCAGGTATCCGAATTAGTGATATTCGCTCAAAATGTCGCCGTCTAAAGCAGGAAAATGGCTTAGGTATGATTCTTATTGACTACCTCCAGCTAATCCAAGGAAGCGGGCGTAGTGGCGAAAACCGTCAACAAGAAGTATCTGAAATTTCTCGATCACTAAAGGAATTAGCACGTGAGTTAAAGGTACCTGTTATTGCTCTTTCGCAGCTTTCTCGTGGAGTTGAGCAAAGACAGGATAAACGCCCAATGATGTCTGATATTCGTGAATCAGGAAGTATTGAGCAGGATGCAGATATTGTTGCGTTCTTGTACCGTGATGATTACTATGATAAAGAATCAGAGAACAAGGATATTATCGAAATTATCATTGCAAAACAACGTAACGGTCCTGTTGGAACAGTTTCATTGGCCTTCGTAAAAGAATATAACAAGTTTGTTAATTTAGAACGAAGATTTGATGACACAAACATGCCACCAGGTGCATAGTATATCGGAAGGACCTTCCCAATCGGGAGGGTTCTTTTTTTACTTATTGGAAAAACTAATAATATAAACTAATTTTTTACGAACGAATAAAAAACTAAGGTTAAAATTGTTCGTGTTTAGTTGACTTATGGAAGTGGAATTGATAAGATTATGATGTTTGATACATAAATGAACGTAAAATAAGGAAGAGTTCACTCGGAGGTGCTAAGCCTATGGCTTCAGTAGTTGTTGTTGGAACACAGTGGGGAGACGAAGGTAAAGGTAAAATTACAGATTTTTTATCTGAAAATGCAGAAGTAATTGCTAGATACCAAGGCGGTAACAACGCTGGTCACACAATTAAGTTTAATGGGGAGACCTATAAACTACACTTAATCCCGTCAGGAATCTTTTATTCAGATAAAATTTGTGTAATTGGCAACGGAATGGTTGTTGATCCGAAAGCACTTATTACAGAGTTAAAATACTTACATGATCGTGGTGTAAGTACTGATAATTTAAGAATTAGTAATCGAGCACATGTGATACTTCCATATCACTTAAAATTAGATGAAGTTGAAGAAGAACGTAAAGGTGCTAATAAAATTGGTACAACTAAAAAAGGAATTGGCCCAGCATATATGGATAAAGCAGCACGTGTAGGTATCCGCATGGCTGACTTATTAGATCGAGAAATTTTTGAAGAGAAATTAACTCACAATTTAGCGGAGAAAAACCGATTATTAGAAAAAGTATATGAAGTTGAAGGATTTAAAATTGAAGACATCCTTGATGAATATTATGAGTACGGACAACAAGTTGCAAAGTATGTTTGTGATACATCAGTTGTTTTAAACGATGCATTAGATGAAGGCCGTCGTGTTTTATTCGAAGGGGCTCAAGGGGTTATGCTTGATATAGATCAAGGAACATACCCGTTCGTTACTTCTTCAAACCCAGTGGCTGGTGGGGTAACAATTGGCTCTGGAGTGGGACCAACTAAAATTAATCATGTAGTTGGGGTTTGTAAGGCCTATACCTCTCGTGTTGGAGATGGTCCATTCCCAACTGAATTAAATAATGAAATTGGTGAGCGCATTCGTGAAGTTGGTCGTGAATATGGTACAACAACAGGGCGCCCACGTCGTGTAGGCTGGTTTGACAGTGTCGTTGTTCGTCACGCAAGAAGAGTTAGCGGGATTACAGATTTATCATTAAATTCAATTGACGTACTAACTGGAATTGATACACTAAAGATTTGCGTAGCATACCAATACAAAGGTGAAGTAATCGAAGAGTTTCCAGCAAGCTTAAAGATACTTTCTCAATGTGAGCCAGTATACGAAGAGCTACCAGGTTGGACGGAAGACATTACAGGTGTTAAAAACCTAAAAGATCTACCAGAAAACGCACGTCACTATATTGAACGTGTATCTCAATTAACAGGTATACCACTATCTGTCTTCTCAGTAGGACCAGACCGTACACAAACAAACATCGTACGCAGTGTTTATGCATAAATAGAATTAAATTGCCCCCTGATATTACAAAAAACATTGTAATACAGGGGCTTTTTTGTTAAGTTAATATATGTTGTGGTTTTAATCTAAAACTTTTTTGAAAAATATGTTGCATTTAGTCGAATACCTATGCTATTATAAAAAGCGTCGTTGAAAAACGATTTCCTTTTTAACAAGGAGCCATTAGCTCAGTTGTTAGAGCAATGAGCAGAGCTTCATCGAATAAGCTACGAATTGTACTCATCGAGCTGCTACTTGGTTATGCTTCCTGAGATGAGGACACGAATAGATGCTCTTGACCAGATATATATCAAGACAAAAACATGAATACCTATCCTTATACTTTTAAGGAGCCATTAGCTCAGTTGGTAGAGCATCTGACTTTTAATCAGAGGGTCGAAGGTTCGAATCCTTCATGGCTCACCATTTTTTTGTGTAAGGCCCATTGGTCAAGCGGTTAAGACACCGCCCTTTCACGGCGGTAACACGGGTTCGAATCCCGTATGGGTCACTTTTACTAGATCAGTAGATTATAAATTTTTAATGGTCCCGTGGTGTAGCGGTTAACATGCCTGCCTGTCACGCAGGAGATCGCCGGTTCGATCCCGGTCGGGACCGCCACTTACTTTATCTAGCTGAAATGCTAGTTTATATAGATATTTTTATATATACATAGATAAACTAAGTAAATAATACATTGGCTCAGTAGCTCAGTTGGTAGAGCAACGAGCATTAACTTCTATGAATAATCTTCGAGTTGTACTCATCGAGCCGCTACTTGGTTAGGCTTACTGAGATGAGGACACATCCAAGTTCAATTAGTTACTAAGTATTAGTAACATTTACACATCGAGCCGCTGCTTGAATAGGCTTCCTGAGATGTGGACGAAGATATACTTGAAGATGAAATAATGGAAACCAACACTATATACGGCTCAGTAGCTCAGTTGGTAGAGCAAAGGACTGAAAATCCTTGTGTCGGCGGTTCGATTCCGTCCTGAGCCACTTTCATAAAGCGTGATTGATGATAGCATCAATTGCGCTTTATTTTTTATGACAAAATAACTATTTACTAGATTCTAATAGATAAGAAGTTTGTATTAGATTCGCATTTTTTGTTATAATGTAACAAATTATTACTGATAAATTAGTCCTTATTTGTAAAATATTAACATATATAAATCGTTAAAATATGTCAGTAATACTACAATTTTGTTACATATAGCAATCTAACATTCTTTTTTATAGGAAATATGGTAAAGTGATAAAGTGTAATAATGTGAATATTGTCGATTTCTTTTTTCTCTCACAAGGTGAGATGAACGTACATGATGTATGTGTCCGGCAGTAAGCCTTTGTTTAGGAGGAAGTACCGTGTCATTATCAATCAAAAAAAATAATACTTTTAATAGCAAAAAATTAAACAATCCAAAGCAGATTCTAAAAAGGTTTGTCATTGCCTCAACTCTAATTGGTGCACTATCTATGACTTCAGTTATTGCTTATGCAAAAGATAACATTAGTACTGTGTACCATGTTTATTTAAATGATGAACGAATCGGGATTGTTGATAATAAAGAGTTAATAGAAAAAGCTATAGATGAAAAAATTAAGGAAGCAAAAGAAGAATATAAGAACTTTCAATTAAGTGCGGATGGTCTTACATATATTGCAGAAAAAACATTTAGACCCAATGCTACTAATAGGGAAACAGTAGAGACATTTCTATCTAAGGTAGAAGTTGTTACAGAGGCAACTGCTTTACAAGTAAATGGAAAGACAGTTGCTTACTTAAAAACAAAAGAAGAAGCTGAAAGTGTTATTAGACAATTGAAGCTTCAATATATTTCAGAAGAAGCATTACAAGAAGTTGAGTCTAGAAAACTAGCAAATGCAAAAGCACCAGAAGCTACAGAAGATCTTGCTATTATAATAGACGTAACTCTATCAGCAGAAGTTACGTTGAATGAGGACGAAGCTTCACCTTCTCAAATATTAACTGTTCAAGATGCTGTTAAGCTTTTACAAAAAGGTACTCTTGAAGAGAAGAAATATCATGTTCAAGAAGGTGATGTATTAGGGAGCATTGCAATTGCTCATAACCTATCTACGGCTGAATTACTTTCATTGAATCCAGGACTTGAAGAGGACACGTTGTTACAAATTAATCAAGAAATAAATGTTACTGCTTTAAAAGCATTTGTTGATGTTATTATTCATGAAGCTATAGTAAAAAGAGAAGAAATTCCATATCAAAATGAAACCAAAGAAGATTCCTCTATGTTTAAAGGAGATAAAAAAGTTAAGCAAGAGGGACAAAAAGGTGAAAAGATCGTAGATTATCTCGTTGAAAAGAAAAATGGGCAAGTTGTTAAGAAAACGCCAACTGAAGAGAAAGTAATTAAGGAACCAGTAAATCACATCGTAATTAAAGGAACGAAGGTTGTTCCTTCTCGAGGTACTGGTCAATTAGCTTGGCCAGCAGTTGGAGGTTACATCTCTAGTAAAATGGGTTACCGTTGGGGACAGATGCATAAGGGAATTGATATAGCTAGACCAAGCAGTAGAACGATTAAAGCTGCTGACAATGGTACGATTGTTTATGCAGGCTGGGATGGTGGTTATGGTAACAAAGTAATCATTAATCATAATAATGGATTGCGCACAGTATATGCTCATCTTTCATCTATCACTGTTCGAGTTGGTCAGACTGTTTCCAAGGGCCAACAGCTTGGAAATATGGGCTCAACAGGAAATTCTACTGGGGTACATCTTCATTTTGAAGTCTATAAAAATGGGAAACTAGTAGACCCTTTAAATTACGTTAATAGAAGATAACCTCTAGCTTTTGCTGGAGGTTTTTTCTTTAAGATTGTCAAATAGAGGGTTTTTATTATAGATAACGAATATTGGTAATACAATTACGTTGGTAGACATGGTAAAGTAAACTATAGATACTACTGACCTAAACAACGAACAACATCTCATATTAAAAGGAGAACGATTACAATGGGTAAAGTAATTTTAGTTGTTGATGACGAAAAACCAATTGCAGATATTTTGCAGTTTAATTTACAAAAGGAAGGTTATAAGGTTAGTTGTGCTTATGATGGAAAAAGTGCTTTAGAAATGGTTGAGGAACTTAAACCAGATCTAATTCTATTAGATATTATGCTTCCCCATATGGATGGGATGGAAGTTTGTAGAGAAGTACGCAAGAAATATGATATGCCAATCATCATGCTTACTGCTAAAGATTCTGAAATAGATAAGGTACTAGGCTTAGAGCTAGGTGCAGACGATTATGTTACTAAGCCATTTAGTACTAGAGAGCTTCTTGCAAGGGTGAAAGCCAATTTAAGAAGACATATGTTAAAAGAAGAAGTAGGTACGAACGTAGAAAATTCTAACGAAATAGCAGTGGGGTCCCTTGTTATCCATCCGGATGCGTATATTGTTTCAAAACGGGGCGAACAAATTGAGCTAACACATCGTGAATTTGAACTTCTCCACTACCTTGGGAAACATATTGGCCAAGTCTTAACCCGTGAACATTTGTTACAAACTGTTTGGGGCTACGACTACTTTGGTGATGTGCGTACGGTTGATGTGACAGTACGAAGATTACGTGAAAAAATTGAAGATAATCCAAGTCATCCTACATGGATCGTTACTAGAAGAGGTGTGGGTTATTATCTTCGAAATCCAGAGCAGGAGTAATCGATTATGAGAAAAGTGGGCTTCTTCCGCTCCATTCATCTAAAGTTTGTCCTAGTCTATCTACTGCTTATTATTCTTGCGATGCAAATCATCGGAGTGTATTTTGTAGGCCAACTCGAAAAGCAGTTGGTAAAGAACTTTAAGGACTCTTTAAATGAACGAGTAGATTTGCTTGCTTATAATATTGAGCAAGAGATGGAGAAAGTACGGGATGATAAAACACCGACTTTAGAACAAGATATTAAGCTTATCCTTGAGGACTTTGTATCAGATGATTTATCATCAGAAGTTCGAGTAATTGATAATAAAAGTAGAGTCATAGGTACATCAGATCCTTCTAACCAAAAGATTGTCGGGAAACGAACCACTGAAATCCGTATCAAACGGACACTCCTAGTAGGTACCTACTGGGAGAAGATGTTTATTGATCCAAAATCCAAGCATCGTGTTCATGTATCAACTACACCAATTCTTTCAAAAAGCGAAATCAAAGGCGCTATCTATTTAATCGCCTCAATGGAGAATGTCTATTCAGATATTAAAAAGATTAATAACATCCTCATCTCCGGTACGATGATTACGTTAACCGTTACAGCAATATTAGGAATTTTCCTAGCACAAACCATAACCAGACCAATATCAGCTATGAGAAAACATGCACAGGAAATGGCGAAAGGTAACTTCTCAAGTAAAGTAAAGGTATTTGGTTTTGACGAGATTGGTCAATTGGCGGTTACTTTTAATACCCTTACAAAAAAACTACAGGAAGCACAGGCAACTACCGAAGGCGAGCGAAGGAAACTATTATCTGTCCTAACTCACATGACAGATGGAGTCATTTCAACTGATCGAAAAGGCCGTGTGATTTTGATTAATGAGCCAGCAAGTAAAATGCTAAATGTTTCACGTGAAACAGTCATGGGTAAATCGATTATTTCACTTTTAGGTTTAGAAGAGCAGCTCACTTTTGATCAATTAGTAAGTGAACGTGATTCAGTAACGCTAGACTTTAGTACAAAGAACAAACCATTTATTATTAAAGTTAATTTCTCAATTATTCAAAAGGAAACAGGCTTTATTAATGGTTTAATTGCTGTATTATATGATGTAACTGAGCAAGAAAAAATTGATATGGAACGTAAGGAGTTTGTTGCGAACGTTTCACATGAGCTTAGAACTCCATTAACTACTATGAGGAGCTACCTAGAAGCTTTAGCTGAAGGAGCCTGGAGGAATGAAGAGATAGCTCCACAGTTTTTAGACGTTACTCAGACTGAAACTGAACGTATGATCCGATTAGTTAATGACTTACTACAGCTTTCAAAGCTTGATAGTAAGGATTATCGTTTATCAAAGGATTGGATTGATTTCAATGAGTACTTCAATAAAATAATTGATCGTTTTGAAATGACAAAAGAACAAAATGTAGTATTTGAACGACACTTATCAACAGAATCAGTCTATGTTGATATAGATCCTGATAAAATTACACAAGTTCTCGATAATATTATTTCAAATGCAATGAAATATTCACCTGAAGGTGGAAAGATTCGCTTTTATTTAAAAGAGCTAACAGATAAAATACAAGTTACTATAACGGATGAAGGTGTTGGAATTCCAGAGGAGAATCTCGCTAATATTTTTGAGAGGTTTTATCGTGTGGACAAGGCTAGAACACGTCAACTAGGTGGTACTGGATTAGGCTTAGCTATTGCCAAGGAAATGATTGAGGCACATGACGGTGAGATTTGGGCTGAAAGTGAAGAGGGTGTAGGCACAAAAATATTCTTTACTCTTCCCCTCGAGAACGCACAAGAGGATGATTGGTCATGAAGTTTGAAACGATAAAATCGATTATATTAACTATTCTAGTTTTGATTAGTGTTGTCTTAACATGGACTCTATGGACGTATTCTCCAAAATATGATCAATTTGAGAACTATGATAGTTTTGTTGAGGTCCCAGTGATTAATAAAAAAGATAATGCTGGCTTAATAAAACCAGCAAGAATAATCTTTCATAAAAGTAATGGTCACTTCGGCACGATTGAAGAAAATGAGATTAGTAAGCTGATGAAGGAAGTTCGAAAATGGGAGATTTACGATATCCAAAGTAAGAGAATGACGATACGTAAAGAAGATTATATTGCTCAATTGGATGATAGAGGCCATGTTGAAATCCAATTTACTGATGAGATTCCACTTAACCTGTTTGCTTCTATTCTGCAGATGGATGAAAGGGAGTACCCTGCTGTTTATTTTGACCGCATATTCTTTAATGTAAATGCTACTGGAGATAATGAAGGTATTATTCATTTTGTTTCAAAGAATAATCAAGTGGTTTATGAAGGACGCGTGGATGGTGAAAATGTAAGTTCATTTGAACGAAATTATTATCATCTCTCATCTCATTATCCTAGATATAAAGCATATACCGTATCTGAATATAAGAAGTTCTATTTACCATTAGAAAATACAATGATCAGTCGAATTCAATACTATACAGATTCTGTTGAGCCCGATATGTTTATCAATGCTCTGTTTACAAATCCAAACTTTGTTAAAAAGGATGAGTTTAGTTACGGAGATGTATTCACAGACGGATATAAGATATTACGTGTTGATGAGAACAATAAATTAATTCGCTACGTAAATCCAATGGGTAGAGAAGAGAATAGGCTTGCTACAGAAGAGTTAATTCAAAAGAGTATTGATTTTGTAAATGATCATAATGGCTGGACGGATCGTTATCGTTTCTTTAGTTGGGATAAATTCCAGCATAGAACACTATTTAGACTTTATGTAAAAAATATTCCGGTTTTTAACACGAACGATCTTGCAGAAATTGAGCAGGTGTGGGGTAAGAATGAAGTTTCGAGATATGAAAGACCATTGCTAACCTTACAATTGCCTGTAGAAATTGCTGATGTAGCTTTACCATCTGGAGATGAAGTTGTTCGAACAATTAAGGCAAAACAGAACATTGCGTTTGAACTAATTCAAGATATATCAATTGGCTATGAATTAAAAGAAGACCCATCATCCTCTAAGATTATTTTACTAGAGCCTGTTTGGACCTACTTGTATGAAGGTGATTGGAAGATACTAGATTATGCTCATTCTGACGAATTAGGGGGTAATGGAAGTGGATTGGAGTAAAACAAAAACCATTTTTATTATTACCTTTTTGGTCTTAGATTTATTTTTAATCTATCAATTTATAGAGAAAAGAAATTTGAGCCAATTAGACTTAATTAGAGAGGCTTCAATTGAAGAACAGCTAGAGACGGAAGAAATCACGTATCCGCAGCTACCCAGGCTAACAGATGAAGCTGATTATATCATCTATGGACAAGAAAAAGCATTTACTTCTGAAGAGGTAGATGGCTTGAAAAATCAGAAGATTAATCTAGATAATCCGACGAAGTTATTTTCAACTTTTATTGAACCAATTAAATTTACAGATGACAATATTGATACCAAGATTGAACAGTTCATGAAAGATAATATAGCATATGGATCTTCCTATTTATATTGGAAGTATAACGAAGATACGAAGACAATTATTCTATTTCAGCATTATAAAAATAATACCTTCTTTAACATTCCGAATAATTCTAGTGGACAAGTCTTACTTCAGTTAAATGAAAATAATGAAATTATCTCTTATAGTCAAACTCTATTAACAAATATTGAAGAATACAAACGGGAAGAAATGCTAACTTCTATTCAAGCAATTGAGTATCTGTATAAGAGTGATTATCTAAAATCAGGTAGTGAGGTAACAAGAATAGAATTCGGGTACTATCCACTCGTTACATTATCAAAATCTCAAGTATTAACACCTACTTGGCATATTATTGTTGATAATCGAATGGACTATTATGTAAATGCAATAGAGGGGCAAATTATTGAAATACAGGAGTGAACAACAATGAGTTTGCACTTTAGTGTGCTTGCAAGTGGAAGCACAGGCAATGCATTTTATATAGGTACGGAAAAGCATTCATTACTTGTGGATGCTGGTTTAAGCGGAAAACAAATGGAATTGCTGTTTAAAAACATTAATCGTGAAATTAAAAATTTATCAGGAATTTTAGTTACACATGAACATAGTGATCATATTAAAGGGTTGGGTGTACTAGCTAGGAAATATAAGTTGCCAGTTTACGCAAATGAAAAAACATGGGCAGCTATGGAGAGCAATATCGGGGAAATTCCTACCGACCAAAAATTTGTATTTACTATGGGTTCAGTCGAAAGCTTCGGGAATTTAGATGTTGAATCTTTTGGCGTATCACATGATGCTGCTGAGCCAATGTTCTACGCGTTTCATCATGAAGATAAGAAGGTTGTGCTCCTAACTGATACGGGATATGTCAGTGATCGAATGAAGGGTGTAACTAAGGGTGCCGATGCTTATGTAATTGAAAGTAATCACGATGTAGAGATGCTGAGAATGTGCCATTATCCATGGAATATTAAGCGAAGAATCTTAGGTGATTTTGGACATGTATCTAACGAGGATTCTGCACTGGCTTTAACAGATATGATAAGCGATAATACAAAACGTATCTACTTAGCTCATTTAAGTCAAGACAATAATATGAAAGACTTGGCTAGAATGTCGGTACAACAAACACTTGAAAGTAAAGGGTTTGTAGTTGGAGATCAATTTGATTTATATGATACGGATCCTAAAGTACCAACAAAACTTGCATACGTTTAAAGAGGATAATTTTTAAAAATTATCCTCTTTTTTTAAGCTAATTTTAAGAAAGAATGGTTATAATCCTTGGTAGATACTAAAATAGCACATGGAACAAAGCATTCTATGCTTGAAATCTAATAGTGAGGGTACAGAAAGAGTAGGCAAAATACCTTCTATTGCTTGGTTCTAGTGCTTTTTTTAGTAAAAATTCAGTCGTTCATTCACGAAAGGATTGGTGACAGAATGGGGTATTATGATCAGGACTATGAATATGTAAATGGCAAGAAGCAAAAGGGAAGTCCAGGTGGATGGTTTTTATCCGCGTTGATTGGGGCATTAGTAGGTGCAATCCTAATTATTGTTTTAATTCCTGTACTCTCAAAATATAATATTCTTCCTTATGATTTAGAAAGTATCCAGGAGAATACACAAGAAGAAACCACATCTTCGACTCCAAATTCAGAGTTTCAGGAAACAGTGTCTGTCAGTGTTGTTACAGAAGTAACAGATGCGGTAGACAAGGTGTCTGAAGCAGTAGTAGGTGTAATTAATCTACAACAAGCGGGTTTTTGGACACAGCAAGGGTCACAAGAGGCTGGTACTGGATCTGGTGTCGTCTATAAGAAGGCGGGCGACAAGGCATATGTTGTAACAAATCATCATGTAATTGACAGAGCAAATCAATTAGAAGTTAGCCTAAGTGATGGGACTCGAGTAGCTGCAAAATTAATTGGAAGTGACCCGTTAACAGACTTAGCTGTCCTAGAAATTGATGGTAGCCATGTAACGAAAGTAGCTGAATTTGGTGATTCTGATACCGTAAGAGCAGGTGAACCTGTATTAGCAATAGGAAATCCGCTAGGCCTTCGTTTCTCAGGCTCAGTTACTCAAGGAATTATTTCCGGCACAAAACGCTCAATTCCGGTTGATCTAGATGGTGATAGAATTCCTGATTGGAATGCAGAGGTTCTACAGACAGATGCAGCTATTAATCCTGGAAATAGTGGTGGAGCATTGGTTAATATTCAAGGTCAAATCATTGGAATTAACTCAATGAAGATAGCTCAACATACGGTTGAAGGAATCGGGCTATCGATCCCTACCAATATTGTTCGACCTATCATTGAGGATTTAGAGAAATATGGTGAAGTTCTTCGTCCATATATGGGTGTAGGTTTACGATCAATCAGTGAAATTTCGAATTATCATAAAGAAGAAACATTACACCTTCCGGAAGAAGTAAAAGAAGGAATTGCTATTGTTGAAGTTGTTCCGAATTCACCAGCTGCACAAGCGGGAATCAAATTATATGATGTTATTGTTGAATTAGATGGTAAAAAAGTGACGGATGTACTGGAATTAAGGCAGCATTTGTATAACAAATCGATTGGTGACACAATGGAAGTAAAATTATACCGTGCTGGTGAAATTCAAACAGTGAATATGAAATTAATAAATGAATCTTTATAGGTTTAGTAAGAACAGTGGAGAGAACTTTCCACTGTTTTTTTGTAGGGTTGTGGATAAGATGAAGAGTTGTTTGAATTTGTCGTATTATGAAGGTATTATGAGAAGGATAATAAAAATAATAAAACTTTTCCACAGTTAGATAAAAACGGAGGGATAACAACATGAAATGCTGTCAAGACCATATAGAGCTTGCGTTAGATATGTATGTAGATGAACATGAATTACCACCAGAAATGAAGTTGTTAACAGAAAACGAGATGTTATCCACAACGTGTGAATTTTGTCAAAACAAGGCAATATATGTTGTAGGGAACTAATATTCGCATACAAGATATGGTGAGGATTGTGGATATGTTGATAAGTTTTGTGGATAACCTGTTTGTAAAGTGAGGAAATGTATGTGAATATCTCAATAGTGACAATTGGAAAACTTAAGGAAAAATATCTTCAGCAAGGCATAAATGAATATTTGAAGAGATTAACCGCCTATGCAAAGGTAGAAGTTATTGAAATGCCAGACGAAAAAGCTCCAGAAAATTTAAGTGAAATCGAAATGGAACAGGTTAAACAAAAAGAGGGAGAGCGCATTTTAAGCAAAATTTCAGAGGATACTCATGTCATTGCACTCGCTATTGATGGAAAAATGAAGTCATCTGAACAACTAGCTGAAGACCTAGATAAGCTTGCTACCTACGGTAAAAGTAAAATTGCCTTTGTCATTGGAGGATCACTTGGCTTGAGCAATGAAGTTATGAAACGAGCTAATGATACTTTGTCCTTTTCTAAAATGACCTTTCCTCATCAGTTGATGAGATTGATTTTGCTAGAGCAGGTGTATAGGGCATTTCGGATTAATCGGAATGAACCTTACCATAAGTAGTCGAGGAGATTAAGAGGGCAAAAATTATCTTTCGGCAATCTATAAAATATTACTTTTTTAAGTACAAAATGACGTAACAGGAAAACAAATATGTTGTTTTCCTGTTTTATTTCCAAGAGGAATGACGAGATTGAGTAAAAAATAAGTGCTTGTTGCAATAATTTTCATGGCTTTAATCCAAATTCTGTTTAGGTTTTTCTTTATGCTTTCCGTTTTTGACCTCAGTAAATATGTTATCTGAATTACTTATTTGTGTTATTGATGTTCCATTCTGAGGTGGGGATTGGTTTGATTCAATCAGCGATTTAAGCATCTGAATATCCTCTTTAGTAGCGTATTGTTTATCAGATTTTAACATATATCCTAACTGACCATTGGTTTCTATTGTGGCCCATTCTAAATCAGAAAAATGCTGAATGTTTTGTTGTCTCATTCGTACTTCAAGCATATCAACAGTTAATCGCAGCTTTTTTAAATTGCTCTCATTAATTTGGCCATTCTCGACTACTAGAAGTGATTTTCCATAAACAAACGTTTCAAGAGCATCGTATTTCAATGCGATATACTCGATAAAAAGAAGCGTATTTACCATTAAAAATGTAATCACCATTGTAATCCAAATGTTCCTGTCGCCAACTGGTTGAATAATTAATGATCCAACAGCTATCATCATTACAGTCTGAGCAACCGTAAGTTGCGAGATTGATTTTCTTCCAGCTAACCGCAAAATCAAAACTCCACCTACTACAACAACAATAGCTTTCCATATGAAGTGAAAATCCACAAGAAACCCCCTTTTCGACAATCATTTTTTTGTGCATGCTTTATTTCTTTTATCTACATTTTCTATGGTGACAATGAGTAGAAGAAAGTTCTTATACTTTAACACCTCTTACACAGTTACCTTATTTTTATTTTATTATGAATATCGATTCTAGTTTTTCCCATTGTTTTAAAATTAACAAATTAAGTATTGAATAATTAATTATGAATGGAAGGAAAAAGAGCCAATGCATTAATAAAGTATATTAAAGGTGTTATATACTGATCTAACAAACCTCATTTAGATTTATCACGGTGACCTTACCATAAGTAATAGGAAACATGATTCTAAGGAAACCTAAAAAAGGTCAAATATACTCTAGGAGGATTATAAATGATAAAAATTATGGCTGATTCAACATGTGATTTATCTGATGAAATACTGGATATGTACGATATCAGCTTTGCACCTCTAACCATAAATATAGAGGGCAAAATATATAAAGACAGGGTAGACATCCAACCAGATGAATTCTATGGAATGATGGAAGCACTACCAGAGTTTCCGACCACAGGTATGCCAAGCCCAGCTGAGTATCTGAAAATAATTAATGAGGCTGTTGAAGCTGGTATTAAGGAAGTATTATGTATATGCATGTCTAGTGGAACAAGCGGTTCGTATCAATCCGCTATACTAGCAAAAGATTATTTTTTCGAGGAAAGCCCGGAATCTGAGGTTAAGATACATGTAGTTGATTCAAAATGTATGAGCCACGGAAGCGGTTGGCTGATTATGAAAAGTGCAATGATGAGGGAACAGGGAGCAACGTTTGAAGAAATAGTTGCATTTAATGAAAAGTATAAGAAAAAGATAAAGCATTTCCTATCCGTGGATGATTTAGATCATTTAATTAAGAGTGGAAGGATATCTAATGCCAGTGCCTTAATAGGGAAAATTTTAATGCTAAAGCCAATTATGTCTATGAAAGATGGAAAAGGGGCCATAGTTGGAAAGGAAAGAGGATTAAAAAGAGTACTTAACCATTACACGCAGGAGTTTATCAAAAGAAATGACCGGGAAATGACAGACTTTATCATAATTGGATATACTTCAGATAGTAAAGTTGCCGAAAATCTTAAAGCCAAACTTCAAATGGATACTGATTTCTCCGGGGACATCCATATTATGCAAATGGGAGTATCAGTTGGGACCCATGTTGGCTTAGGAGCTATTTCAATGTTTTTTGTAGAAAAGTAAAGAAATGAAGGCAGACTTTAAAAATTTTTGAAGTAGTTCTAAGTAGTTCATAGTTAATTTGACATAATTAAAATGCATAAAAATAAACTTTGAATAGTTAAATTGATTCAAAGAGGGTGAGTAAGATGCATCACGAACTAAATGAGATTGAACATCGTCCATACCCACTGCCAAGTAGCCCTTGGGCTATGACACAAACATGGGATCACTTACTATTTATGCATTGGCCTGTTCCAGCTGAAGAGCTGAAAAGGCAATTACCACCAGCACTTGAACTTGATACATTCGATGGAACAGGATGGATTGGGCTCGTTCCATTTGCAATGAATAATATTAGAATGCATTGGTTACCAAAGGTTCCATATACACATTCTTTTCTGGAGTTAAATGTAAGAACATATGTTAAATATAAAGGGAAGCCAGGTGTTTACTTTTTCACATTAGATGCAAATCATAAGCTAGCTGTAGCTGCGGCACGAAGTATATTTTCCTTACCTTATGTTCATGCCGACATGGAAATGACAAATATATATGGCATGTTTGATTTTAAAAGTGAACGAACTCACCGAGGGTATCCGGAAGCAAGCTTTCATGTTGCATATCGACCAACATCGCCTTTCTTTACTGCTACAAAAGGAAGTATTGAACATTGGTTAACAGCAAGATATTGTTTATGGACAAGAAAAGGGAAGCATGTTTATTGTGGAGAAATTCATCATAAAGAGTGGAATTTCCAAAAGGCAGAAGCAGAAATCAAAATCAATAAGCTAGTACCATTTGTACCGAAAACCTATTTTGATAGTGATCCATTACTTTTATATACGCCATCGATTCGCGCCTTTGTATGGATGCTAAATCGCGTCAGTTAATATATCTCTACGGTGTTGGATGAAATAGCTTTCGTAGAATCCCTGCTCCTACAGTAGCATGGTAAAAAAATCTCAACATAATAATGGCCCATTGAACTACTAAACGATTCAATGGGTACTATAATTTATAAGTCATTACTAAAATTAGTAATAACCTAGCTTTTTTTATAATTACTTGTTACTAACTTCATCATATAACGGCCCGAGGTCTTTTCTGTTTCCTGATAGCCTTCTTCATCATTACAGCTTAAGTACCAGTTGCTATCCTTATCTTCATTTAATTTATATAACTTATTCGTTTGAACATTGGTATAATAATCTCCATTTTTTAATCTCATCCTATTCCTCCTCTAGCATTCAGTAACTGTATTATGCCCAAGATTTAAACCTAGAGCCGTTAGAAAGCATAAAGTAAAAAACTGCTAAAATTCTGGGGAGTTCTTTGTTTGTGGAATGTAATTAGTGTAGGGTTTGGCAGGTAAGTCATTAAATGGTTACTAAACGATTTGATTGGTTAAAAATGTAAATGGATCAAACCCATGAAGGGTAGCTTTATGTATTTTATAAGCAGGTGTTTATCAAATTACGTCAAAAATCTATAGCCGGTTAAAGTAAGAGGAGACTTTCCACATAGAAAGTCTCCTCTTACTATTTATCACGGGGAGGTGAAAGCCAAGCTTGTTACATATCTTCAATCACAATATAAGTCGCTTTAATCGGCCCGTGTACTCCTACAACCAAATTCATCTCAATATCAGCTGAATTACTAGGACCTGATATGAAATTTACACAAGAAGCAATATGTTCACCATTTTGGATACGGTTATGAATTTCATGGCTTACTTGAGTTATTCGTGGAACAATCGAGCTCTTTGGAATAAGAGCAATATACGTAGAAGGGAGTAAGCTCACAGAGCGACCCTTATCCTTGCTGCTATATAATACTACAGTTCCAGATTCTGCTAAGGTTTGGTCACTAAAGGTAATTCCTACATTTGCACGTTCTGCTTTTTGAATATTTTCTTCACCTAAGTCAGGATTCCAAACATGAATATCATAGGCCTTAGAAGGCCACTCATCTTTAAGTAGATTGGTTAGACCGTATTCCTGAAATCGAGGGTCATTCCATGTGACAATTGGACCCCCACCATAATTCTCTACTACTAGAGATAGTGCCGTGGAAAGTTCGGAACGGCTTGTTTGAACAAAATCCGTATGAATGTTTTTGCACTGTTTCTTTAGAACTTCAACTAATTGTTCTTGGGAGAAACCGCGGTATACTTCCCATTGAGGTTGAAATTTCCAGGTAGGACGAGAAACACCGGATGTTCTAGTTTCTCTTCCAAGTTCATTCGCTATTTTATTCAGGAAAGATGAGCGGTTTAAAATTGTACCCTTCGTCATCATGAATTGCCTCCCTTATCTCGGCGGTTATTAAACCAATCCCTAAATCGGTTGCGTTCAGGAGCTGGGAATTCTCTTGATTCAGTCCATGCCTTTAACGGCCCAGGGCCATTAGAGATCTTATCATCTTTCACAAATGGTGACAGGGCTGAAGGGGAGAGTTTACTACCCATTTTGTAAAGCATTGGAGACGCTGCACCTAGTCCAAATGCTTTCATTGCTAGCTTTTCAGAAATAGGGGCACGACCATCTTTTTCAACAATATTTTGGCGATGTTTATGAAGCAATTCATGTAAAGGGATTTTTACAGGACAAGCATCTGTACAAGCAGCGCAAAGAGTAGAAGCAAATGGCAATTCTTTATAATCGTCATAACCACCTAATAGTGGTGAAAGAACTGCACCAATTGGGCCTGAATAGATAGACCCGTAAGAATGACCACCTACATGCCTGTATACAGGACAGACATTCACACAAGCTGCACAACGAATACATTGCAAAATAGATTGGAATTCAGTTCCTAAAATCTTAGAGCGCCCATTGTCTACGATTACTAAATGGAATTCCTCCGGACCATCAACATCACCATCTTCTTTTGGACCGGTTAAAGTTGTCACGTAGCTTGTAAGCTTCTGACCAACAGCACTTCTTGTCAGTAAGCTAACAAGAACTTCAAATTCTTCATAAGTTGGTACAATACGTTCCATGCCCATGACTGTAATTTGTGTCTTTGGAAGGGCGGTGGCTAGTCTAGCATTTCCTTCATTTGTTACTAGACTTACAGAGCCAGACTCTGCAATGGCAAAATTGCAGCCAGTAATCCCAATGTCTGCTGAAAGAAATTCCTTACGTAGCATTTCTCGTGCATGCAAAGCTAGCTCTTCAGGTTTCTCCGTGTTCTTATAGGCAAGCTTTTCCTTAAACACATCTCGTATTTGTTCTTTATTTTTATGAAGAGCGGGTGCCACGATATGTGACGGGGGATCATGATCATCCACTTGCAGAATATACTCTCCCAAGTCTGTTTCGATAACCTCGCAACCTAACTCTTCTAATGCCGCATTCATATTAATTTCTTCTGTAACCATTGATTTGGACTTTACTACTTTTTTTCCATTCTTACTTTGAACAACCTGACAAATATATTGATTTGCTTCTTCTGCTGTTTCAGCAAAAAAGACATGTCCTCCACGTGCAGCCACATTTTCACTTAGTTGATGTAAATAAAAGTCGAGATTCTCAAGAACATGCTTACGAATTTCTTCACCATGAGATCTCCAATCTTCCCAATTTCCAAGCTCCTCTGTTGAGGCCTCTTTTCGAGTACGAAGTCGTTCTTGTGCTCCTGCAACAGCACTACGCATAAATGTATTTTGGATACCATTATCGACCCGATCCTTAAAGGAGTCATTACTTGTTTTCATCGCCATTATAGTTCACCCCGTTTCTATCAATCTATTTGCTGTTTAATACTTCAGCTATATGCATAACCTTCACAGGCTTCTTTAATTTATCGCATCGTCCACCGATATTCATTAAGCAACCACAATCTGCACCAATGAGGTAATCTGCGTTGACTTCTTCAATGTGTTGAACTTTTTCATCAACCATCTGTTCTGAAATATTACCCATTTTAACGGAAAATGTACCACCAAATCCACAGCAATTATGTGCATTTGGTAATGGTGTATATTCAAGACCTTCTACATGTTTCAATAGCTTCATAGGTTCTTGTTTTGCACCTAATAAACGAGTCATATGGCATGATGTATGATACGTAGCCTTTCCTTGTAATCGAGCCCCTACATTTTCTACTTTTAAGACGTTGACAATAAACTGAGTAAATTCATAGGTCTTATCAGCTAAAGCTTGAGCTTTTTCTCTCCAAATGGGATCGTCCTTAAAAACATGTGGATATTCCTTAAACATCGTGGCACATGAGCCAGAAGGAGAGACAACATATTCCGATTTTTCAAACGTCTTTATCATGTGTTTCATTGCTTCTTTAGAATCTTTTACGTAGCCACTATTGTATGCAGGTTGACCACAACAAATCTGTCCTTCTGGAAAATCAACTTCACATCCCAATTTTTCTAATACTTCTACGGTCGAACGTCCAACATTTGCTTGAAACATATCAACTAGACATGTTACAAATAGAGAAACTTTCATTTATTTCACCCCAAAGTTAGTTTAGGAAAGCGTTTTATTTCCTTCATTTTCTATTGTTTTTCAACAAAAGTCAACCGGTCATCTGATGTTTAGATGTGGTAAAAAAAACTAGCCAATATAGGGCTAGTTTATTGTTAAGGTTTGATGAATTTCTTTAAAACATCTTCAACTGAATTCAGATGGTCAAGAATTCGTTGCTGGGCAAGTTCTGTATTTTGGTCTTTAATAGCTTCAAAAATTCCAAGGTGGTCTTTATAGAGCTTTTCAACTGTAACTTGTTTACCAAATAACCAGAGCCTTCTTGTTTCCTTCATTGTTTCAACCATTATTTCAGAGACGCTGTTCATCAAGCTAACAAGTAAAGGATTTTGGGAAGCAGTAGCAATAGCTATATGAAAGTCAAAATCCGCTTTTTCTCCTAACTCTTCATTTCCAATTCCTTCTTGCATTCGATCTAGTGCAGATTTCATTTTTTCTAAATCAGCATCTGTTCGTCTTTCAGCGGCTGCATAGGCGGCTCCAGCTTCTAATATTTTTCGAATCTCAAGCAAGTGAGATAGGTCATCCGGTCTCATAAGTACTGCAGTTGAAAAAGGCAATGAAAGCATTGAAGAGTCAAATTCCTTCACATAGGTACCTTCTCCTTGGCGAATATCTAGTATGCCCATTGCTCTTAGTGCTGATAGGGCTTCACGAATTGCAGAACGTCCAACTTGGAACTTTTCTGCAAGCTGCTCTACGGAGCTTAACTTATCACCTGGCTGTATCTCACCTTCTTTAATCTTGAGGAGGATAGCATCTGCTACTTCTTCATAGATTTTCTTAGGCTTAATTCGTTTATAATCCATTCTTTCCACCTCATTCATTCTATGTATATTTTATTTTAGTTTTGAGATAAATTCAAAGTTTTCTAACTGGAAATGCATATATTGGAAATTGTTTTTATGGAATTAATAAAAAGAGTGATAATTTTTTGAAATTTATGTTGCGTAGATGAATACGCTTACAATAAAATAGTCATATAATCATCTGATGACTGGATGACTCTATCAATCTGTGATTATCTAGGGTGTATTTTAGGGGAGATTAACCATTTCATTCAAGGGGGAGAAAGAATGAGCTTAGGAGTCTTATCAATTATTGCATTACTACCAATTGTATCAATTCTGTTTTTTCTAGTTATTTTAAACTGGCCAGCAAGTAGAGCGATGCCGGTTACATTAGTACTTACTGTTATTACTGCAATTTTTTTATGGGGAACAGAAGGAAACATTGTTGCAGGAGCCGCAGTTAACGGGGTATTTACAGCTGTTGACATTCTTTTCATTGTTTTCGGAGCAGTATTGCTATTAAATACAGTGAAGGAAAGTGGGGCCATCAATACAATTCGACAAGGGTTTATTAGTATTTCACCTGACCGTCGTATTCAAGCGATTATCATTGCATGGTTATTTGGTGCTTTTATTGAGGGGGCGGCTGGATTCGGAACTCCTGCAGCCATTGCAGCACCTTTACTTGTTGCAATTGGATTTCCTGCAATGGCAGCTGTTTTAGTTGCACTGATCATTCAAAGTACACCTGTTTCCTTTGGGGCAATAGGAACACCTATTCAAGTAGGAGTTAACACAGGTCTTGGAAACCAACCAGCTGTTATGACAGCATTAGAAGGTACAGGCTTAACATTTGCTGAATATTTACTTCAGATTACATCAAGTGTTGCTCTGATACATGCTGTCATCGGTACTCTGGTTCCATTATTTATGGTTGCAATGTTAACACGCTTCTTTGGAAAATCTCGTTCTTTTAGACAAGGACTTCAGGTTTGGAAATTTGCGTTGTTTGCAGGTTTAGCTTTTACGGTTCCTTACTACCTTATTGCTATTATACTAGGCCCTGAATTTCCGACATTAATTGGGTCGCTAATAGGATTACTTATTGTAGTGCCTGCTGCAAAAGCGGGATTCTTAACACCTAAGAAAGACTATTTTGATTTTGAGGATAGAAGTAAATGGGAAGAAGACTGGTTTGGTAAGCTTAATCATGAACCAGCGAAGATTCTGGAAGGAAAGAAAGCAATCACAATATGGATGGCATGGTTACCTTATGTAATCGTAGCAGGACTACTTGTACTTACACGAACAGTAGACTCTGTCACTGCATTTTTAAAAGATCCAATGTTCACTATAAAACTTGAAAACCTATTTGGTTCAGGAATTAGTGCTGCGTCAACGCCATTATACTTACCTGGTTTCATCTTTGTAATTGTTTCAGTAATTACGTTCTTCTTACACGGAATGAATTCAAAGGATTATAGAAAGGCTTGGGGTAGCTCATTTAAAACCGTCATCTCAGCAGGTGCTGCACTTATTTTTGCAGTACCAATGATTAAGATTTTCCTCCATACAGGCCTAAGTGCTGATAAAGTGGTAGAATCTACAAGCTATTTAGTTGGGCAAAACATGCCGCTTGTATTAGCCGAGAGTGTATCTGTTATTGCAGGTGGAATGTGGCCAGTATTTGCTCCAACAATTGGAGCACTAGGGGCATTCATTGCCGGAAGTAATACCTTCAGTAATATGATGTTCTCATTGTTCCAGTTTGGAGCTGCAGAAAACATTGGTCTAAATGTGACACAAGCAGGAGTTGTTGTTGCTCTTCAAGCAATTGGTGGTGCAGCAGGTAATATGATTTGTGTTCATAATGTAGTAGCTGCCTCTGCGACAGTTGGGATTGTAGGAAAAGAAGGAGCCATAATCCGTAAGGTTATGATTCCTATGAGTTATTATGTTATTGCAGGTGGTTTCCTCGGTATGGCTATTATCACAGGAGGCTTTAATATCTGGTTCCTTATTTATGGAGCAATTGTGATGGCATACTTGTACATGCTAGTTTCATATAAAGATAAAAATATGGACTTATTAAAAAACCAAAATACATCAAAAGGTGCTTAATAGATTTACGATAAAACATTATGTGAATTTTTCATTAAAACAGTCAATAGAGATAAGCAATAGTAGGAAGGCAGGAGATAGTATGCTACCAACCAATATCAAATCTGAATTAATTAACATTGTAGGAATAGAAAATTATGAGGATTCACAGGTAGAAAGACTTGTTTATTCCTATGATGCAACACCTAATTTTCAATCAATGCCAGATGCGGTCATTTCACCAAGAAATAAAAAAGAAATTCAAGAGATTGTTAAAGTATGTAACAGAAATAAGATTCCGATTGTTCCAAGAGGATCTGGGACAAACCTCTGTGCTGGTACATGTCCAACAGAGGGAGGAATTGTACTCCTTTTTAAACATCTAAATGAAATCTTAGAACTTGATAAAGAGAATTTAACGATTACCGTTCAACCAGGTGTAGTAACCTTGGATATGATACGGATTGTAGAAGAAAATGGTTTGTTTTACCCACCAGATCCAAGCTCCATGAAAATTTCCACAATAGGAGGAAATTTGAATGAAAACTCTGGTGGACTTCGTGGGTTGAAGTACGGTGTGACTCGTGACTATGTAATGGCACTTGAAGTGGTTTTGCCAAATGGAGAAATCATCCGTACAGGTGGGAAACTGGCAAAAGACGTTGCAGGCTATGATTTCACAAGACTATATGTAGGATCTGAAGGGACCCTTGGTATTATTACAGAAGCAACGTTAAAGCTGATTCCACCGCCGGAAACGAAAAAAACGATGTTAGCTTTATATCAAGACCTCGAAGCGGCAGCTAAAACTGTTTCAACCATCATCGCAAATAAAATCATCCCGACTACACTAGAATTCTTAGACCAACCAACGCTCGAGGTTGTAGAAGCACATGCACAAATTGGGTTACCTACCGATGTAAAAGCCGTGTTATTAATTGAACAAGATGGACCATCTG
Source organism: Cytobacillus suaedae (assembly GCA_014960805.1). Classification (GTDB taxonomy): domain Bacteria; phylum Bacillota; class Bacilli; order Bacillales; family Bacillaceae_L; genus Bacillus_BV; species Bacillus_BV suaedae. The sequence goes on along the minus strand of CP063163.1, from coordinate 4,457,365 downwards.
AAGTTGTTGATCGTGATATGGAAAGGATAATGGAAATTTGTAAGCAAGAGAATTCTATTTCTGTTCAAATCGCACAAACAGAAGAAGAAGCAGATGCTCTTCGAACGGCAAGACGCTCTGCGTTATCTGCTCTAGCTCGTTTAAAGCCAACCACCGTTCTAGAAGATGCAACTGTTCCTCGTTCTGAAATTGCAAAAATGGTAAAGGCCATTAATGAGATTGCAGAACGACATAACGTAAAAATCTGTACGTTTGGTCATGCAGGGGATGGTAATCTTCATCCAACTTGCTTAACAGATGCTAGAAACCATGAAGAAATGGAACGAGTTGAAAAAGCCTTTGAAGAAATCTTTGAAAAAGCCATTGAACTAGGTGGAACAATAACAGGAGAACACGGGGTAGGGGTGATGAAGGCTCCGTATTTAGAATGGAAATTAGGAGCTGCTGGATTAGACGCAATGAAAGCAGTAAAGCAAGCGTTAGATCCGAATAACATCATGAATCCGGGGAAGATGTTTGCAAAAGATACAAGAAAACGAGTGGTGGTTACAACATGACAACGACAGAAGAAAGAAAAAATATTCAACAGCAATTCCAAGAGCGTATGAATGAGGACGAACTATTAAACTGCATGCGCTGTGGTTTTTGCTTACCATCCTGTCCAACTTATATAGAATCTGGATATAAAGAGTCACACTCACCTAGAGGACGTATTGCATTAATGAAAGCAGTTGTAGACGGAATAATTGAACCAGATGAAGATGTAGAACGCACATTGGATTTATGTCTAGGCTGTCGCGCCTGTGAACCGGTTTGTCCTTCTGGTGTGAAATATGGTCATCTTCTTGAAGAGGCTAGAGACATCATTAATCAGAATAAAAGGCATTCTATCCCTGTTAAGATGATTCGAAAAACAGTTTTTGAAGGATTGTTCCCTCATCAAAACCGTATGCGTACGTTAACAGGTTTACTAGGAATCTACCAACGAACAGGGATTCAAAAAGTGGTCCAGAAGTCAGGTGTAATGAATTTATTCCCTGAAAGCTTAGCAACGATGGAGAGGGTTCTTCCGAAGGTTCCAACAATGAAAGAAATGAGAAACCGACCGGAATTTTTAAAAGCTGATGGGAAAGCACGTAAGCGAGTCGCTTTTTTCAGAGGATGTCTGATGGACACGATGTTTTTAAAAACAAACAACTCAACAATGAAGCTTCTTCAAATGGTTGGCTGTGATATCGTTATTCCAAAAGAACAAGTTTGCTGTGGTGCCCTCCATGGTCACAGTGGAGAAAAATCAGGAGCAAAAGAATTAGCCAAACAAAATATTCTAGCATTCGAAAAGCTTAATGTTGATTATATTATTACAAATGCTGGGGGCTGTGGTGCTTTCTTAGTAGATTATGACCACCTTCTAAAAGATGATGCTGACTGGAAAGAAAGAGCCATTGAATTCAAGAATAAGATAAAAGATATTACTGCTGTTTTAGTAGAATTAGATTTATCAAGAAAAGGATTAGCTCTTCCAGGCCAAGTGGTTACGTATCAAGACTCATGTCATTTACGTAATGTTCAAAAGACATTCCAACAACCACGTCAGCTTCTTCAGTCCATTGCAGGAGCACACTATATTGAAATGGAGAATGCAGACCGATGCTGTGGTTCAGCTGGAATCTATAATATTGTAGAATCTGAAATGTCGATGAAGATCTTAGATTATAAAATGTCGACTGTAAAAACAACAAATGCCACAACCATTGTGACAGCAAATCCTGGATGTTTACTGCAAATGAAACTTGGAATTGAAAAAGAAGGACTTTCTCATAAAATGCGAGCAGTGCACATTGTAGATTTACTTCTTGAAGCGGCTGAACATGCTGGCATAACTCGTGAGGGCATATATGTGGATGAAGAGGGAAACCACATAGAGGAAAAAGAACTATTATCTTCTTAGCAAACTAAACTTGTTTAAAGAAGGGAAAAGTTGAACCGCTTTATAGGTTCAACTTTTTTATTTATAGTTAAAGATAAAGCTAGGGAAATAGAGGGCCAAAGTACTTTTGTGTACTGAGTTAATAAACAAAAATTATTTTTATTGCTTTTGTTGATTTTTTGTAATGAGAAGAAAGATAAATTATCATTTTAGCTACAAGAATAATTATGTCGATTTTAGGTAATAAAGGTATACTAGTTTAGTATATTGATTTTGCGCATAGTAAAAGGGGTATGTATGAAGGAGATTAATTTTAATAAAAAAATATATTATATAGTCGTATGGTCTATTGTAGCCATCATGATATCGGGGTTGTTCGTTGATAATCCACGTTTTGGTAGATTTGAATTTGGATATATAGCTCATTGTATACTAGTGGTAATTCTGTCTGTGTGTTTACTGCTTTATCCTAAGAAAAGTACTGGTTTTCATAGGATCATAATCATCATTGTTTCATCCGTTTTCTTTTATATGCTCTTTATTTTTTATCCTGAAACCTTCTCTACCTTTATTTTTCTATGTTTTATTCCGGCCCTTTCTATCTTGTATTTTGATTCAAAGCTTTTTTATTTTTCTTTGTTATTTAACTTTGTATCTACAACGCTTATATTTGGGTTTATTATTGTCTTTGACAAGGGGCATGTCTATCCGCATATTGAACAAGATTTAATAGGGAATTTTGCGAACTTTGTTGCTAGTCAAATCATAATTTATTTTATTTTTTATGTAACAAATTTACATATAAAAAGGCTACAACTCTATTATGAACAAATCCAACAGACGGAGCGTTTAAAGACAACCGGTCAACTTGCAGCTGCGGTTGCACATGAGATTAGAAATCCTTTAACTGTTGTCAGTGGATTTTTGCAGTTATTTGAACAAGACAAAAGATTCAGTGACGATCAAAAACGACATTGTACTTTGATGATTGATGAATTAAAAACGGCTGAACAGGTCATTTCACAGTTTTTAACGATGGCTAAACCAGAAAAAGAAAAAGTGACCGAAGTTGTAGATGTAAAGGTTATTCTTCAAAGTGTAACCGATTTGCTTTATTCATATGGACTTATACATGATAAATCCATTGAATTAAGTGTAAATGGAGATTGTGTGATTTCTGCGAATACTATAGAGTTTAAACAATTGCTCATTAATCTTATTAAGAACGCGATAGAAGCTTCAAATATTGGTGATACAGTTCAAGTGACAGCAGAAAGTGAAAAGAATTTTGTTGTCATTAAAATAATAGATCATGGGCGTGGAATGTCAAAGGAAGAGGTAGCCTCATTAGGTACTCCTTTTTACTCATTAAAAAGTAAAGGTACCGGATTAGGTATGATGATTTGCTTTAATATCGTTGAAAAATTTAGAGGCACGATTAATTTCCAGTCTTCTAAAGGGCAGGGCACTACAGTTACGGTACAATTTCCATCCATCTAATCACTTCTGGTGGAGTTAGTTGTTGTGTAGTGGGCATACTAATTGTCTTATTCTTAGAGAGATAGAGCCTTGCTCGCATAGAGTAAGGCTCTTTACTATGAACCCCCAAAATAAGTTAATTGACTAAATTACATTATAATAATACACTAACTTACATAAAGTAACTTAGTAACTATTTGTGATAGAATCTTTATTTATCAGGAGGTAATCTAAATGAATTTTCACCGTGAACCTATTACATTTGTAGATCAAGTGAACCTAAGGATACAAAACTTACAACGTTCTATCGCTTTTTATAAAGACACTATCGGCTTTAAGATATTGGAACAAACGGATCGGTCTGCTATATTTACTGCAGATGGAAAAACAGCTTTATTATCAATAGAACAGCCAGACCATGTAGTTCCAAAACAAGGAAGAACAACAGGGTTATATCATTTTGCTCTCCTTCTACCTAAACGTATTAATTTGGCTAAGATAGTACAACATTTCATGGAAATAGGCTTACAGTTTGAGTCTTCTGATCATCTTGTAAGTGAGGCACTCTACTTGTCTGATCCGGATGGAAATGGAATTGAAATTTACGTAGATCGAGATTCTTCTCAATGGAATTGGAGTAATGGTGAAGTAGAAATGACAGTTGATCCATTGAATTTTCAAGACCTTCTATCTGTTGGGAAGCTAGAATCTTGGGAAGGGTTACCTGATGAAACAGTTATGGGGCATATCCATTTGCATGTTTCAGAACTGAGAAAAACCGAAGAGTTTTATACCAAGGGACTTGGGTTTGAAGTAGTAAACAGGTTCGGTACTCAGGCACTTTTTATTTCTGATGGCAAATACCACCATCATATTGGTTTAAATACATGGAATGGCTTAGGTGCACCTATTCCTCCAACTAATAGTGTTGGATTAGAATCCTTTACCTTAATGCTTTCTAGTGAGGAAAAGAAAAATACAATTATTTCACAGTTAAATGAAATGGGGGCAACTGTTAAGGAAGAAGAAGATTCTATCGTCACTACAGATCCTTCAGGGAATCGTATTCGCTTATTAGTAAGACAATAAGGTCTAAATCGCAACCTCATTAACTAAAAAGAACCTTACTTCAATGAGCAAGGTTCTTTCTCTTTTCAGCCTCTATTCTTTATCACCCTTTGTGCCAACTGTTGAATGACAATTTCATCGGCAGGGGGATTGTGTAAACCAGCCCTTACATCACGAAAGTATCGTTGAAGCGGATTTTTTTCTGATAAACTACGTGCACCAACAATTCTCATCGCTATGTCAACAACATCGTTAGCACTGTTCGTGACAATATGTTTAACCGCACCTAATTCATGTGACATGTCTACTCTCATCTCAGGATGGCTTACCCATTTTTGAGAAATGGAGTGAAGAATTTCCTTCGCCTTATATAACTCAAGTTCCATTTCACCTATTTTTCGTTGAACCTCAGGAACCTCTATGATGGGACCTGGCAAGGAGTTTGGATGGTAGTCATAAGCAAACGAAACTGCGTAATCTCTTGCTGCCAAGGCAATGCCTAAATAAACAGCGGGAATGTGGAGAAGCCAGCCCTTTGGAACATTACTGGCTCCTTCCTCAACTAAAAGGGCATCCTGACCTACCCTTACATTATCTAAAATCAAATCATCACTTTTCGTTGCTTTCATAGAAATACTGTCCCAAGTTTCCTCAACACTCACCCCAGCTCGTTTTTGGTCAACAAGGAATATTCCTTTTTTACCTGTATCACTTATTTGAGCTGTGACAAGAGCATAATCTAACGCAATAGCCATTGAAGTAAAGGATTTTTCACCCTTAATGATCCAATCCTTTCCGTCCTTCGTGGCTTTTGTTGTTGGTAGGCCTCCTCTTGCCGGACTACCCGTAGCCTTTTCAGATGAGGCAGCATTAATTAACACCTTGTTATTTACAATTTGCTTACATAGCCATTCATATAATTTGGGGTCCCATGTACAACTCTCACTCGTTTCTAATATGATTCCAAGGTGCCATCCTATGGATAGTGCTGTGGCCCCATCGCCTTGAGCGAGAATTTCCTGGATTTGAATGAATTCATATAAATTTAAGCCATATCCACCAAACTTTGTAGGAACCGTTAGAGCAAGGAAGTTAGCTTCTTTTAAATCGTCTAAATTAGTGATTAGCCAATCACCATCTATACTTGACTCATTTGCCCTTTCTTGAAAACGTTTAGATAATCCCTCAGCAGTTTTTCGTAAATCCTTAAATGGAACAGATGATGTATCAGGTTGATTCAAATGACCCCTCCGTTCTACTTTAAAAATTATGTCTTCTTTAGTATAGTAAAGTAGCATTAGATTTGATAATCATTTGCTTTCTATTCATGATTAAAGCTTCTTCTTTTTTTCAACATTCTCAATGGTCTCACCTTGAGCGACTTGATATAACCTACTTTTAGGCTCATATATTTTTTGCGAAGGCCATAGCCCGGGATGACCTGAAAATACGTAACTAACAATACAAGCTATGAAGAAGTACTCGAGTCCTTTTCCATCAAACATCTCCATTGCTAATAGGAAGGCTGCTATTGGGGTGTTAGCTCCACCACAAAATGCAGCAATCAGTCCCAGTGCAGCTAGAAAAGACATAGGTAAATCCACAATTGTATGTAAGCTATTGCCTAATGTTGCACCCATAAAAAATAAGGGGATGGCCTCTCCACCAACAAACCCGGTACCTAAGGTCACAGCTGTAAATATAAGTTTGGCTAAAAACGCAAATGGAGGGACCTCTTCTTTAAAGGATTGTTCTAACATCTCTAATCCACGACCATTGTAATCCTGTGAGCCAACTACCAAAGTTAATCCCACAATCACAATTCCCCCGATAAATGCTCTTTTCATATGGTTTTTCTTGAAAAACTTCTCAGTGAAAGTTTCTATTCCATGCCTCAGTTGACAGTATAAAGCACTTAGTAGACCAAAAATAATAGATACGAGAATTACTTTTAAAAATGTAATAACAGAAAAATCAGGTATGCTTTGTATAATGAAATGTTCATGCTTATGTTCCCATGCTCCTGTTGTAATAAAATGACCAATAAAGCTGGCGGTAAGACAAGGGACAAGTGCTTCAAATTTCATCTTTCCTAGAGCAGACATTTCCATTCCAAAAATAGCACCTGTTATGGGCGCTCCAAAGGCAGCGCCAAAGCCAGCACTTATCCCACTCATGATGATTGTTTTTGTTTCGATCCTGTTAAATTCAAAAAATTTTTTGACTGCGGCGGCTACACTGGCTCCCATTTGGACAGCGGCACCTTCTCTTCCAGTCGAACCCCCAAAAAGGACAGTTAGAAAAGTCCCAAAATAAACGATTGGTCCCATCCTTAGAGGTACTTCTTTTTTTCCGTGAACTGTATCAATCACTAGATTATTTAGTTTAGCAGTATCATTTAATGTATTATTCACAGAAACCTTTCCATAGCTCATATATATGTATCCTATAATTAGGCCACCTAAAGGAAGAAGATAAATTAGCCAATCTCTTTTCATCCGAACGTCTCCTAGGTAATCGTTTATTTCTAGAAGGAAATGTGTTGTAGAGCCAACAACTATGCCAATTATGCTTCCTATAATAATCCATTGACCGAGTAGTAAAAAGAAGTTCTGATACTTTCGTGTGATATCCATTTAGACGTTACCTCATTTCAACCTATTTATCACCAATCGCCTTATTTTTGCCTTAGAATGGAAAAATGATTAAAAATATATGAATGTATTTGAAAGATAAACTTCGATAACAACGTAACTCTTTGGATTTCCTTGAATAAGCATATATCCTTTTATGAAGAATTATGGTCTAATAGTGAATAGATTAATTCATCTGCTTTAGGTAGTGAAAGAAGGGGAATTTGAGTTGAAGAAGTTTAAAAAGTTTTACCTCGAAATTACGAGTGTTTGTAATTTAGCTTGTAGTTTCTGTCCACCCACTGAACGTCAAAAACAATTTATTTCTGTGGATGATTTCTCAAAGAGATTAGAGCAAATTAAGCCTCACACAGATTTTATATATTTGCATGTAAAAGGTGAGCCATTGCTTCATCCTAAAATCGATCAATTACTAGACTTGGCCCATGAAAAAGGGTTTAAAGTTAACATTACAACCAATGGAACGTTAATAAATAAAAATAAGCATAAACTATTAAATAAACCTGCGCTAAGACAGATGAATTTTTCGCTTCATAGCTTTGATGGTCATGCTGGTTCGGTAGATAAAGAAGGATATGTTGGAAGTGTCCTTTCATTTATAAAAGAAGCAACAAGTCAATCTGAATTAATTGTTTCGTTAAGACTCTGGAATCTCACACAAGATAATATGACGAATCTTGAAAAACAACGAAATCGAGAGGTCCTAGAGATTATAGAGAAAGAATTTGCTCTAGATTATAAGATTGAAGAAAAGATTACTCCAGGCAGTGGCGTTAAACTAGCAGAGCGAATCTTCATTAACCAAGATTATGAATTTCAATGGCCTGCACTACATGAGGAAGAGGACGATGGAAAAGGCTTCTGTCATGGCCTTCGTAATCAAGCTGGGATCTTGGCAAATGGGACCGTTATTCCTTGTTGTTTAGATGGTGAGGGCATTATCAATCTTGGTAATATTAACAACTCCACGTTTTCAGAAATTATTGAAGGAGACCGAGCAAAAAATATAGTTGATGGGTTTTCTAGAAGAGAAGCAGTTGAGGAACTTTGTCGTAAGTGTGGATACCGTAAAAGGTTTGGGAAATAAACGAATATGAAAGGGATTATTTTATTTGTAATTAAATTGTAAATAAAGTAATCTCTTTTTTTGACAAAAAAACGAATTTCACTTCAAAAAATGTTGTAACAACATCAAATTACATGAATTGTATAAAGAGTTGTTATTAGATCTAGTAGGAGGAAGTGAAACATGATTAATTTCGATACATATATAAATCAGTTTGCCAAAATTAAAGTCATAGGTGTTGGTGGCGGAGGTAATAACGCAATTAAAGGGCATGAATATTACTGGTGGTCGTAATCTGAGTCTATTCGAAGTACAGGAAGCAGCTGATACTATTGCATCTACAACACAAGAGGATTTAAACATGATTTTCGGATCGGTTATTGACGAAACCCTAAAGGAATAAATTATTGTTACAGTCATTGCTACTGGGTTTACTGAATAACAGAGTACTTACAAAGCTAAAATCGTATGGAATGATAATTAATGAACGGTAATATACTATATTATTATTCTGAGGAAGCGTCTAGTAGATAGGCGCTTTTTTATCTCCTTTTAACTATTGATACTTTAGTAAATAAAATAAAGATTAGATTGAAAAGGAGAATCATAGAAGTGGAATTTGACTCTATATTTCCAACAAATATTAAAAAGGCTCTTCGAAATAGTCCCCCAGGTGAATGGATGTCTACTATTCCAGATGAGTGTATACGTCTCAATTCAGGTTATCCCGCAAAGAATCTTGTTCCTATTGAAGAGATTAAGGCAGCTGTAAATACAGTCCTAGATGAGGAGAAGGACTTACCGCTTCATTATGTAGGGAGTCCAAGTATTTTTAGATTGAAAGAAAAGGTCCAAACAAGATTAGATGAACGTGATATCTATATAAACAGTGATGAGCTATTAATAACATCAGGTGCTTGTCAGGCCATAGATTTGATTGCTCGAATATTTCTTGATCAAAATTCTGTTGTGGCAATAGAATCACCAACATATATGGAAGCACAGGAGATCTTTAAAAATTATACAAATCAATTTATATGCATACCAGTAGATCAACATGGCTTACAAACTGATAGACTAGAAGAAGTACTACAAGATAGATTACAAAATGGACGTATCCTACCAAAGTTTTTATATACTATTCCAACTTATCATAATCCTACTGGAACCACGATGAGCATGGAGCGTCGCAAACACGTGTTGGAGCTTGCTACTAAATATAAATTCTTCATTGTTGAAGATGATGCTTACGGAGAGTTAAGTTTTTTCAAACCTCCAGCCTCTTTAAAATCGTTGGATAAGGATAATCGAGTCATTCAAGTTGGTTCATTATCAAAGGTAGTGGCACCAGGAATGCGAATAGGTTGGGTAGCGGGACCAAGTGAAATAATAAGTACTCTAGCTTGGTTTAAGAAGGATTTAGATCATCCATTTGCTCAGGCAACGATGGCTACATTTTTAGAAGGACGGGATGTTGGTAAACGGCTTCCTGTTTTACGGGAAAGATATAACGCTAAGTGTAAAATAATGATTGCTGCACTTGAAAAATATCTTCCAGAAAGTGCCTCTTGGTATATTCCGGAAGGAGGGTACTTCGTCTGGGTTAAAGTCCAAGGAGTGGACACTGACAACCTGTTAAAACAGGCTCTTTCCAAAGGGGTAGCATATGTCCCTGGTAAGTATTTTTTCTATGATCCACTTGCAGGAAGTGAATACCTTCGTCTTTCTTTTAGCTATGCTGATGCTCGAGATATCCAAAAGGGAATAAAAATCCTCGGGGAAATTTTAAGCCATAATTAACGAGGAAGATAAGGATCCTCGTTGATTATGGCCTTTTCAAAATTATTTATATTTATTTAGCAAAGGCCTATCTTGTAAAAATAACTCCATATTTGGACTTTTTCCTTCAACAATATCCTGTGCAATAATCTTAGCTAACATCTGGCTATACACCGTTCCATTGTCACCGAATCCAAAAAGAAAATAGCTATTAGGATACTCATCATAAATACCGATAATGGGTAGTCCATCTGCAGTTCCACCATAGAACCCAGTTAAATAAAACTCTGGTTCTACATGTATAGTAGGAAACATTTTGTTGAATTCTTCAATTAACTTGTCCTTTTTGGACATAAGTTTACTATCTCGATCCTCCGGGTAGGTGGTATTTTCATCTAATCCTCCAATGATAATTCGATTATCAGCCGTGGTTCGCATATAAATGTAAGGGCGAGCTGTCTCCCAGATTAGGGTTCGTTTATACCAAGTTGAGAAGTCCAAAACTTGGGTAGTGGTAACATTATATGTACTGACAAACGAAACTTTTTTTTCTTTTTTTATATCAATTCCTTCATAGCCTGCTGCAAAAATAACTTTACGAGCACGGATGGTATAACCCGAAGTTGTTGAAATGATCATCTGATCTAGATCGGTATCAAAATGGTGACCATTCATTTCTGTTTCCTCAAATACACGCACACCTTTTTTAGAAACATAGTCAAATAATGCATGTGTATACTTAAAGGGATTTATTTCTCCATCATTATAAGAATAAATTGCTGCATCTCTACTAAATGGATATCTACTTTCGATATGGTGCTTTTCAAGGAAGAGTAAATCAAAATTCTGGTCCTTTAAAAGCATATACTCTTCTTTTAATTTTTGGATGTCTTCCTTACAGCTAGCAAAGTAAAGAGTATCTCTTCTATAAAACTCACTATCAATTTCTGCCTTCAGAGTTGCTGCTTCCATCTCATTGATAGCTTCTTTTAGAAGTTGCAAATACCGACTTATGTACTCCTTACCAAATGCATTTACTAAGTTAATAAACAGTTTTTCCCCTGAATATTGAATGAGTGCTGTATTGGCACTAGTACTTCCACTGCCAATTTTATTTTTTTCAATAACTACTACATCAAGTCCTGAATCAGCTAAATAATAGGCAGATTGTGCAGCAGAGCTTCCTCCACCAATGATAAGTACATCACAATTAAGATCTTTGCTGAGTGGAGGATATTCAGGTGGATTAGCAAGAGTAGTTGGCCAAAAATATTTTCCAGATTGTAAGTTCATTATTTCCTCCTACTTATAAAGGAATAGGTATGATATCAATCGTATTATTTCCCATGCAATGGATTTCTACGTATCCACAACAAAAAAAATGTTTTAGTACAAATTAATATGTCACTACAGCCTATGAAGGAATACAATACATAAAAAACGATTGAAGGCGATTAACGATGGCTATTTCATTTCCGGTAAGTAGTAGAACTGCAAGAATAAGTAGCGGGCAGAAAAAAGTTGTTTATTATCCGCAGGTTTATGGAATGACAAATCATAGGCTAGAAATGTTTATTAATCAAACGATAGTAGCTCAAGTCCAACGACTAATTGATGAGCAAGTAGGAAATATGCCAACAACAGTTGAGGAAATGCTCGGCGCCTATGAAATGAAAAACAATCAAAGAGAGGTGCTAAGTTTATCACTTTCAAACTATACGTATCATTCACAAGCCGCTCATGGAATGACTTATATAAAATCCTTAACTTATGACTTGAAAAACGGGAAGCTCTGTCAGCTTAAAGATTTGTTCAAACCTGGGAGCAATTATATTCAGCGGCTTTCAGAATTAATCAAGTTGCAAATAAAAGAGCGAGATATACAAACGTTAGATGGATTTAGTACTATTCGGCCAGATCAAGACTTTTATATTGCTGATAAAACGCTTGTCATTTATTTTCAGTTATATGAAATCACACCATATGTCTTTGGTTTTCCGATGTTTCCAATTGCGGTATATGACATTGAGGATATAATTAAAGAAGATGGTCCTTTGGGACGTATGGTAGTTAATAATTAACAAGCAGTTTAAGGGCAAATTTAGCTATTCTCTAAATAGAATAGAAAGAATTAAACAGTATGGTCATTTACTCTTTTTTGGGTTCATAAATTTATGTATCCTCAGATTGGTTAATAACCGTACTTTGAACTTTTCGGAATGAGCCAAGTCGTTATTTTCATAAGTTGGATGTGTATTAATTATCAACTTGGAGGGACGATGAATGAGCAGAATGTATCCAAATGGAATGAATCACCAGATGCAGTCAGTTGGGCAAGCTCCGATGCAAGTTGTAGTAGTAGAACCCTTTGTTTATGCGGCGATAATGAGTCTTGTTGGTAAAAGAGTTGTCATAGACACAAATCGCGGACCAGTGAATGGAATTATTGCTGATGCAAAACCAGATCATGTAGTAATAAAAGAGCATGATTCAACATTCTTTGTTCGAACGTGTGAAATCATTTGGATTATGCCTGAATCGTAAGGTGACTTATGCTAATCTTAATTATCTATATACTCCTCAAGGCGTATATGAAATTACACCTCTAGTGTCTACTGGAAAATGCAATCCCACTTTAAACTACTACTATAGAGTAATTTAGGTGGAGTTGACTGAAATGACAGAAATGATCTTAGGATTAATTGAGGAATGGGGGATATGGGGCATCCTTCTTTCAATGTTTATTGAAGGTAGTGCTTTGCCCTTTTTTGGTACCTTTTTAATCATAACGGTTGGATTTATTATGGACTTATCGTGGTTTGAACTCGCGTGGATTTCACTGGTAGGGAGTTTAGTTTACGCAATTGGAAGCTATATACCCTATTATATTGGCTTAAAGTTTGGCAAGTCTGTGGAGAAACGATTAAGCCAGGACAAAAGAGAAAAGTTGGAGAAAGCAAAGGTCTCATTTACTAAACATGGTATATGGAGTGTTGCCCTTTCAAGTCCTCTACATCTAGGGAATGTGATTCCATTTCTAGCAGGAATGTCAAACATGAAGCTTTCTATTTATACATTACTAACCATTGCTGGAATCGCTCCTTCAACCTTTATACTGTTAAGCATAGGACGTTTTTATCAGGGAGATATTGATACTGTCATTGCTTTTGTTACTGAGTATCAATCAAGATTGCTATTGGTATTTTTACTTCTTACAATTGCTTATATAGTATGGAAGATATATGGGGAAAAACGTAGAAAGAAAACCGAAAACTATTCAGTTGGGTAGATGACATAAGGGGAAGTGTAGAAAAATTAATGATTCTACACTTCCTTAATATGTTTTGACTTTCAGGGACAAGCCCTTAAATTGCTTTGTATTCAATCTTATGACCGGTTGCTTTAGCAAGGGCTTTTAATTGCTCATTTATATATCGCCTATCTAAGGATAGGAGCATATTTGCATCAATGCCTTCAATAATATACTCCGAAAATTCCCAAACCAATTCCTTTATATGCTTGGAATTGCTTTCTGCAATCAAGGTAAGTGCTTTTATCCCTGCAGTTAATACAGAGATATCAGAAAATCCATACTGGCGGATTTGAAAAAAGCATTTATACAGATAATCAGAGAAATCAGGTTTCTTATAAATAACTCTTAGATTTCGGTTATCATCATTATGATATGACTTTGGTAGATGCTTACTTCCTAACTTAGTTAGTATCTTTCCTAAATTATCGATACAGTTAATCGCAGTATTTGGATCATTAATTCCTGGTGATAAAGCACGAAGTCCAATTTCAACAATTTTTGTTAGCCCAAATTCTATATCATTAACAGCAGCTTGTTCTGAACCAATAATGAAATACTTATCGTAATTTCCTTTCACCTGATGAGTGGAAAGAAACCATAATGATAATAATGGAGTATCCTCGTCAACATAATCATTGACTTCTTTCTCAATTTGGATAATACAATCTTCCTTCGTCGCTTGCTTAACCAAGCCTTCAATATCTATATATTGAATATATCCAGAACCAGTTAAGCTAATATGTTTCGGAGGGATATGTTTAATTTCTTCACTTTCCCAATCTTCCCATGGCGGATCTTCTTGTACATCTTTTACATCCTTTAAGTCTTTATTAATTTTGTCAATTGTTTCAAGGGTAATCGTATGAATTAAATTACTTACCTGGATCCAGCCAGTAACATGATGAATAAAGAAGACAAAGACAAGTAAGCAAACAATAGAAATGAATATAGCAATGGCAGGAACGATAAAAGTTGTAGTTGTATCTGTTTCTCTTAAAAGTAAGAGTAAAAGTATGGAGTAAATAAATCCTCCTACAAAAATACCTAGAACACGTTGAGTACTATGATCGGTAATAAAATTTTGTAGTGTTCTAGGAGAAAACTGTGAAAGATAGGTTGTTAATACAACAAGAATTGTAGAGAACGTTATCGTTGTCATTGTGAGCAACGAAGCTGATATCGAACTTAATATCGTTTGTGCAAGGTCAATATCCGTAAAAAGGATTGGAACAATTTGATATAGTTCGAGCTTTGCTAAGTAGGTATTAAGTTTTACACTTATAATAGCGAGAACTGCTGCAATAAATCCATATAAAGAAGGAAGGTACCAAAAGCTCCTTCTAATTCGAATGAAGAGATTTCCTAATCCCATTGTTAGCCACACCCAGATTCATTCTTTTTATTTCTTACCCTATTTTTTGCTTTAAAATGGATTGTATTCAAAAAACACACCTTTCTTTATGAAAGGTGTGCTTTTTGAAGTTTTAATGTTGTTGCTTCAGGACGGTTTTTTGAACCTCTATAAAAAAGGATTACTGCGTAGATAGCTAGAATAATGTTTAGTACTAAAAACGTTAGTAGAAAAGTAGTGGAAATTCCTTCAGGATGAACTCCATAACGCCCCGTTGAGAAATATTCAACCCCATCTAGAAGGATGTGGAACAGGATAACGGGGTATAAGCTTCCTGTACGTAACCTTATCGCTGATAGCATAATTCCAGCTGTAAATGTCCAAAACGTTTGAAAAAGAGCAAAGGTAGGGTCGGAACCTACAAAAATATTCGTTGAGTGTGCAAGTGCAAATAATCCGCTAGGAACAAAGATTGCAACCCATGGACCCCATTTCATGAATCCTCTCAATAAGATCCCTCTAAATAATACCTCTTCATTTATAGATACACCAATTGCAGCGATAAGGAGTATAAGGTTTTGGGCAAATCCCCAGGAATAGATACCATTGTAAGCTAGAATGAGAATAGGTAAAGACAATAGTGGGATAAATAACATCCATTCTTTTATAGAATGAGGTCGTTTTAAACCAATTTCAGCAGCCGTATCTGTCCAATAAACTAGACTTACAACTACACTTGCGTATACAGCCATTAGTAGCCAGCCTAACTCAGCCTGTATGGTTAAATCAGGATTAACTAGCTGAACTAGTTTAATTGTCAACATACCAGCAATTCGACTTATTAGTAGAGCAAAGAGTGCAAAAATAAATGGGTGATTTTTTAAAAAAGATTGTACTTTTTTTAACATATTCATAGATCATTTCTCCTTTAGTTCATCTAATTTATAACCTAATTATGCAAAAGAAATGGTCACTTCCCATAGTGCCTGCAGTAACCATTTTTATTTAAGGAGTCATATATGACCAGATATGACTAAAAAGCCTATGCACAATAATTTCCATTTAGTAATATGAGACTAAGGTTATAGAAGAGTTAGTAAGAGAAGGAGAGAAGGCATGAAGAACATCCTTAATGACCATTGGGCTTATAAAGCTTTGTTTTATACAAGAGTTATATGGGTAGTGGTCCATTTAGTTCTACTAGGGTATGAATATGAAGGTGATAAGCTTGGACTTTACAAGATTCTATTGTTCTGTTTATTTGCAGGTATAATTCCGCAATTCATTTGGTTTAAGACAATGGGTAAGAAAACGTGGGTTTATCCAGTTATAGAGCTTGTATTAAGTGGGGCGTTTTTGATTTATAGTTCGCATATGATTGATGTGTATTTTTCATACATTGCAATACCAGCTATGTGTGCTGCTGCAAATATACATTCTGTCAGGGTTCGAATTCCATTATGGATTTGGTTCTCTGTCATCCCCGCAATTGCAATGGCAATCGTTTTACCTATCTCTTCTTTTACAATATCAATCATAGAAGGCTTTCTATTCTTCGGCCTAGGATATATTATTTGGAAAGTCATTGATACTCAATGGAGAATGCAACAACTACTTCTTGAGAATGAACAACAGCGTCAAGTTCTTGAACAATATGCAAAACAAGTGGAAGTAGTTACTCTTCTGGAAGAACGAAACCGGCTTTCACGGGAGCTTCATGATACAGTTGGACACACATTAACATCCGTGATCATGGGTCTAGATGCTGTATCGTATTTAATTAAAGAAGAACCGGAAGAAGCCATCAATAATATAAACCAACTAAGAAAAGTAAGTAGAAAAGGTCTTGAGGAAATCAGAAACCAAATTCATCATATTGCTCCACCAGATGAAGGGGGTACTTTATCTACCCAACTCAAACAGATTGCTAGTGAGTTTTCACTAAATACAGGAACACAGATTCAATTTGAAATGGTTGGAAAGGACACTAGAGTTTCCCAAACAATCTCCTTAACATTGATTCGATGTTTACAGGAGTCCTTAACAAATGCAAAACGTCATGGAGGTGCTAGCCTTATTGAGATTCGTTTTATGATAGAACAGGAACAATTGATTTTAACCATAGAGGATAATGGCAGAGGAATGAAGAATACAGAATTTGGTTTTGGTCTAACCGCTATGCGCGAGCGAATTGAGTCCTATCAGGGTGAATTAACAATTGATTCTAGTGAAAATGGCGGTACAACGGTTACTTGCCAACTACCGCTTAAGACCAGAAAGGCTGGATAAAGGATGATAAAAGTACTTATAGCAGATGATCAGGAATTAATTCGAGGTAGTTTGCGTATTGTTTTACGGGTGGAATCTGATATTGAAGTGGTCGGACTGGCATCTAATGGATTGGAGGCCTTGCAATTATGTAAGGAACATAAGCCAGATGTTATTTTAATGGATATTCACATGCCAGAAATGGACGGAATTGAGGCAACCAGACATATTCAAACACAGTATCCAGAAGTTAGAGTAGTTATGCTTACCACATTTCATGATATAGAACATGTTAAGGAGGCACTGAAGGCTGGAGCTGTCGGATATTTGTTAAAGGCCATGCAGCCAGAAGATTTAGCATCGAGTATACGCTTAGTTAACAATGGGGAGACACTCATTCCACAAGACATTGCAAAAAAAATGATCTCTGAATGGACAATGAATGAATCTTTACCTACTAAAATAAAGAAAGAAAATGAAAAGAAACCCCGATATGGTCTAACAGAAAGAGAAATGGATGTGCTTCGTTTACTTGCAGGTGGAAAGGATAACCGAGAAATTGCGCGTGAGCTGTATTTAGCAGAGGGAACAGTAAAAAACTATATTTCTACAATTTATTCAAAGCTTGAAGTTCAAGATCGCCTTCAAGCTGTATTAAAAGCTCGTGAGGAAAAATTGATAGAACCCTAGATTTACACAACTGTATAGAGAGTGCTTGAAACTTGAATTTATCAAACGTAAGCCTCAAAATAGGCATTATTAATTTACATACCGTTTTTTCAAAACGTAGGAGGTAGAAATGTCTATGGAAATAGGAATTAGTACGTTTGTTGAAACAACCCCAGATGTAGAAACTGGAGAAGTAGTCAGTCACGCGCAACGTATTAGAGAGGTAGTCGAGGAAATTGTCCTCGCTGATAAAGTGGGATTAGATGTCTTTGGAGTAGGGGAACACCACAGAGAGGACTTTGCAGCGTCTTCCCCAGCAGTTATTCTAGCAGCTGCTGCATCACAGACGGAAAAGATTAGGCTAACAAGTGCAGTTACAGTTCTTTCATCAGCGGATCCGGTACGAGTATACCAAGACTTTTCCACACTTGATGGAATCTCAAATGGACGAGCAGAAATCATGGCCGGAAGAGGCTCGTTTATTGAATCATTTCCATTGTTCGGATATGACTTAAGAGACTATGATGAGTTATTTGATGAAAAGTTAGAATTATTGCTCGAACTACAAAAATCAAAAAAAGTGACATGGAGTGGAAAGCATCGGCCAGCGATAAACAATCTAGGTGTATATCCTCGTCCGGTTCAGGATCCGTTACCAATTTGGATAGGCAGTGGGGGGAATACACAGTCTGTCATTCGAGCAGGTTTGTTAGGTTTACCTTTGACACTAGCAATCATAGGTGGAAGACCTGTTCAATTTGCTCCTCTAGTAGAGCTATATAAAAAAGCTGCTGAGCAAGCGGGTCATGATGTTTCAACACTTTCAGTTGCTTCACATTCACACGGGTTTGTAGCCGAGGATACTCAAACAGCTGCGGATAAGTTTTTCCCTTCAACCCAACAAGTCATGAATAAATTAGGGAAAGAGCGTGGATGGGGACATTATGACCGAACTAGTTTTGATACAGCAAGAAGCTTTGAGGGAGCTCTGTATGTAGGAGATGCAGATACAGTAGCACAAAAAATTATTTACCTTCGAAAAAATGTCGGTGTTACACGGTTCATGTTGCATGTGCCAGTTGGTTCTATGCCACATGAGGATGTTATGAAAGCAATTGAACTGCTTGGTACCGAAGTAGCCCCTAAGGTTCGAGAAGAGATTTCGAAATGGGAAGCCGAGCAATAAATAATAGAGAATATCTTAAACTAAAAAACAAGGACTGATGCATTTAATTTGTATTAGTCTTTGTTTTAAATTTAGTTATACTACTTTATCCATTAAGCAAATGTCACCAGTGAAAGGTGCGGTCTAACAACTTATTGAATAAGAACGTGCTATAAAATATCTACACGATGTGAATACTCATAAGGGGCAATGATAAAGTTGATTACTTTACTCTGATTATTTTAAAAGGAGCTAAACCAATGGCTAAAGAAAAGGTGAACCGTGTTGTTGTAGTAGGAACTGGTGCAGTTGGCTGTAGTTATGCTTATTCTCTAATTAACCAGGGAGTTGTTGAAGAATTAGTCTTAATAGATGTGAATGAATCAAAAGCTGAGGGCGAAGCAATGGACCTGAATCATGGCTTGCCTTTTGCACCTGCATCGATAAAGGTTTGGAGTGGAACCTATAAGGATTGTAATCATGCTGATTTGGTAGTTATAACTGCTGGATTAGCTCAAAAGCCAGGAGAAACTCGATTGCAATTGTTAGAAAAGAACACAAGGATTTTTAAGCAGATTGTGAAAAGTGTAATGGAAAATGGCTTTGATGGGATTTTTCTAGTGGCAACTAATCCTGTTGATATTCTATCTTATGTGACATGGAAAGAGTCAGGTCTACCAACCTCAAAAGTGATCGGATCAGGGACAGTGTTAGATACAGCACGTCTGCGTTTTTCCCTTGGTCAATACTTTAATGTAGATACAAGAAATGTACATGCCGCTATTATTGGTGAACATGGTGATACTGAACTTCCGGTATGGAGTCATGCAAGTATAGGAATAGAACAACTTAGCACAATTATAGAGAAGAGAAGTGACGTGAAAAAAGAACATCTCGATGAAATTTTCAAAAATGTACGTGATGCAGCCTATCATATTATCGAGCGTAAGGGAGCTACATATTATGGGATAGGGATGTCGTTAGTAAGAATAACAAAAGCGATTCTTAATAATGAAAATAGTATCCTAACGGTATCGACCTACTTAGATGGACAATATGGCCAAAGCGATGTATATATAGGTGTACCAACCGTCATTAATCGATCGGGAATTCGTGAGATTATTGAAATTGATCTCGACGAGACCGAAATGAAACAATTTGCACATTCCGCCACTGTTTTAAGAGAAACGATGAATTCCATTATTTAAATATAAATTAAAGAAAAGAAACATCCCTTTGCTGAAGGGATGTTTCTTTTTAGAATGTACTCGAAATAGACTTCTTGGTTTGTACTGAATAAAGCTTGAACAAGAACAAAGCAAAAATTGATAAAAGCATTCCTGAAATATAGGGTAAGCCAATAGCAACGGAGAAGAGCAATCCTCCTAGTGGAGGTCCAGCAATTCTGCCAAGTGAATCAAAGGAAGAGAGTAATCCTGTTGTGCTTCCATGGCCTGAGGTTGACTTTTTCGTTATCAACGCAGAAACACTTGGACGGATAAAGCCATTCCCAATTCCAAAAACAGTTAAGAAGATAGCGGCAGTTGCAAAACTATCAATAAATAAGATAAGAGCAAATCCAATTGTCGAGATTACTATACCAATTTGGATCACAATACCTTCACCGTACTTTTTCGTTAACCTACCTACTAATCCACCTTGAACAAGTGCACCAGCCAATCCCATGATCATGAAGATATATCCTAATTCAACTGTACCTAGACCTGCTTTCTCATAAGCAAAGTA
Organism: Cytobacillus suaedae; assembly: GCA_014960805.1. GTDB lineage: Bacteria > Bacillota > Bacilli > Bacillales > Bacillaceae_L > Bacillus_BV > Bacillus_BV suaedae. The sequence continues at coordinate 4,436,877 of CP063163.1, read as the reverse complement.
AGCAAAAGTAGCCTCAAGACCTGATAACGATAAAGATACAAACAACTGTAAAAAATACAGAATCGAAACAGGCCCATTGATTGCTTTACGAAGTGGTGTTCTTTCCTTTGCTTGATTTGACCGTTGCTCTGGTGATAATGACTCTTTTAACACAAATAAAATTAAAAAGAACGTTAAAAGTGAAGAGGCTCCTGCAAGATAGAATGGTACATTTAAGCTGCCTTCTGAAAATACGCCGCCTATTGCAGGACCAAAAATAAATCCTAAGCCAATCGATGCACCTATGATCCCCATTCCCTTACCACGGTCTTCCTCAGAGGTAATGTCTGCAACGTAGGCTGTAACTGTTGGCATATTCGCAGCAGACAAAAATCCACCAATGATTCTTGCTGCAAACAGCATCCAAAGTTCAGTAGCCAGTGCCATTAAGAAGAAAGAAAGAGAAAGTCCAAGAATACCAAGCATCATAACCGGCTTTCTACCAATTCGATCGGAAATTCGTCCCCACATTGGAGCGAAAAGGAGCTGCATTAATGAATAAACAGCCATTAATAATCCTAGTTGTGTAGGTGATGCGCCTAACTCCTCAGCATAAAAAGGAATGACAGGTATAATAATTCCAAACCCAACCATGACAAGAAACATGACCAAAAAGAGGATGGGCAATGATTTTTTAGATTCCAAAATTAAGTTCACTCCAGTGTGCCAATAGTTGAATGAAATCGATATATAGTGTTAAGCAATTTTTAAATTTCGATTACTATAATTATACACTTTACACTATAAAAAGATAAGATTGCTAATTAACATCATATAAGAAATAGTAGGTTATTTGCAATAATGATGACAATAATAGCAGAGTATCACGAGAACATAGATAGTTTATCACACTGAGATAAGTTTCCTCTTAAGAAGAAGTAATGAAAGGGACTATGATAAAATAAAATTCAGGTTAGCATGGGAACAGTGATTTATGTATACTTAAATTTAAGAATATAGAAGATGTTTCTTTTAAAAAGGAAGGTAGTCTAATGTCAGAAGAAAATATTACTAGAATACATTTAAATGATAAGGAGTATATCCTTATTGGAACTGCGCATGTTTCGAAACAAAGTGCGGAGCAAGTAAAAGAAGTCATCGAGGCTGAACAACCAGACTCAGTATGCGTCGAGTTGGATCAGCAGAGATACCAGTCCATTATGGATGGGAACAAGTGGAAAGAAATGGATGTATTTAAGGTTATTAAGGAAAAGAAAGCTACCTTGCTTTTAATGAATCTTGTGATCTCTTCTTTTCAAAAACGTATGGCAAAACAATTCGGAATTAAACCAGGGCAAGAGATGATCCAGGGAATTGAGTCTGCTAATGAAGTTGGAGCTAAACTAGTATTGGCTGATCGAAATATCCAAATTACATTTGCTCGTATCTGGGCGAATGTAGGCTTATGGGGAAAAGCTCAGCTATTATTTTCAATGATCGGAAGTATCTTCAATAATGAGAGTGTGACAGAAGAAGAATTAGAACGTCTTAAATCTGAAGATATGCTAGATGCGATGTTAAGTGACTTTACAAAAAACTTTCCTAAGCTTAAGGTACCCCTCATTGATGAGCGTGATCAATACTTAGCTCAAAAAATTAGAGAGGCACCAGGACAGAAAATCGTTGCTGTGTTAGGAGCTGCTCACGTTCCAGGAATTAAAGAAGCTATAAAGGAAGACCAGGATCTTAAGCCTTTAATGAAAGTGCCGCCAAAGTCAAAATGGCCGAAAATCATTGGTTGGTCAATTCCTGCATTTATCCTTGCCATCATAGCGTACACATTCATTGCAAATCCGACTGCCGGTGTTCAACAAACGATTAGTTGGGTACTATGGAACGGTTCATTTTCGGCTTTGGGAGCAGCGCTAGCATTTGGACATCCTTTGGCTATACTTACTGCTTTTGTAGCTGCACCCATTACATCATTAAATCCTTTATTAGCAGCAGGATGGTTTGCAGGACTTGTTCAAGCCTATTTCCGAAGACCAAATGTTGCAGATTTTGAATCACTATCAGAAGATGTCTTTAGCTTAAAAGGCTTTTGGAATAACAAAGTAACTAGAATTCTGTTAATTGTTACATTATCCAATTTAGGAAGCTCTTTAGGTACATTTATTGGAGGAGCAGACGTAATAAGACTGTTCTTTGAAAACCTATAAACATTTGGGGCCTGACCCCCGGCGCTTTAACGCGTTGGGGTGTCAGGCTTTTTAAATTTTTTCTAGTATAGAGGAATTCTTAAATATTTTTTTGGAAGATATATCTATTTCTATAAAAAGGTATTAAAATAAGTGTATTAAAAATCGGAGGTGTTGAAACATGTCAGTCAGATCTATCGACATGAGAGGTAACAGAAATACAGTAAACAGAGGGAAAGCACATAGCTAGTATTTCCGTCTGAAATAGTGATGTGTGCTCTCCCTAATCGAAAGGGAGAATTTGTTTGAAGAAGATGCATGCATCAAAGGTTTATATTTTAATGAGTGCTATTATGGCATTTGCAAATGCAACAATGTTCACAACCTATGCTTTATATTATGTAGCAGAGTTGGGGTTAACCCCTTTTCAACTGGTGCTAGTAGGTACATTTTTAGAGATAACAGTTCTACTAATGGAGATTCCAACAGGAGTCCTTGCTGATACGTATAGTAGAAGATTATCTGTTATTATTGGGACATTCATTCTTGGTATTGCCTTTTTTCTAGAAGGATCAGTACCATTTATATCTGAAACAGTTTTTCATGGAGCATTATCTTTATTTGTAGGAGTAGTTATTGCTGAAGTGATTCGTGGAATTGGAGAGACCTTCTTAAGTGGTGCAGGCCAAGCGTGGTTAGCGGACGAGATAGGTACAGACCAAATTGGAGATGTATTTTTAAAAGCTAACCAAGTAAATCAGGTTTCTAGTATTCTAGGTGTACTTGCAAGTGTTGGTCTAGCTTCAATTGCCTTAAATATACCTTTCTTGATTGGCGGAGTTCTCTACTTAGGCTTAGGGGTATTATTAGTCTTTGTTATGGGTGAGACTAACTTCAAAAGAAGTGGGGAAGAAGAACGTTCTTCCATCCGTGAATCGGTAAAGATATTTCGTAAAGGCTATCTCTTAGTTAGAGGAACACCTATCCTGATGGCTTTTCTTATTATCAGCCTGTTTTTAGGGGCGGGTTCTGAAGGTTTCGATCGTTTATGGGAAGCACATTTGATTACGAACTTTGAGTTTCCTAATCTCGGTGAAGTCACATTACCAGTTTGGTTTGGAATCATTAGTATTCTTGCAAATGTTTTATGTTTTTTTACAGCAATGATTGCAAGAAAGTATTTAAAACTAGATAGTGAGATGTATGTCGCGAAGTATATGGCTATCTTCACGTTTGTTAAAATTCTTTGTATTATCGGCTTTAGCTTAGCTGGTAACTTCACGTTAGCTCTGATAAGCTTTTTACTTCTTTGTATGGCTGGGGTTATTACCGGTCCATTATATGATACATGGATTAATCAAAACCTAGATAGCAGTGTGCGTGCAACTGTTTTATCAATGTCTAGTCAAATGAATGCATTTGGTCAAATTGTAGGAGGGCCAGTAGTTGGGGCAGCTGCAAGTCAGTTTACACTTCGAATTGGACTTTCTTTTGCAGCAATCTTACAATTACCTATTTTAATCATTTATTTAAAAGGCATGAAGAAAAAGAAATAGCAAAAAGAAGGATGAATCTTTTAACGGGTTCATCCTTTTTGTCTAGTGTTCTTCCAGAAGCTATTAGATTGATTGTTCTAACTCATACCAATAATGACAAAGCGTAAGCATCCCTTTATCAAAGTTTTCTAGATGAAAGTGCTCATTTGGTGCATGGAAATTTTCAGTTGGTAACCCAAAGCCCATTAGGACAATTGGTACGTTTAAAATTTGATCAAAGGCTGCAACGATAGGAATTGATCCACCACCACGAGTATAGGAAGTTGGAACCTCATACACCTTTTCATAAGCTCTTCCTGCAGCTTGTATAGCTGGGTGGTCAAATGGTGTTAGGAATGGTGCTCCCTTATCAAATAATTTGGTTGTTACTTCAACCCCTGGTGGAGTATGAGCTTTAATGTGGTTTTGTAATAGCTCTACAACTTCTTCAGGGTCTTGGTTTGGAACAAGACGACACGTAATTTTAGCGTGAGCCTCAGCCGGTAGAACAGTTTTAATCCCCTCACCCTGGAAGCCACCATAAATCCCATTTACCTCTAGAGTTGGTCGTACCCATGTACGTTCAAGGTAGGTATAACCTTTTTCACCATATAATTCAGATACAGAAAGTTCCTTTTTAACGGTTTCTTCATCAAAGTTTAAAGCGGAATATGCTTCTTTTTCCTCATCTGTTAATGGAAGTACTTTATCATAAAACCCTTCAACAGTTATCTCTGCATTTTCATTATGGAAAGAGTTAACGATATCAACAAGGGCATGAATAGCATTTTGAACCCCACCACCATATAGGCCAGAATGCAAGTCACCTTTCGCACCTCGTACATCAATTTGAAGTCCGCAAAGCCCTCTTAAGCCATAACAAATTGTCGGCTTCCCTTTTTCAATCATCCCTGTATCTGAAATGACAAGAACATCCGCAGCTAAAAGATCTTTGTTTTCTTCAGTGAACGCTGGAAGGTTTGGACTACCAATTTCCTCTTCACCTTCTATACAAAACTTAAAGTTTACAGGTAATGTGCCTGTTGTTTCTAACACAGCTTGAATGGCTTTAAAATGCATAAAGGTTTGTCCTTTATCATCACTTGCTCCCCTTGCATAAAGCTTTTCATCTCGAACTTCTGCTTCAAATGGAGGGCTGTCCCATAAATGGAGCGGGTCAACTGGTTGAACATCATAATGGCCATAAATCAATACGGTAGGTTTTCCTTCAGCTTTTAACCAGTCGCCATAAACAACTGGATGGCCTTTAGTTTCATACACCTTCACATTTTCCATCCCGATTTTTTCTAAAGCCTGTGCAGTCCAATCGGCAGAATGTCGAACATCGTCTTTATGCTCAGGTAATGCACTGATGCTTGGAATAGAAAGGAATTCAGTAAGCTCTTTGAGATGAGCCTCCCTATTTGTATGTAGATAATCTTGTATTTTTGGATTCATTTAGTTATTCTCCTCTATTTCATTTTAGGAGGAGAGTTTCCTCCCCCTTTATTTCCTAGTTATAATCCTACTGAAATATATTTAATCTCTAAATATTCATCGATTCCATGGTGACCGCCTTCACGTCCGATTCCACTTTGTTTAAAGCCACCAAATGGTGCCTGTGGAGTAGAAGGTAAACCGTCATTTAAACCAACAATTCCATACTCTAGTGCTTCACAAATTCGAATTCCTTTTGTGATATTTTCTGTAAACACATAAGCAGCTAAGCCATAGTCAGAGTTGTTGGCACGTTCGATTACTTCCTCTTCCGTTTTAAAAGTAGTAACTGGAGCCAGTGGACCAAAGGTTTCTTCACGCATGCAAAGCATATCATCACTTACATTTGAGAGAATGGTTGGTTCAAAAAATAGATTAGAAACCACATTACCCCCATGCTTTATAATTGCACCTTGTGACTTAGCATCCTCAATATGCTTAACCACTTTATCAATGGCAGCTTGATCAATCAGCGGACCGATGTGAACCTCTTCTTCAAGTCCATTGCCCACTTTAAGTTGAGCCACTTTTTCAATGAATTTCTCAATAAATGCATCATGAATCGATTCGTGAACATATACACGATTTGAGCATACGCACGTTTGTCCTGCATTCCGATATTTAGATGCTAACACCCCTTCAACAGCCTTATCCAAATTCGCATCATCCATTACAATGCCAGGAGCATGACCACCTAGCTCGAGTGAAACCTTTTTAACTGTATCAGCAGAACCTTTCATTAATAGCTTTCCTACCTCTGTAGAGCCTGTAAAAGTTAGCTTTCGAACGCGCATATCATCTAGCCACACTTTTCCTATGGCTTGTGGATCGCCTGTTACAACATTGAGTACCCCTTTTGGAAAGCCTGCTTGATCTGCTAATTCAACTAATTTAAGTGCGGTTAAAGGTGTTTGTTCTGCTGGTTTAATAACGGCAGTACAGCCAGCTGCTAATGCTGGGGCTATTTTTCTTGTAATCATCGCAGCTGGAAAATTCCAAGGAGTAATGGCTGCAACCACCCCTACTGGCTGTTTATGTACGAATAATCGTTTGTTCCTTGTAGTTGCAGGAATGGTCTCCCCATAAATCCGTTTTCCTTCCTCTGCATACCAAGAAAGAAATCCATTAGCATACCCTACTTCTCCTAAAGCTTCCTTCACAGGTTTACCCTGCTCCATTGTCATCGTTCTGGCTAAATCAGCTTTATGTTGGTCAATTAAGTTATGCCATTTCCAAATCAGTTCTGAACGCTCGTAAGCGGAATACTGTGACCATTCTTTAAAGGCTGAATAAGCCGCATCAACTGCGAGCTTTGCCTCTTCAGCCCTTCCTATTGGGACGGTTCCAATCACTTCACCTGTAGCTGGATTTTCGACTTCAATAACATCTAGGCTCTCACCAATCCATTCACCATTTATATACATAGAGTACTTTTCCACGCGAAAATCACTCCTTTCATTTAATACGCAGAACGATAGATCTCTTCTATCTCTTGTTTATCTAGCTTACGTGGGTTATTTTTTAACAGTCTTGTTATTTTTGACGCATCTTCAGCCATCGCTGGAATCTCTTCTTCAGGTACGTTGAAAAATCGCATCCCCTTTGGAATATTTACTGTCGTACATAATCGTCTCATTAATTCAACAGCTTTATCTGCAGCTTCTTCATCAGATAATGTATCAGTTTTAGCACCAAGTGCTTCTGCAATATCGCGGAATTTCTCAACACAACTAATTTTATTCCACTCCATCACGTATGGAAGCAATAATGCATTACTTACCCCGTGTGCAATGTGATATCGACCACCAAGTGGATAGGCTAATGCATGGACTGCTCCTACACCTGCGTTTCCAAAAGCCATACCTGCCATTAAACTGGCAGTTGCCATATTGTCTCTTGCTTCAATATGATCAGGGTTTGCATAAGCCTTCGGTAGGTTCTTTGCAATCAGTTTAATTGCACCTATGGCAAGTGAGTCAGTGATTGGTGAAGCATTGTTAGATATATAGGCTTCAATGGCATGAACAAGAGCATCAATACCACTCGCGGCGGTCACTGACTTTGGCATCGTTACGGTCATTTCCGGTGCGACGATTGCAACATCTGGTAAAAGGTAATCACTCACAATTCCCTTTTTTAGCTGCTCATCTTTGTCTGATAAAATTGCAATGTTCGTTACCTCTGAACCAGTTCCAGCCGTTGTAGGTATTGCAATAATTGGAGCTCCTTTTTTCGGAACCAAATCAGTACCTATCAATTCATGTATTGTTCCCTCAAATTGTGCTGCTGCAGATACACCTTTAGCAATATCAATAGCACTTCCTCCACCTAGTGCAATAAGACCGTCATGCAACCCTTTGTTGTACAACTCTCTGCATTCCTCCACTACTGAGATCTCTGGTTCTGGCTTAACTCCTGTATAAATCCCAAAGCTTATTCCATTTAATAGCTGTGTAACCTTTTCAACTACACCTAGTTCGCTTAAGATTTCATCAGTAACAATCAGTGGGTTTTTTATCCCTAATCTTATAACCTCTTGATGTAAAACTTGGATGCTACCTTCCCCTGTAATAAGCTTATTAGCAATTTTAAAAGTAGAGACCTTCATATATCTTCTCCCCGGAAAAAATTGTTAGTATTTTCAATCTATTATAACAGGTTTCCGTTTTTATCTGGTGAATAATATTTCGTAAATTGAAATAAATATGGTTGATTAATAGACGGTAACAATCTATAATCCAAATATAATTTAAGGTTTGACTAAGGAGATTACAGCAATGATTAAGCGTTTTTTTCAGTACTATAAGCCACATAAAAAGCTTTTTGCACTCGATTTTAGCAGTGCTATTGTGGTGGCACTTTTAGAGCTTGCCTTTCCACTTGCGGTTGCATGGTTCATCGATTCATTACTTCCTACAGGAGATTGGAATGCAATCGTCCTCGTTAGTTTAGGTCTACTTGTAATGTATGTTAGTAGCACTTTTCTTCAGTTTATCGTTAATTATTGGGGACACATGCTTGGGATTAATATTGAAACAGATATGAGGCATCAGCTGTTTCATCATGTTCAGAGGCAGTCATTCCGCTTTTTTGATAATACTAAGACCGGACATATTATGAGCCGAGTGACAAATGACCTGATGGATATAGGTGAACTTGCCCATCACGGTCCAGAAGATTTATTTATAGCGGTAATGACATTTGTTGGGGCATTTTGGATTATGCTTACAATCAATGTGAAACTTGCAGTGGTTGCTATTTTAATTGTACCTTTACTTGTTTGGTTGATTACGTACTGTAATATTCGAATGAACAAAGCATGGAAGCAAATGTATAGTGACATTGCTGATGTAAATGCGAGAGTCGAAGATAGTGTATCAGGCGTACGTGTCGTTCAATCGTTTACCAATGAAGATTTTGAGATTGGTAGGTTTTCAAAGGATAATAAAAAATTCCGTTTGGCAAAGCTTGTTGCTTATAAAGTAATGTCATTTAGTTCATCTGGAATCTATATGATGACACGCTTTTTCACGCTTGTTGTTCTTGTATTCGGAGCATGGTTAAGCTTTACTGGAGAGCTGTCCTACGGTAATCTAGTTGGTTTTGTTCTTTATGTAAACGTACTTTTTAAGCCAATTGATAAAATCAGTGCCTTAATGGAACTTTACCCTAAGGGTATGGCAGGATTTAAAAGGTTCATAGAATTAATTGATACAGAACCAGAAGTTCTTGATAAAAAGGATGCAGTAGAAGTTGAGTATCTTCACGGAGATATTAGATTTAAGGATGTTACCTTTGGTTATGAGAACAATCGCCCTGTTTTACAAGGAATTAATTTGAATATCCCAGCAGGTGAAACGGTGGCTTTTGTTGGTCCGTCAGGAGCCGGTAAAACAACGATTTGTTCACTCATCCCACGTTTCTATGATGTAAATCAGGGATCCATTACCATTGATGGGATGGACATTCGAGAGCTTACGAAAAAATCCTTACGTTCTCAAATTGGAATTGTACAACAGGATGTCTTTTTATTTACAGGAACCCTACGTGAAAACATTGCGTATGGAAGATTAGGAGCAACTCAAGAAGAAGTAGAAGAGGCAGCAAGACGAGCACACCTTGAAGGTTTCATTCAATCTCTACCAGATGGCTATGAAACTCAAATTGGTGAAAGAGGCTTGAAGCTATCTGGGGGTCAGAAGCAAAGACTTGCGATTGCGCGAATGTTCTTAAAGAACCCTCCAATTCTTATTTTAGACGAAGCAACATCCGCACTGGATACAGAGACAGAAATGATTATTCAAAAGGCATTAACAGAATTAGCTAAAAATCGTACGACGTTAGTGATTGCACATAGGCTTGCAACCATTCGAAATGCAGATCGAATTGTTGTTGTAACAGAGGATGGAATTGCAGAAGAGGGCGGTCATGATGAGTTAATTGATCAGGGTGGAATCTTTGCTAATCTTCATCGAGTGCAGTATCAACATCAATAAATCTAGTAGTAGAAAAGGACGTAGTCATTATGACTACGTCCTTTTGATCTTATAAGCTCTCAGTTGTGTCTTTGCTGTCTTTATATTTCTTTTTGAAATACGAATACAGGATTATGCAAAGGACAAAAATTCCTATGCAGAGATACAAAGGAAGGTCCCATCTAAGATAGCCAAAAATCAATCCAGGAATAACAGTAACGATCATTTCAAAGTGAAAAAAACCCATGATATTCTTTAACAATACTAACTCCTCCTAATAAATCAAATATGTATGTCTTCTTCTTTCTATTTAGTTACTTTAAGTAGTAACTATCCTATCTTTATTAGAAATGTAGCGTTGAACTGGATACCAAAGTAAATGGAATAGCATATGTATAATAATTGAAGCAAGAATGCCAGCTTCCCAAAAGGCCCATCCGCAAGCAATACCGACAATAACGTTCATTCCTATAGCGTAAATTTGTACCGGTTTACTAATCTTTCCACCAAGAACTTCTGTTGCGCCTGGGAGATGAGCGAGAGCAAATAAAAAGCTCATAATTAGGATGGCTCCCCAAAGAATATATGTATTTATATCTCCGACTACTAGACTGCCTAACCATAGGAGGAAACTCATACCTACCCATCGGAAAATAATTTCTTCTACTACCCCACCAAAGAAAACTCTAGTAAGAATACCAACATTGTTATAGAGTTGGTTGATTTTTGAATATACAACATTCCCTACTTGCTTTCGTAACACAAAATAGTAATAGAACATATTTACGCTGGAAACGAGTATTCCAAGTGATACACTCAGAAAAATGATAGAGTAGAATTCATTTTTATCAAAGTGCCCTTCTAACAAACTCAACATGAAAGGATCTAGCATATTCATTTTTAGGACAAAATAAGCCCCGACAGCAGATAGAACACTAACAACTAGGAACAATACTAGAATTATAGAGAAAGGTCCTACTCTATCGTCTTGGTTACTTTTACTAGATTGGCTCATTTTACTTTCACTAATACTTGAAAAAATAATACCCGGTAAACAAATCGAAATAGAAAAGATGAACATATACCAGTACAAAGTAGCTCACTCCTGATTTTTAATTGAGCTGTTTTTCAACTTAAACTATAATACTTATGTTAAATTTTGTAAATGGTTGTTTAATTCGGACAGGAAAGGTAGTGCAGTAGAAAAACAAGTCCGAATAACAGTCTGATTCGGACAGGAAAGGTAGTGCAGCAGAAAAACAAGTCCGAATAACAGCTTGATTCGGACAAGAAAGACGGTATTTCAGAAAAACGAGTCCGAATAACGGTTTGATTCGGACAAGAAAGACTGTACCTCAGAAAAACAAGTCCGAATGACAGCCTGATTCGGACAAGAAAGGTAGTGCAGCAGAAAAACGAGTCCGAATAACAGCTTGATTCGGACAAGAAAGGCGGCAAGGCTTGAAAGCAGTCCCAAAAACCTTCTATATAAAAAAAGATGAATTCATCTAATAAGCCGCCTCTAAGATCATTTTCCTAGATACCTAAAGTCGTAAGATAACGATCCTTAATAATCTGACGATGGTGTATTTCATGCCCAGCAATGATATAGGCAATAGCTCGTGCTGAAGTTTCACTCTGATTTGCATTTCCAACTCTAGCCATAGACTCAGGTGACATGGTTTTCAATAAAGAGATAGTCGAATTTCGAGTCATCTGGAAATACTCGAGAAGCGCATGAACCGTAAAATTATCAAAATTAGCTACTACAATATAATCATTCTCGTTAAATCCTGGTAAAGGCGTAGTATCACCTCGACCAATCCGAAGGAGACGATAACTCATGATTCTTTCCGTATCAGCGATATGTCCGATTACTTCTTTTATGCTCCACTTTAATGGTCCATAGCGGAAATTTGCATCTTCTTCGGAAAGATCTTTTACTAAATTAATGGTTTTTTCTTGTTCCTCTTGTAATACGTCTAAAATATCACCATCTGGAACAAGGTTTAGATATCCTTCATAATATGGGTTATACTCTCCATGCTGAGGTCCACTCATTAGTCCTCATCCCCCTTTCATACACTGTATTTATTTTACAACAGCAGTATAAATTTTGGAATAAAATGGTTTAAGAGCGTTCTGAACTCTTTCCCCTAGAATTTTCATTTAATAACTGATTCTCATAGTGATCTAGAGCAATAGATAGTAGACCAAGATTATTATTTGTTTCAATGGTTGCTCCACTTTGCGTTGGAATATACTGAATGGTCTCCTTCCATTTAAATGAAGGTGGACAAGGATTACTGTCCGTTTCTTCACTAAGGGTATAGTCCTGACTACAAAATCGGTGAATATTTTTCTTTTTACGGTTCGTGGAGGTTATCCCGACTAACCCTTTGATAAGTGAACCTAGTACTCCTGAAAAACTCATATTCTTAATAGGACTACTTGTGAGTTGGTGAATCTTTATTTTTTCTCTATTTTTAAATTCAACCGTGGTATTTAAAGCAAATCCATAATGGACATCTCCTGATAAGATAAAGCACTGACTGGGTTGCCAGTCTACTATGGCTTTTAGAAAGTTTGTGATTCCCTTCCCATTGAATTGCCAAGCTTCTAAATCAAATCTGCTAGTTGCTTTGAATCCAAATAAACGTAACGGTGAAAGATAGTCAATTAAAAATGACTCAATGATTTCAATCCCATATAAAGGGGAAGGCGATACAATGACTAAAGGAGTTTTTGGTTGCCAACCACTTTCCTTTAGAGCTTTGCTAACATGTTGAAACCCTTGTTGTGAAATGAGTTCTGGTCCTTGAATTGATTCCACCAGTTTAGGACCAACCTTTTTTGGCTTAGGTAGGGGTAAATATCCCCTCATTGTTCGAGTATCTAAAAATAGAGCTTTTGGTACAGTCGGAGCAACAAAATGCCAGTCGTTAAAAGACCATAGTTCCTCAATAAACTCTTGATAATGATGAGATTTAACATTCATTGTTTTACAATAAGAAACAATCGAATGGATAAATCGGTTCGAAAACAGTTCTGGGTCGTTTCCCCATCCTTGGAAAGCCCAATAAGCAGTCATACCATTTGAAATAATATGTCTTCCTAGTGGAGCATTCCAAACAGCACTTTTCCAATCGGATGTAATGTTCCAATCATCTGTTATATCATGATCGTCAAAAATCATATATGTTGGAGTGTTAGCAAGTAAACGACGGATGCTTGATAAATGATGTTGAAACTCGATGAGGGCATCGACATGGTCATCATATTGTGCTTTGAGTTTATCCATCTCTTTGATTCGGTTATCATTTTCTTCTGGAAAAGCAAAATGAATGTTGTTATTTTCGACCGCTTCTTCAAAGGTCTCAAAAGAGTGTTCATAGAGAAGTTTCCAAAGCTCTGGGCCCCAATTTAAGAGGTACATCGCTGCGTACTCTCCTAACTGCATAAGGTGATTATGTGATTGGTTAGAAGTAAAGTTGCATAACTGATCCATAATAAATTTTCTACCTTGAATTGTATCTAGTCTGTCACTATACGGGATAAGCCGTGGCTCAATCTCCTCAAGCTGCTCTCGTTGGCCCACTAGTTTTTTGCCGAGCTTTGCTACGAATGGAAACAAAGGGTCAGCGATATCGTCCGCATAAATTTGGTCCCCCATTAGGAATAGGCTAGTTGGTCGTATTTCTAAATTGGAATAGGAATCCTCTAGCTTTTTATCAGCTTGAACTAAAACATCATCCCCTTTACCATGGGGTTTTCGACAGGAACCATATAGTATATTCGAATGCCGGCCACTGCTTATATAGAAGGTAGGTAAATCTAAATCACCGTAAACAATAGAGTCTGGACTGTCATGTGTAAGTAAATCAAAATGACCAAGGTCAACTAAATCAAGTCCTTTTTTGAAAAATAGATTGTAGGCTAAGAGGGTATCTATTGGATATGAACCCTGTGATGGAGTCACCCTTAGTAAGTTAATATATAAGTTTTCACCTAGCTGGGCGATGTTGGAGTTAAATGTGGTTGGAATTATTTGATATGTGTTTGAATCGCTAGCTTGATTACGTTCAACGGTATATACTTTAGCTCCTATTTTCAGAGGCTTGCTCGTTGCAATCCAAATACATACCTGGTTAGGCTCAACACGACGAATGATTGGTCCACATAAAATAGTTGGAATCTTCATGGTTTGACCTCTCCATTTCTTTAACAGATTCCTACTATCCTATTCGACGGAACTTATTGTGTGAGTAGACTCACTTGCTGTGATATACTCAGATAAAACTGAATTTCTATACGGAATTTGGAGTGATAATGATGGATACAAAACCAAATCAAACCTATGAAGTGCTTGAGGTGTGTTTACTAGCAGGTAAATTAATGTTGCAAAACGGAGCTGAAACATATCGAGTTGAAGATACGATGACCCGAATTGCTTCTTCTTATGGAATGGACCAATCTCATAGCTATGTAACACCGACAGGAATCATTTTTTCTATGACCGGGCTTGAGCCCACAAAATTAATTAGAATTTCGGAACGTTCTACAGACCTATATAAAGTCACGCGAGTTAATAGCATTTCTAGAAAAATAAGTACGGGTGAAATCACTTTAGAACAAGCATTAGAAAAACTTAAAGAAATTGAAGTAAGCAACTTTGCCTTTCCGCTTTGGGTTCAGATTCTTGCAGCTGCTATAGCTAGTGGTTGTTTTCTAATCATGTTTCAAGGTGGATGGTCAGATTTCTTACCAGCCTTTATTACAGGTGGACTAGGTTTCACAACCCTATTCTATGTCCATTACTTTGTTAGAATAAAGTTCTTTGCCGAATTTACTGCGTCGAGCTTAATCGGCATTTTAGCCTTGGGGTTTGTGACGCTTGGAGTTGGAAGTGAGATAGATAAAATCATTATTGGATCTGTTATGCCACTTGTGCCGGGTTTGTTAATTACAAATGCAGTTCGAGATTTGATTGCAGGTCACTTAGTATCTGGATTGTCTAAGGGAGCCGAGGCCTTTTTAACAGCATTTGCGATCGGAACAGGCATCGCGGTTATATTGGCTTTAGGAGTGTGAATGGAATGATCATACAACTTATTATGAGTTTTTTAGCTTCGGCTGCTTTTGGAATTCTGTTTAATGTCCCCCGAAAATCCTTATTTCAATGTGGTTTTGTAGGGATGTGTGGCTGGATGACCTATATTTGGTTAGATACATACTATATGGATGCCATACTTTCTACATTAATTGCATCTGTACTGGTGGCAATTATAAGCCAGTTTTTTGCGAAATATTATAAGACACCCATTATCATCTTTAGTGTATCTGGGATTATTCCTTTAGTTCCGGGCGGACTTGCGTACGATGCAATGAGAAACTTTGTTGAAAATGATTACAGTGTAGCCCTTGAATTAGCTGCAAAAGCATTTATGATATCCGGTGCAATTGCATTTGGTCTAGTGTTTTCTGAAGTGATAAATCAGGTGATAAAAAGAATAAATACGAGTAAAACATAGGTGGGTGTTCCTTCAGGGTAACGGGTTCTCTTTGGAGTGCAAAAGCATTAATAACAGTACAAATAACGTATTAAAAAGCATGGTGATTAGAAATTTAATCATCATGCTTTTTCGCTTCCTAATATTAACCGTTTGGAGAATTAGGTAAGCACACGATTTGATAAATAGACGGAAAAATTCCGCTTAAATAGAAAATACCATTTAAAATAGCTTCAATAGACGGAGAGATTCCGCCTATTCACTCAAAAATTATGAAGATAGGGGGTTTTTCTTGGCATAACCGGAAAACCTCCCCTTATTTAGCCTCAAAAGAGCTCCATTCTGAACTTAACCGGAAAATCTCCGTTTATTTACTATCGCTGGTTGATTAATTAAGGACAAGGCAGCTTATTGGTAAGGCTACTATTAAAAAAATGAAATCAACTTGAACAAATTATTAGCAACTGTTTTAGCATATAAACTATCAGCATGAGAATGTTCATTCTCGCTTCGCTAATTGGTATGCTAATTACAATGATAATTCTCAAATAAAATTGTCATAACGTTCCCATATCAATAAAAAAGCATGCTAAATCATATGAGATTTAACATGCTATTTGAGTTGTAATTTCACGTTTTGCACTCATAAAGAGAACCCGTTACCTTTAGGGAGCTCCCTATTTTTAATTGCATAAATTTAATTTGGAAAATTAATGAAAATATCTATTGAAAAACTAATGGTATTAGTTTATATTTAAACTAACAATGTTAGTTTTAAAACTAACCATATTAGAAGGGTTGTTAGATAGTATGAAAATAACACGTGAAAAGTCGGTTTATCAATTAGCGTTCATGCCAAACTTTTTTCCTGTGAATTGTTATTTGATTGAGGAGGATAATGGTTTAACCTTAATAGATGCGGCCTTACCTTATAGCAAAAATGCTATTCTGAAAGCAGCATTACAAATTGGGAAACCGATCACAAAAATCTTGCTCACTCATGCTCATGGAGATCATGTCGGTGCCTTAGATGAGTTAAAAAATAGTCTTCCAGATGTACCAGTTTTAATATCCAAAAGAGATTCCAGACTTCTAGCTGGTGATGTTTCACTAGATGCCGATGAGCCGAAAACACCAATACGTGGTGGAATTCCAAAAAACATTAAAACGAAACCAGACATCCTTATTAACGATGGAGATTGTATTGGCTCTTTAGTTGCTATCACAACTCCTGGCCATACCCCAGGTTCAATGTCTTTTCTAGATACAAGAAGTAATGTAATCATTGCTGGTGATGCTTTTCAAACAAAGGGAGGGTTTGCTGTTTCAGGTCAATTACAGCCTTTCTTTCCTTTCCCAGCAATGGCAACATGGAATAAAGAGCTTGCATTAGCTAGCGCAAAAAAAATTAAGGAACTTAATCCCTCAGTCCTTGCCATTGGTCATGGTAAAATGATCTACTTAACAACAGGAAATGAAATGGATATGGCCATTAACAAAGCAGAAGCAAACGTAGGAAGGAAGTAAGCATTATGTCACCAAGAGTTGGTTTGGACGTAACTACAATCATGAACACCGCAATCGATATTGCAAACACAGAAGGCTTAGAATCAGTTACCTTAGCTGCACTAGCAAAAAAGTTAAATATTAAAACACCGTCATTATATAACCATATTGAAGGCTTAACGGATTTGCGTGAAAAGATTGCTGTATATGGATTAGAGCTACTTTATCAGGAGATGGCGGATGCAGCCATAGGAAAATCAGGTGATGTTGCGATTAGGGGCATTGGGATGGCATATATATCTTTTGCAAGAAACCACCCTGGTTTATATGAAGCAACCTTAAAAGCTCCAGATACAAATGTGGAACTTCAAAAAGCGGCTGGCCGTATTGTGGAACTAACAAGTAGAATATTTAAAGCATATAACTTAGAGGATGTGTCCGTCATTCATGCAGTCCGTGGATTTCGAAGTATTTTACATGGATTTGCTTCCCTTGAGCAAAAAGGAGGATTTGGGATGCCGGTAGACGTGGATAAAAGTCTGCAGTTGCTGATTGATACCTTTCTTGCAGGAATTGAGACCATGAGAAAAGGGTAGAAAACTAATTTTGTATGCCTAAAGATTGTGTTACCATGATTATAGAATTAAGGGGACAATAATGATAATATTGTCTCCTTTTATTTAGCATAAAAACCTGTTATTCTATATAAAGTAAAATGTAACAAAATATCTACTTTCCAGTTTGTAAAATTACTATATAATGTAAATAGGTTGTAAGAAATATTTTTTTTGCTTACTTGCGGAAACGTTTGCACAAAGTAATTTAAATGGACTAAACGCATATAAAATAAGTGTTTTCAGAGGAGTGTATTAGTTTGACAAAGTACTGGTGGAAAGAAGCTACTGCATATCAAATTTATCCACGTAGCTTTATGGATTCTAATGGAGATGGTATCGGAGATTTAAAAGGTGTAACTCAAAAGTTAGATTACATAAAGGATCTTGGAATTGACGTTATTTGGATTTGTCCAATGTACAAATCGCCTAATGATGATAACGGTTACGATATTAGTGACTATCAAGACATTATGGATGAGTTTGGGACAATGGAAGATTTCAATGAACTATTAGATGAAGTTCACAAACGTGGAATGAAACTAATCCTAGACCTTGTTATTAACCATACGAGTGATGAACATCCCTGGTTTATTGAGTCGCGTTCTTCTAAGGATAATCCAAAACGTGATTGGTATATTTGGAGAGATGGTAAAGATGGCAAAGAGCCAAACAACTGGGAATCCATTTTTAGTGGTCCTGCT
The DNA here is from genome assembly GCA_014960805.1 of Cytobacillus suaedae. Classification (GTDB taxonomy): domain Bacteria; phylum Bacillota; class Bacilli; order Bacillales; family Bacillaceae_L; genus Bacillus_BV; species Bacillus_BV suaedae. The sequence continues at coordinate 4,418,859 of CP063163.1, read as the reverse complement.
TGGAAGTACGATGATGAGACAGACCAATACTTCATGCATATCTTCTCAACTCGTCAACCTGACTTAAACTGGGAAAACAAAGAAGTTCGTGAAGCACTTTATGACATGGTCAACTGGTGGTTAGATAAAGGAATTGATGGATTTAGGGTAGATGCTATTTCTCACATCAAAAAAGAGCCAGGTCTTCCTGATATGCCGAATCCAAAAGGTTTAGATGTCGTTCCTTGCTTCGACTATATGATGAACGTAGAAGGAATTGATGAATTCTTAACAGAGTTTTCACAAAAAACCATTAAAAACTATGATGTGATGACTGTTGGTGAAGCAAATGGAGTAAGTCTAGAAGATGCAGACAAATGGGTGGGAGAAAAAGAAGGTTACTTTAATATGATCTTTCAGTTTGAACACCTAGGGCTTTGGGATAAAGGAACAGACCAAGCGGTAGACGTGGTTGGGTTAAAGAAGACATTAGAAAAATGGCAAGTTGGTTTAGAAGGTAGAGGCTGGAATGCTTTGTTCTTAGAAAACCATGATCAACCACGAAGTGTCTCTACATGGGGTTCTGATAGCACATACTGGAAAGAAAGTGCTAAAATGCTGGGTGCTTTATATTTCTTGATGAAGGGTACACCATTTATTTATCAAGGTCAGGAAATTGGTATGACGAATGTGTCTTTCCCGAACATCGAAGATTATAATGATGTTGGAATGATTAATTACTATCACATTGAGACAAAAAAAGGACGTTCTCATGAAGAAGTGATGGAAATTATTCAGAAGAGGGGTCGAGATAATTCTCGTACGCCTATGCAATGGAACAGTTCAAACAATGGTGGTTTCACTAATTCGGATAAAACTTGGATAGGTGTTAACCCGAACTATGAAACGATTAATGTTGAGGAACAACTAAAGGACAACACTTCGATATTAGCATTTTATAAAGAAATGATTAGGCTAAGAAAAGAACAAGAAGTATTTAAATACGGCACCTTTGACCTTGTGATGAAAAGTCATCCGTCGGTATTTGCGTATACACGTACTTTGGAAAATAAAAAAGCTTTAGTAATATGTAATTTCAGCGAATATAAGAATGTATTTGAAGTACCAGAAAACCTAACATTTAATCAGGCAGAAGTACTTTTAACAAACTATGAAGTAGCAAATTCAGACCTAGATGAATTTATACTAAAGCCATATGAAGCAAGAGTATATTTGTTGAAGTAAATTAAGTAGAGAGGATTCCTCTCTACTTTTTCTTTACGCTTCTCCTATTTTCCTACTAATACAAACACATTTTGATCAGGTGCTTGCATAACTGCGACATGGCCTCCTAAAAGGTTATTAAAAGGCTTACGAATCCAGGTGATTTGCTTATTCATTTCACTCAATCTGTTATAAATCTCAACAACATCATCAACCATAATCTCAATTTCTATAAAGTGTAGATTGGGATTATTTTTTAGTACAAGCTGTGAACCACCTTCAGGATAGGTTAACCCCACAAGTCTATTGTGCTGAGTATCATCTTGAAAGGTATCCCATGTTTTTGTAAGCCCCATTTGTTGATAAAATTCAACTGAGGCCTCTATATCTTCGGTATAAATTGCCACACACTCAATTCTTTTCCACATAATAAAAAAACCTCACATTCAGTTTAATAATTGTATTTTAGAAACAATCTGGGTTTAAATCCTGTCAATTTATGCTCTTTAAAGGCAGACACCAATCTAAGATATTGCCATTAATTTGAAGCTAGTATAATGTAAAAGTTACAGTGAGAGATAAGGGTAGGGTAGCGATGAACTATAGAATACTAGGCAATTCAGGATTAAAAGTAAGTGAGTTAAGTTTAGGCAGTCACTTAACATTCGGGGATAAGCTTGGAGTAAATGAGACAACTTCAATCCTTCGTAAAGCATATGAATTAGGAATTAATTATTTTGATACGGCCAATGTCTATCAGAATGGTGAAGCCGAGCGCCTTATTGGAATTGCGATGAAAGAAATAAAACGAGATTCAATCGTTATTGGAACAAAAGCTTATTATCCAACAGGAAACAGTCCAACGGAAAAGGGTTTATCTCGTAAGCATCTTTTTGAATCAGTACATGCAAGCCTAAAAAGAATGAACCTTGACTATATTGATATTTTCTACTGCCATTCCTATGATAAGGAAACACCAGTTAGTGAGACAGTAAGGGCAATTGATGATTTAACAAAACAAGGAAAAATAAGATATGCAGGGGTCAGTAATTGGACTGCACATCAGCTTCAGGAAGTACAGAGCATTGCAAATCAAAGTCGAGTAGCTAGAATGATCGTTAATCAATGTGAATACAGTATGTTAAACCCAACGATAGAAAATGAAATTTTACCAATTTCAAAAAGACTGGGTATTGGTGCTATTGTGTTCAGTCCACTAGCACAAGGAGTATTAACTGGGAAATATAACAAGGGTGTTCCTCAAAATAGTCGAGCAAATAATCCAAATATCAATAAATTTTTTGGAAAGCTACATACAACTGAAAATATAGAGAAGGCTCGGGACTTAGAAAGAATTGCTAGAGAATATGAGTTAACCTTGGCAGAACTGGCCATCCTTTGGGTTTTAAAAGAACCCGTGGTAGCAAGTGCTCTTATTGGCGTGACAAGTGAAGAGCAGCTATTACATAATGTCCAAGTTTTACATAAAGAATTGCCACAAGAAGCAGTAGTCAAAGTTAATCAGGTCATATATATAAACAAAGACTAGCCCGAAAAGGACTAGTCTTCTAAATACATTTATTCGATTCGTTTCAGTGGTTTCTTAGCAGGACCTTCAACCACTTCTCCTTCATAAGAGAATCGCGAACCGTGACATGGGCAGTCCCACGTACAGTCTCCACTGTTCCATTCAACCTCACAGCCCATGTGAGTACAAGTGGTATCTACCACAAATAACTCTCCATCCTTATTTTTAAAAGCTCCTGCTCTTTTTCCGTTGAAAGAAACGACAGAACCTTCCCCAGCTGCTAATTCTTCTGGACTCTTGTTTCCATTTTCTAATTTTCCTTTAATTAAATGCTTTGCTACATCTGCATTAATTGAGACAAACTTCGTAATGCTTTTATCAGCATTAAAACGTTGTGGCGAAAAGAGCTCTTTATATGGATTTTCTCGGTTTAGCACAATGTCACTTAATAATAAACCAGCTGTTGTGCCATTTGTCATTCCCCATTTAAAATAACCTGTTCCAATTAATATATTTTCATGAATAGAAGTAGCATGTCCGATATATGGTAGCTTATCTAATGTAGTATAGTCTTGTGCTGACCAACGATAAGGAATCTCTTTTACCTTGAATATTTCCTTTGAAAACTGTTCGAGTGCCTCATAGTGTTTTATGGTGCTGATTCCTTGGCCAGTTTTATGACTTTCGCCACTAACTAAAATAAGTTTTTCACCATTCATTTCTGTATAGCGAAGGGATCTACTTGGACTCTCAGCACTCAAGTACATACCACCAGGGAATTCCTCCTCTACTGTTACACCTAAAATATAGGATCGGTCAGCATACATTCTTGCAAAGTAAGCACCAGTAAAATCATTGAAAGGGAAATGGGAAGCTACAATAACATAGTTACAATTTATTTTTAATCCATCTCTAGTTATGACAGTAGGTTTTGGTCCATTTTCAATATCAACCGCAGTTGTATTTTCATAAATGCTTCCACCATTGTCTGTTATGATCTTCGTTAAGTGGTTCAAATATTTTAATGGATGATATTGCGCTTGGTTTTTAATCGATAATGCTCTTTTTACCTCTAGAAATGGAAGAGGGATGCTATCGTGTAACTCTCCGTTGATACCTAGCTTTTGATAGGCTGCAAACTCTTTTTCTAATTTACTTATGTATTCATCTGAATTTGTATAAATATAAGCATCTTCTTCAGTTAAATCACATTCTATATTATTTTCATGAATCGTTTCCCTTATAAACTCTAGGGAGTTCGCAGTAGATTCGTAATATAATTTGGCATTTTCTTCTCCAAAGTCACTAATGAATTGGTCATAGATTAGACCATGTTGAGAGGTGATTTTTGCAGTTGTATGCCCGGTTGTTCCATTTAAAATAGTTCCGGCATCAATAAGGGCAACTTTTACTCCCTCTTTAGAAAGTTTGTATGCTGCCGTGATTCCTGTGATCCCTCCACCTACGATGGCTACGTCAACAGTTTGATCTGATGTTAACTTAGGGAATGTTTGTAAATCAACGGAGGACCTCCAATAAGGTTCCGGCATTTGAGGTAACTTTGAATCAGTTTGATCCATATTTTATTACTCCTTCCACACTAACTGGTATTTTACGGTTAATATTCCCAATTATGCGTGGATAATGTATGATAAATTCCAATTAGTAGTAAAAGGAGTTAGAAATGATGGATAACGATATTAAAAAATTTCTATCTATATGAAAAACTACAGGGTAACTCCGCTGCAAAATGGAGCTATAAAGTACAAGTAAGTGATAAAAAAACATTCTTCGACTATATGGAAAATTAAAAAACTGCAATATGAACACGAGATTCTCTTTCAATTACATTCGCATCAACTATCCTTTCAAATACCTGCACCGCTAAAAACGATAGATAACCAAACGTATGTAGAATATCAAGGAATTATAGCTGCCTTGTTTCCGTTTATTGAGGGGAAAGTGGAAAGAATCGAATCGGGAATCTATCAACTACCGTGAGTTTGGTGAATATGTAGATGATTAGGTTAAGTAGGTCCTAAGGTTAAGAGCTAAGTTAGTTAAAATTTACTATTTTTAATAAGGTGACAATAGTATAATTAAATCTGATAATTACTATATTCATAATTAGTTTTATTTAAAGGGGAAATTTTATGAAAAGAATGTATTCTTCAACATTACTTGTAGTATTTCTAGCATTTGATTTGATGGGGTGCAGTCACAATTCAGCAACCGACTTTGTAATAGTTGAAGAAGAAAATGCGACTAGTAATAGTATAAAGCCACATCTAGCGGTTGAAATAAAAGTAGATGGTGATAATGCCACAGTTTTAATAGATACAGATTTAAAAATATCTGCAAAGAATTATGGTTCAAAAAAGGTTAATGGCGAAGGACATATTCATCTTTATTTAGATAATGGGGAAAAGCAAGGTGTTAAGCAACAGTCCTATGTTTTGGAAGACTTAGAGAAGGGTCAGCACGTTGTAAGAGTTTCTTTGCACAACAATGACCACACGCCGTATGGAGTGACGGAAACAGTAGAGTTTGAGATTAAGTAGAGCAAGTAGGAGCGAAATGTGTTGAAAAAACTAAGTTTACAAGCCAAGATTATATCCATATTTACAATAGTCATCATCCTTACCATTTCAACGATCGTGCTTCAAGGCTCTCATACCCTAAGGAACGCTGTAAAAGAGACGTATGTTAGTCAACTTAAAGGAATTACAACAGCTATTAACGGAAGATATGAAGAAAACAGGTCTATTAACGATGTTCAACAAACCTTCGATTATATTAAACATCGGGAAGAAAACGTCCTTGAATTGAATCTTTATACAGTTATAGAAGGCAAGCATCAAGTAGCAGCTTCAACTGAACGTAGCAAGCTTGGGCAAGATACAGAGCAGGTTTTAGCACCCACTTTTAATGAAGGGAAAACAATGGTTGCTCATTATGAGGAAGATGATGTTTTCAAAGTGAGATTAGTATCACCTTTGATAGAAGATGGAGTAGTGACAGGAGCCATAGAACTACTACTAAATAATACAGAAGATATGAAGCTAGTAAACCAGAGAATTCTCTTTACAATGTTTGGTGGACTAGCAATAAGTATCGTATTATTAGTTGTTTTATGGTTCATCATTAGACGGTTACTAGTATGGCCATTAATGACCCTTAGGGAGGCTGCTCTTACGATTCAACAAGGGAAGCCTTATGAAGAACTTGAAATGAACGCAAGTCAGGAGATTAATGAAGTCGCTCATGCATTTAATGATATGGTTGTTAACTTAGAGGACAGATACTATAAAAGTATAACGGACCCTTTAACAGGTGCCTTTAACAGTGCATATTTCAAGCATAAGTTGGCTGAGTCTATTCAAGATTCTAAAAAAACGAGCGAGCCAATGGCCCTTCTTTTCTGCGATATAGATAATTTTAAGAAATTAAATGATAATGAAGGTCATATTTATGGAGATAAAATTTTAAAGGAAATTACAAATTTAATCATCGATAATGTTCGTTCAACCGATATTGTATGCCGATATGGTGGGGAAGAATTTGTTGTAATCATGCCAGCAACAGACAGTAAAAAGGCAAAAGTGATAGCTGAACATATTCGAACTAAGGTCTCAATTCATGGAAATAAAAGTGTGTTAACGCCAATCACAATAAGTATGGGAATTGCATTATACCCAGATGACACGGATGAAGAAAATATTGTACATCTAGCAGACCAAGCCATGTATGCCGCAAAAGGACTTGGGAAAAATCGAGTCATTTTAGCAAGTGAAATGAATATAGCTACAAATAAAGAGTACCAACGAAAACTTGTGGACCAACGATGGATCTTTAACACCGTCCTTTCATTAACAAGAGCGGTTGAGCTGAAGGACTCGTACACACATAGTCATTCCGAGATGGTTTCCCGTTATGCTGCTACTGTAGCAAGTAGTATGGGCTTGGGAGATGAAGAGGTACACCGTGTTTCTATTGCGGGACTGCTACATGATGTTGGTAAAATTGGGGTCCCTGATTCTATTTTAAATAAAGAAGGGCGTCTTACGGATGAAGAGTTCACTATTATGAAAACACATCCGGTACTTGGTTACAATATTCTAGCAAATGTTGAAGAGTTAAAAGATATTTTGCCTTACGTTCTATATCATCATGAAAGACCAGATGGAAGAGGATATCCTAATGGATTAGCAAAGGATGAAATTCCATTAGGTGCTCGTATAATTGGAGTGGTTGATGCTTTTCATTCGATGACATCTGCAAGACCTTACCGTAAGGCTCCATTAACTCTTGAGGTAGCAATTAGTGAGCTTACCAAAGGGAAAGGCACACAGTTTGATGAAGAAGTTGTAGAAACCTTCCTAACTCTTGTTGATGATTTATATAAACAATCAATGGAAATGACAAGTTAATTTTTGGGGTGAAAGTGGTGATTCAAATGTTGAGTCACCCTTTTTTTATAGAAAATGACCTAGTTCCTACAAATAATATTAACACTAGTAGAAAATGCTATAATGAGGAGTATTTTAACAACAGTGACGGATTTTAATAAAAGTAGAGGTGTTTTGAATGCAAGGTTTTTTAGAATTAGGTATTAGGAAAGAGTTAGATCGTGTATTAAAGAAGAATGGGATTTTGGAGCCAACTTCGATTCAGGAGCAAGCGATTCCGGAGGTGCTTCAAGGTAAGGACGTAATTGCGCAAGCACAAACAGGGACAGGTAAAACATTGGCGTTTATTTTACCTATTTTAGAGAAGGTAAATCCAGCAAACAAAGAGGTTCAGGCTCTAATCGTTACTCCGACAAGAGAACTTGCTCTGCAGATAACAGCTGAAGTGAATAAGTTATTGGAAAAAATGGAGGACATACATATTCTTGCGGTGTATGGTGGTCAAGATGTGGATCGCCAGGTGAAAAAACTAACTAGAGGGATTCAAATTGTCATTGCAACTCCTGGTAGACTTTTAGATCATATACGTAGAGAGACAGTGGATTTATCTACTGTGTCGACACTTGTATTAGATGAAGCAGATCAAATGCTACATATGGGCTTTTTACCTGAGGTCGAAGAGATTATTTATGAAACTCTATCAACGAGACAAACTCTTTTATTCTCCGCAACAATGCCTGACCAAGTTAAGTCACTTGCAAAACGATATATGAAAGATCCGGTAGATATAAAAGTGAAGGCAAAACAGTTAACGGTAACTGGTATTAAGCAGCTAGTGGTTGAAACTACCGATCGTGCAAAGCAGGCCGCACTCTTTAAGCTGTTAGATGAATATCAGCCGTTTTTAGCGATTATTTTCTGTCGTACAAAAAGAAGAGCTGGTAAGTTAAATGAAGCCATGAAGGCTAATGGTTATAATTCTGATGAATTACATGGCGATCTTTCACAGGCAAAGCGTGAGCATGTAATGAAGCGTTTTAGAGAAGCGCAAATGCAGTTTTTAGTTGCAACCGATGTTGCTGCACGTGGCTTAGACGTGACAGGAGTTACACATGTATTTAATTACGATATTCCAGAAGATGTTGAAAGCTACATTCATCGAATTGGCCGTACCGGTAGAGCGGGTGAAGAGGGCGTAGCGGTTACGTTTGTGGCACCTAAGGACCGAAATTATTTAACAATGATTGAAAAAGAAATTAAAATCACTCTCGAAAAGCAAAGTGTAGAATTATCTAATGGACGTCTCTCAAATGAAACTAGAGATGAATTTGAGAGTAGAGGGAGTAACCCAGAGGGAGATAGAAAGCGGTCATTCAATAGACAAACTGGTGATAGGCAGAAAAAATCAACCAGACCGGGCAGACCTAACTCTAGGGAAGCAGGAAGGGATAGAAGATCTGGGCGAGCATCATCAGAAAGTAGTCCAAAAACTTCAAGAATGGATTATCAAAGAGCAGACGGAGATAGTTCTAGAACAGAGTCAAAAAGACCAGAAAGTGGAAGAAGTTCAAGAGCAGAGTCAAAAAGACCAGACAGTGGAAGAAGTTCGAGAGCCGAGCCAAAAAGACCAGACAGTGGAAGAAGCTCTAGAACAGAGTCAAAAAGACCAGACAGTGGAAGAAATTCAAGAACAGGGTCACGAAGCCAATCGGTTATGGGACGTTCAGCTAGAGGCAAGTCTTCAGGGCAGAGTGGAGCTCAGGGGCGGGGACGTTCACGCTCGAAATAGACTATTCCAAGTGAGTAAGTAGTATAATGTTAATAGTTACTAAGAGGAAACTTCAAATATGAAGTGTGATTTTTGAAAGGATGTTTGTATGAGTAAAGCAGTTGTATTAGCTGAAAAACCCTCGGTTGCCCGTGATATTGCGAGGGTTTTAGAGTGTAACAAAAAAGGAAATGGATTTTTTGAAGGAGAGAAGTATATTGTAACTTGGGCTCTCGGACATTTGGTTACATTGGCCGATCCAGAGGCTTATGATGAAAAATATAAGTCCTGGAAAATTGAAGATTTACCTATGCTGCCTGATCACTTAAAGCTTGTTGTCATCAAACAAACTGGGAAGCAATACCAAGCTGTAAAATCACAATTAACTAGGAAAGACACCCAAGAGATTATTATAGCAACTGATGCAGGACGTGAAGGTGAGCTAGTTGCTAGATGGATCCTTGAAAAAGCAAACGTAAAAAAGCCGGTTAAGCGTCTTTGGATTTCGTCTGTTACGGACAAAGCAATTAAGGATGGCTTTAAAAACTTACGTGACGGAAAACAATACGAAAACCTTTATGCATCAGCAGTAGCAAGGTCTGAAGCAGATTGGTATGTTGGAATGAACGCTACCCGAGCATTAACCACTAGATATAACGCCCAGTTATCTGCAGGAAGAGTACAAACGCCAACATTAGCAATCATTGAAACAAGAGAAGAAGAAATACGAAATTTTTCACCTCGTACATACTATGGAATTATGCTTGAGAATAATCAGGGATTAAAGCTTACATGGCAGGATACGAAAACAAAGAATAGTCGACTCTTTGATAAAGCCAAAGCGGATGAAATTCTAGGGAGCTTAAAAGGGAAGAAGGCTGAAGTAGCAGAAGTTAATAAAAGCTACAAGAAAAGCTATGCTCCACAACTTTATGATTTAACTGAGCTTCAAAGAGATGCGAATAAAATATTTGGATACTCAGCAAAAGAAACGTTATCGATTATGCAAAAATTATATGAGCAGCATAAGGTTTTAACCTATCCTAGAACGGATTCACGTTATCTTTCTTCTGATATCGTAGAAACCTTAAAAGATCGAATTGAAGCATGTCGTATTAGTCCCTATAAGGAGTTTGCTGCGAAGTTACTCCGTCAACCGATTAAAGTAAATAAATCGTTTGTTGATGATAGTAAGGTAACAGACCACCATGCCATCATTCCAACCGAACAGCATGCGATCCTTAGTGCTCTAAGTGATAAAGAAAGAAAAATCTATGACTTGGTTGTAAAAAGGTTTTTAGCTGTGCTTTTCCCACCGTTTGAATATGAACAAACAACCCTTACAGTGAAAATGGGAGACCAAACGTTTACAGCGAAAGGCAAGGTTGTCTTATCAAATGGATGGAAAGAAGTGTATGAAAACTATACAGATGAAGATGATGAACAAGAAGATGTTAAGGAGCAATTACTTCCTAGCATCTCAAAAGGCGACCAGTTAGAGATTAAAACGATTCGTCAAACAACAGGTGAGACACAGCCACCAAAACGATTTAATGAGGCTACTTTACTCACAGCGATGGAAAACCCAGCAAAATACATGAATACAAATAATAAAGAGTTGTTAAAAACCATCTCTGAGACGAGTGGACTTGGAACGGTAGCGACAAGAGCGGACATCATTGAGAAATTATTTAATAGCTTTTCAATAGAGAAAAAAGGTAAGGAAATTTGGTTAACGTCTAAAGGAAAGCAGCTACTTGACTTAGTACCAGAAGATTTAAAATCACCAACTTTAACAGCTGAATGGGAGCAGAAGCTATCAGCTATTTCAAAAGGGGCTCTTCGTAAGGATGCTTTTATCGCTGAGATGAAGGGATATACGAAAAAAGTTGTTTCAGAGATAAAGCACAGTGACAAGAAGTTTAAGCATGATAACGTGACAGGAACTAAATGTCCAGATTGCGGCAAGCTTATGCTTGAAGTGAATGGAAAAAAAGGCAAGATGCTCGTTTGCCAAGACAGAGAATGTGGTCACCGCAAAAACATAGCAAAAGTCACAAATGCTAGATGTCCGAATTGCCATAAACGATTAGAGCTTCGTGGTGAAGGAGAGGGGCAAACTTTTGCGTGTAAATGTGGACACAGAGAAAAGCTCTCTACCTTTAATGAGCGTAAAAAGAAAGATAAGAATACAAAAGTGTCCAAACGAGACGTTAACAACTTTATGAAACAACAACAAAAAGAAAACGACTTCGCCAACTCAGCCCTAGCAGACGCACTAGCCAAATTAAAACTAGACAAATAAGTCCAGTGGGGGCAATTTTAATTTCATCAAAACAAATGTTATGTGGTTGTTGTTTTTCACTTTGAACATAGTCCGTTCCTTTGCGCTGCAGGCACTTGCTTTCCGCGGGGAGGAAGTCGAGCCTCCTCGACGTTCCGTCTGTGGGGTCTCGACCTTTCCTCTACTTCCCGCAGGAGTCAAGTGCCTTCCGCTCCAATCCACTCTAAATATAATAAATAGGCTATTCTTTTAAAAAAGGAACCATGTGATTAAATCTCTATAAGAATAGATGTCCAAGGGACATAAGGGAATTGAATTGTCTTTCCTGGTTATCCTATTGATTGTTTAGTAGAAATAGTTGGTTAAATGGTCCGTTATTAGTAGTCCCTTTATAACTAGTTTCAAAGTTTAAAGTTATTCGCTATAATCCACGAGACTCCTGCGGGAGATGTGCGTCATCGGGAGACCCCGCAGGAGCAGAGCGACGAGGAGCAGGTTTTTTCACGTAGTGAAAATAACCTTCCTCTACCGCCCGCGGAAAGCGAGAGGATTTTAGCGAATAACGACTCTATATCATAGCAAACCTAACTTCAAATCAACTAATGTGAAATACAATATGTTTAGCTTTTTAATAGGGAGCAGTCCCTTGTTGCTTTAGAGTGTTTAAATTACTTAATAAATTTATGTGAAGGGGAATACTAGAATGAGAGATACAAAGGCTGTCATTAATAGTTATGGAGAGTTTTCGGAATGGTTGGGAACTTTAAAGGAATTATCAAATGAGGAGTGGGTAAAGCCTATTTCTGAAGGGAAATGGTCTGTTCGTGAAGTGATTTCCCACTTTATGAATTGGGATAATTATCTTATTGCTACTGTTGTTCCATTGGTTAAAGATGGTGAGCCATTTGGGTTTCCGAAATTTGATGCTTTCAATAAGTTAGCTTCCAGTTATGCAACGTCAGGTATTTCAAAAGACGATTTACTAGATGAAGTCATTCTAACAAGAAATCATTTAATTCAAGTGTTAAAGGATATGCCAGAAGAAGTCATAACAAAAAGCTTACCGGTAGGAGGCCAAACTCACTGTCCTCATACAGGTGAGCCCTACTCTTTGATTTACATCATTCAAGAGTTTATCGAGCATGATCTTCACCACAAGAAGCAGTTGCAAGAAGTTTTAAACAAGTGAAGAAAAAAGGAGCTGCAACAATGAATAGTATGCAGTATGTTCATGAGCAAAGCATTGCCTATAAGAGAACGTTCTCGAACATGATTGAGAAAGAGTGGGGTTATATCTTCTATAACGAAGAAAACCCATTACATTATGATGCTAATCATGCTCATATAAACCAAAGTCCTGTTCAACCCGAAGTGGTGTACAACGAAGTACTAGAATTTTTCAGGAGTAAACACCTTCCACCACGATACTATATTTATAATAGTAAAGAATGTGAAACCTTTAGAGACTTTCTACTAAACAAAGGCTGGCAATTTGAGGCGTTTGAAAATGCAATCCAATAATGGAATGGAAAACTAAATGAGCTAGAAGAGACTTCAGAAATTAAGATTGAAGTTGTTGATGAATCTAACTATCAAGATGCGTTAAAAGTTGAGTGTGCAATCACTGAATTTGGAGGTAAGGAAGTAAGAGAAAAAGCCTTTGAATTTGAGTATAAATCCACAGCTTACGAGCACTTCTTACTAAGATATAAAGGGATTCCTGTTGCAACAGCCTGTCTGTTTATCCACGGTAAGCACTTGCAACTTGAAAGTGTAGCAACCATTAAAGAGTACCGTGGTAAAGGGTTAATTAATCATCTTATCTTTTATATTCAAAAGCTAACCCTGACTAAGGATTTTGAAAATCTTTGGGTTTACCCAATTAATGAACAAGTTGAAAAGATTTATGCTAGGCACGGGTTCGAAACAGTTGATTATTATCAGTTTGGCCATGCATTCCTAGAAGGAAAAGCAATCAAAGCTATTCATAAAGGGGAATAATAAGTAGAACTAAGCGGTAAAAGGTACATAACCTTTCACCGCTTATTTTTGCTGCTTGTTTCCAGTTTCATTTCCTGTCGTGTATTCATAACTAACTTCATAACCAGATTCCTTAGCCTTTGGACCTTTAACAACCTTGTATTGATCATGGTTTGATTGGCCGACTCTGTTTTCCTTTTCACTCATAGAAATAACACCTCCCAAATTGAATCGATAATTAAAGTATTTCCGAACTTTTATTTTGCTATGTGAAGGAATTTTAGTGCTCTTGGTGAATGTTTTATAAATAAAATAAAAAGAGGTGCGATATGGAATTTGTTATAAAAAAAGCAACTATTGAAGATGTACATTTAATTGCTCCATTATTTAACGAGTATCGAGTGTTTTATGAGCAAGCTTCTGATGAAGAAGGTGCGGAAGAGTACATCAAAACTCGGTTAGCAAACAATGAATCTATCATCTTTATTGCATGTAATGAAGATAAAACAGAATCCTATGGATTTACACAACTTTATCCTTCTTTTTCATCTGTATCTATGAGTAGGGTTTGGATTTTAAATGATTTATTTGTCACTTCTTCCGCCAGAAGAAACGGTGTTGCCAAGGAGTTAATGGTAGCTGCCCATGAATTTGGTATAGATACAAAAGCAAAAGGGATTTCCTTAGAAACTACTCCTGATAACCATGGTGCACAACAACTCTATGAGTCTTTAGGGTATAAGAAGGATGAAGAATACTTTCATTATTTTTTATCACTTTAAAAATAAAAACTTGGATACTGCTTAGGTATCCAAGTTTTTCAGTTTACTTTGTAGCAGTCTTTGTCTTTTTAGGCTCTTTCTTAAAGCTTTTAAGTAGAGCAATTGAGGTTAATATAACAACAATGGCTAGCGGAAATGCACTCACTATAATAGCTGTTTGCATCGCAGCAAGACCACCGGAAATCATTAGCACAACTGCTGATAGGGCAAGAATAATCCCCCATATATATTTTACTAAATTAGCGGGTTCTATATCTCCATTTGTTGTCATCATCCCTAAGACGAAGGTTGCTGAGTCAGCAGATGTGATAAAGAAAGTTGTAATTAACAATAATGTAATAATCGTTAAAACAAGAGTAAGTGGTAATTGCTCATAAACATAGAAGAGTGCTGTTTCTAAGCTTTGAGCAGCAATATTTGTGTCAAAATTAAAGTCAAAATAGATAGCTGTTCCACCAAATACTGCAAACCAAATGGTACAAACAATCGTAGGAATCACGAGTACCGCTATAACAAACTCTCGTACTGTTCTTCCTTTAGAAACACGGGCAATAAAAGTACCTACAAACGGTGCCCAGGCGATCCACCATGCCCAGTAAAAAATTGTCCAGCCTTGTATCCAACTTGCTCTCTCTTCATTAAAAGGAGCTAGTCTTAACCCCATGCTCGGTAAGTTCTGAAGATATCCACCGAATGTAGTCGTGAATAAATCTAATAAAAACACGGTTGGTCCAATAAAAAGCATAAAGAAAAATAGGACTACAGCTAAAATCAAATTTGCATTACTTAAATACTTGATACCCCTCTTAATGCCCGTTCCAGCCGAAGCCATAAATAAAATAGTAATGACTGTAATAATAATAAGTTGTATGCTGAAGGTGTTTGGGATTCCTGTCAAATAGCTTAGTCCACCATTAATTTGTTGAGAACCAAGACCTAAAGAAGCAGCAACTCCGAAAATAGTTGCAAACACAGCAACAACATCTATGGCTACACCAATAGGGCCTTTAACACGATCTCCAATAAGAGGATAAAGGGTAGCACTCATTAATCCAGGCAAATCTTTTCTAAATTTGTAATAAGCGAGAGCTAATGCAATCGTTGCATAAATTGCCCAGGCGTGAAAGCCCCAATGCAGATAGGTAAAACGCAACGCTTCCCGGGCTGCTTCTCCTGTACCGGGTACTGCAGATGGTGGAGATGTAAAATGAGAAATTGGTTCAGATACGCCGAAGAATAATAACCCAATCCCCATACCTGCACTGAATAGCATGGCAAACCATGTTGGGTAATTGAACTCTGGCTTATCTTCATCCTTCCCGAGCTTGATTTTTCCATATGGACTAAAGATTAAAAATAGAGCAAAAATCAAAAAGAATGTGGCTGTAAGTTGATAAAACCAGCCGAAGCTAACCATGAAAAATTTCTGAGCTCGATTCATGACTTCTGTCAGGTGATCAGGAAAAATAACCCCCCATAACACAAATAGAACCGAGATAACTAATGAGATCCAAAATACAGATGTAACCTTTCTCATATTCGCCCTCCTTCTTAATAGAGTGTTTGAAGTTAACAATCATTTTATGTGTCGTCACTTATAAATTTGAAAACAGAGAAGGGCAAAAGTAGGTATCTATGTCAAGTATCACAAGGACTCTACCTGTATCACTTTTTATCTGAAAGGCGTTGCTGGGCCATTTTTATCATTTCCTTTACCATGCTTCCACCGATTTCTCCACCAACCTTACCAGCCTGCTTAGAGGTTAGTGTCCCATTGTATTTATCGTTCAAAGGTACACCTAGCTCGTTAGCCACCTCAAATTTAACTTGATTAGGCTCACTTGCTGAATAGCCCTTGTCCTTCATAACACGCGCTTTAAGTCTATCTACTTCCTCTCTTGCCTCAGGAACAAGTAAACGGTTTCTTCTTTTGGCCATAAATAATCACTCCATCTTCTAGATTCTAGTATGGTAATCCTATCATTTTGCTCATAGAGTGCCCTAATTTGTAAAAAAATATATAAAAACCTTAAAAAAATTGCATATTTTTCACATTTGGTGTTTTAAAATCGGTTATTTTTGGTTAATCTATTTATGTGAACTATAAAGCAACCAGATTAGTAGGGTTGAAATTAAGTAACTATTGCTATTATGTGAAAATCATGGTAAAAAGAATATGTGTTAAAATTGAGAGGAGAACGATAAGATGAACAAAACAGAATTAGTAAATGCAGTTGCTGAAGCTAGTGAACTTTCAAAAAAGGATGCTACTAAAGCTGTAGACGCAGTTTTCGATGCAATCCAAGATGCGCTTAAAGGCGGAGATAAAGTACAACTAATCGGTTTTGGAAACTTTGAAGTTCGTGAGCGTGCAGCTCGTAAAGGCCGCAACCCACAAACTGGTGAAGAAATCGAAATCGCTGCAAGCAAAGTACCTGCGTTCAAACCAGGTAAAGCTCTTAAAGACGCAGTAAACTAATACCAAACACAAAGCAAGCACAATAAATCAAAAACCCCCATATTGGGGGTTTTATTTTTTGCCTATTTTGGGGCCTGACCCCCGGTGCGCTAACGCTTTAACGCACCGGGGGTCAGGCCCCAATTGTCACAATTGTTATAAGAGAATCTCCGATGCCATTTTTATTGTTTCTGGAGTTGGCGGTTCTACTCCTTCAAGTGGATAGCGTAGTCCTAGTGCTTGCCATTTGTATACTCCTAGTTTGTGATAAGGGAGTATTTCAATTTTTTCTACATTTGTTAACTGATTGATAAAGCCCTTTAATTCTTTCAGATCTTCAGGATCATCTGTAATACCAGGAACGAGTACATGACGAATCCAGACTGGTTTGTGCATGGTAGAGAGGAACTGGGCGAATTCTAGTATATGCTCGTTCGGTTTACCGGTTAGCTTTAGATGTTTTTGACTATTAATATGTTTTATGTCCAATAGAATTAGGTCTGTTACCTTTAACACCTTTTGAAGTTTTTGTTGAAACTCTTCATCATGACTATAACATCCACCTGAGCTATCTATGGTTGTATGAATGCCAAGCTTCTTACATTCAGTAAATAGTTCATATAAAAAGTCTAACTGGAGTAAAGGCTCTCCACCACTAACTGTAATCCCACCATTGGATGCTTGGATAAATGGTAGATAGGATTTTAAATCATCTATAATCTCTTCAACACTTATTTCTTTACCTTTTCCAATCCCCCATGTATCAGGGTTATGGCAAAACTGGCATCTTAATAAACAACCTTGTGTAAAAACAATATATCTTAATCCTGGCCCATCAACGGTTCCACAAGACTCGATTGAATGAATATAACCTTTCATGGTAGAAAACCCCCATTAGCAACATAAAGATCGTTTTGATTTGAGTTACGTGCCCATATTTCCCGATTTTAGATATTTCCGGTCACATAAACGATTTTACGTGCCCATATTTTCCGATTTCGGGTATTTCCGGTCACATAAACAGTTTTACGTGCCCTCATTTCCCGGTTTCAAGTAATTCCCGTCACATAAAATCATTAAAGCAATTGACTACATGCTACTTTTAGATTGAAAAAGAGGCTAGCTTATGAGCATAACCTCTTTTAATTGTCTTCTATATTATAGTTCTATAAGCTTCCGTGGAATGTGCGATTAATCACATCGATTTGTTGCACACGTGTTAGTTTTACAAAGTTAACGGCATAACCAGAAACACGAATGGTTAATTGCGGGTACTCTTCTGGATGCTCCATTGCATCGAGTAAGGTTTCACGATTAAATACATTTATATTTAAGTGGTGCCCCTTTTTCACTGCATATCCGTCTAAAATCGCTACTAGATTTACAACCTGCGTTTCTTCCTCTTTCCCTAGTGCTTTTGGCACAATAGAGAAAGTATTAGAAATACCATCTAGCGCGTATTCATAAGGTAGTTTTGCAACTGAGCTTAAAGATGCTAGTGCCCCTTTAGAATCTCTTCCATGTAATGGATTCGCTCCTGGTGCAAATGGCTCTCCTGCACGTCTGCCATCAGGTGTATTACCTGTTTTTAATCCATAAACAACATTTGAGGTAATGGTTAAAATTGATAACGTGTGTTTAGCGTTACGGTAGGTTTTATGCTTTTTAAGCTTTGTCATAAATGTTTTCACAAGCTCCACAGCAATGCTATCTACTCGATCATCATTGTTCCCATATTTCGGGAAGTCTCCATCAATTTCAAAATCAATGGCAATTCCATTTTCATCACGAATTGGCTTTACTTTAGCGTATTTGATTGCGCTTAATGAATCAGCTACTACAGATAAGCCTGCAATCCCCGTTGCCATCGTGCGTTGCACATCGGTGTCATGTAAAGCAAGTTCAATGCGCTCGTAAGAATATTTATCATGCATGTAATGAATAACGTTAAGAGTATTAATATAAAGTTCTGCTAGCCATTCCATCACATTGTCAAACTTCTCTATTACATCTTCATACTCTAAAAACTCAGTTGTGACTGGTGCAAAAGTAGGTCCAATTTGAGATTTAAGTTTTTCATCTACACCACCATTAATTGCATAAAGTAATGCCTTTGCAAGGTTTGCTCTAGCTCCGAAAAATTGCATCTGTTTACCAATTTGCATGGCAGATACACAGCATGCGATTCCATAATCATCTCCAAACTCAGGACGCATGATATCATCGTTTTCGTATTGAATAGAGCTTGTTTTAATAGACATATTTGCACAGTATTTTTTGAATGCCTCTGGAAGTTTTGTAGACCATAATACTGTTAAATTTGGTTCTGGTGCAGGCCCTAAGTTATCCAATGTATGAAGAAATCTAAATGAGTTCTTTGTTACTAAAGGAAGGCCTTCAATTGAGATCCCACCAATGGCTTCAGTTACCCACGTCGGGTCACCACTAAATAGTTCGTTATAATCAGGCGTTCTTGCAAACTTAACTAAACGAAGCTTCATTACAAAATGATCAACTAATTCTTGCGCTTCTTCCTCAGTCAATACGCCATTTTTTAAGTCTCGTTCAATATAGATATCCAGGAAAGAACTTGTGCGTCCTAAGCTCATTGCAGCTCCGTTTTGTTCTTTAATGGCTGCAAGGTATCCGAAATATAACCATTGGAAAGCTTCTACAGCTGTTGTAGCAGGTTCTGATATGTCAAAGCCATATGTTTTTGCCATATCCTTTACTTCTTCTAGTGCTCTAATTTGTTCAGAAATTTCCTCGCGAAGGCGGATTACTTCTTCTGTCATTGTTTTTGGACCATTGCGAAGGTCTGCCTGCTTTTCTTCAATTAACTTATCAATTCCATAAAGTGCTACTCGACGATAGTCACCGATGATTCTCCCACGACCATATGCATCAGGAAGACCAGTGATAATCCCTGCTTTTCGAACTGCTTTCATGTCATCATTATAAGCATCAAATACACCTTGATTGTGTGTCTTGCGGAAGTTTGAAAACACATTGCTTACTTCCTCATTCACTTTGTAACCATATGATTCGCATGCTTGTTCAGCCATTCGAATTCCACCAAAAGGTTGTAGAGAGCGCTTAAAAGGTTGGTCTGTTTGTAAGCCAACAATTTTTTCATGATTCGCATTTAGATACCCAGCACCATGTGATGTGATTGTTGATACGATCTCGGTATCCATATCTAGGACACCACCATTTTCACGTTCTTTTTTAGTTAACTCCATGACTTGCTTCCACAGTGCTTTTGTTGGTTCAGTTGCAGGTGCTAAGAAAGACTCATCACCTTCATAAATTGATATATTATTTAAGATAAAATCTCTAACGTTAATTTCAGTTGTCCAGTCACCAAGTGTAAATCCTTGCCATTGTTTCATTTTTAAATTCCCTCCTTGATTGTAGAACAGAGATCATTTTATTTATATAACAGCTTTATACTTATAAGATACTACGTTCTGTCTAAAGATATAAGTGGGTAGGAGTGACATATTTGTGAACCTTTGAACATGTGGGTTTGAACCATGAAATTTACAAATTATGCTTTTAGTTCTTTGTTGTAGTACAGTTGTTATTTTGTGGTAATACAGATAACTTTTTTTAATTTCTTTCTAAAAAAAGACAGTAAAAAGAGAAGGTTGGTGCAACTTTCAGAAAATATTAAATTGTTATACAGCAAAGTGTCTTATATACTTGTTTTATATATTTTTGGGGGAAAAGGTGTTTTTTATATGGAAATTAGAATGTTTCAAAATCAAGATATTAATGGAATTGCAGATTTAATCAATGAGATTTATCATGTTGAAAGAGTTGGGGAACTGACAACTATTGAAGAGCTTAACCAATGGTTTGATGAGCCCGGTGAAGAAATAAGAGAAAATACACTTGTCGTTTTACACGAGGGGAAAATCATTGGCTATAATGCTTTATGTCATGTAAAGGGAGACTCCTCCATTCATGTATATAGTTATGGCACCGTACACCCTGACTTTAGAAGGAAGGGGATTGGAACCGTACTTGTTCGCAAGTCAATCGAGCATCTTAGAGGACGAGCTCAAAAAGACAAACAAAAAGTAATATATGACCAAATGGTACGAACCAATAGTAAGGGACAAAATGAACTAGCTCAAAAGCTTGGCCTAGAAAAACATACAGATCTATTATCATATAAGTGTAATTCACTTGAAGATTTAGAAGTAACGCTACCAAAGGGTTATTCAATTATCGCTCCAAAGTTAGACGATGCAGCCGATTGGGCTTTAATAAATAATGATGCATTTTCTTGGCGACTAAGTCCCGACCAATTAACAGTAGAAAGTGTAAAATACGAGTTTGCTAGTTCAGAGTTCTCAGAACAATTCTATCTGCTTTGTGTAAATGAAAGTGGTGAGAAAATTGGATTCGTATCGAGCTATATTTCTGATGAAAGTAAAGGTGTTATTTCAACAATTGCTGTTCATCGAAACTATCAAGGTCAAGGAGTTGGAAAAGCCCTTTTGAGAGAGGTAATGAACAGAATGAAACAAGCAGGCATAACTGAAATTAGGTTAACCGTTGACACCCAAAATCCTACTTCTGCCATTAAATTATATGAAGCCCATGGCTTTGCTGCTGACAAACAGATTATAGAGTACATATACACAATACACCCTACCGAGGAGGCAATATAATGAGTCAACAAACAATTTGTGTTCTAGGTTCTGGCACAATGGGGCATGGCATAGGTCAAGTATTTGCAGCGGCATCATTTCCTGTTGTTATTTACGATATTAATGAGCAGGTATTACAACTTGCAAAATCAAAAATTCATACAAACCTAAAGCTAATGGCTGAAGAGAAATACATAACCTTAGAAGATAGTGAAAGAATTGAATCTAATATTTCATTTTCTACTGATTTGAAACATGCTGCTAAAAATGCAAGTCTAATTATTGAGGCTGTTCCGGAGATACTAGAGTTGAAAAAAGAGATCTATAAACAGTTAGAAACATTCATTGATGACCAAACAATCGTTGCATCAAATACCTCAACCTACTCTATTGAAAGACTAGCAGAGGATGTTTCGTTTGCAGAACGTATGCTGGTTGTTCACTTCTTTAATCCTGCTCATTTAGTTCGTTTAGTTGAAGTTGTACCTAGTGTAAAAACAAAGGATGAAGTTGTTGAACATGTCATAGATCTTCTAATAGCATGTGGGAAAAATGCTGTACGTTTGCAAAAAGATATTCCAGGTTTCATTGCGAATAGACTTCAGGCAGCTGTAGTGAGGGAAGCACTATATTTACTAGAACAAGGGATTGCAGATGCACGTTCAATTGATAGTGTAATTGCCGATGGACCAGGTATGCGTTGGGCTTTTGATGGACCTATTCAAATCGCAGATTTTGGAGGGTTAGACATTTGGGAAAAAGTGACGGGTAACCTTTTTCCAGAATTAGATACGCGTACAACGGCTCCTAGTTCAATTAGTGAAAAGGTACAGTCCAATAAATTAGGGGCAAAGAGCGGAGAAGGATTTTATCAATATGACCGAGAAGAAGTAACCCTTGCTGCTAAAGAACGTGATCGGAAATTAATAAAGCTTTTGGTAATTAAGGAAACCGAGTAGAAAAACTAAAATTGGGTACCTCGCAAATTGAAGGTACCCTTTCATTAAGTCATTTCTACGCTCACTTTTAGTGGTACTAATGCCTTTGTCTCATCTATATGAATAAAGGCATCGTAACGGTCAGACATCACTGAAGGCACATAGTTTCCTAAATGCTCATATTCAGGATGATAAACAACGCCGATTGCTCTGTGACCTACTGGCTTGGTAAAAAGGTGTTTATTCTTTTCTGTAAAAAGAATAGCCTTATTATATGCACCGGCCTCGTGCATTAAATCTTCCCAGCTATTTCTTTCAGCAACTGGTACATTCATGACCTCCAACGGATCTCCCCATCTTTTTGCAGCGACCACTGAACCTCGATGTGTTCCAAACCCAATGGCATATACTTGTTCTTGTCCAAACCTTTCACGCATGATTTGTCCAACATTCACTAGTCCTTCGCCCTTCATGTCGGTTGCCCGTGCATCACCAATGTGGGTATTGTGTTCCCAAATAATAACCTTTTCATCGTCTCCATGGTAATGAAGAAGTTCGTCCACCGTATCTGCCATATGGTAGTCGCGTACGTTCCAAGAGGCAGTATCATCTTGAACCATAGCTCGGTAATATTGTTCAGCGTTTGCAGCAACAAGCGCATTTACTTGAAGGTTTAAAGTACCCTCTTCTGGATGGTGTTGGGTGAAATTTGTACGCACTTTCTGGAGCAGCTCAATTACCTCATTAACACAATCCTCTGATAAAAAAGAAGCAGCAACCCCATAATTTTCAGGTTTTCGATTATGAGGTTCAAAGCAGGCGAAGGCATTCTTTGCAGTCTCAACATCAGGAGAATTAATTTTCTCCAAATAGCGTATGATTTCCTCCATGGACTCCCACAAGCTATATACGTCAATTCCATAAAAGCCAACCTGTTTACCTTGTGCATCATTGTGTTGTTTCAGCCATTCTGTTAATTGAAGGACTTCTTCATTTGCCCACATCCATGTTGGCCAACGATTAAATTGTCCCAATGCCTCTTTAGCATTTTGATAGTTGTTGTTATACCCTTTAATATACCGATTGACTTCAAAACAAGAAGGCCAATCCCCTTCAACAGCTATTATTGAAAATCCTTTTTGCTGAATTAATCGCTTTGTGATTTCGGCACGGTATGTATAATATTCTGAAGTCCCATGAGAGGCTTCACCTAGTAACACGACCTTTCGATCACCAATGGCATCAACAATCCTTTGTAAATCATCATCTGTTTGAAGTCTAAATGAATGTTCCTTAATATCATTAATAATCTGATTCATATGATATTCACCCCTTTTTGAGAGTAGTTTCTCCTTGTTTTTTAAAAATACTACTCCTAAAAATGAGACAAGTCGGTTCTTTTCACTGTAAAACGAATTAAAATCAGATACAATATAAGAGAACTGTAGGTAAGGTTGTGATTTTTTTGAACAAACGTATTAATTGTTTTCATTGCAAACATTTCTATACAACATGGGACCCAAAATTTCCTAAGGGCTGCAGGGCATTCAATTTTAAAACATCTACAATGCCCTCAGTAACTGTTCATCAATCCTCTGGAGACCACTGTTTAAAATACGAAGACAAACGCCTAAAAAAATAAGAAAGGAAAAATTGAACCATGCAAATTCCTTTACATAAAATCCTAGAAAAAATGCAAGCCGAACTTGACCAAGCCAAACAAACCAATAACGAAGGAAAAGTAAGAGAACACTTAGTTATCATACAAACATTATGTGATCTCGTTGTTGAAGAAAGAAGCAAGAGTGAACAGACCATGTCAACAACACCATTCATTCAACAACCAGTCCCAACTACCCAAACCACTAAACTAAAAGAAGACGATGGCAACGGTGATTCGCTATTTGATTTTTGAAAATTGTTCAATGACCAAGCTCTATATGTAAGTTGAGTGGATTGGAGCGAAAGGCACTTGACTCCTGCGGGAAGTGAGGGAAGTGCGAGACCCCACAGGCGCATAGCGCCGAGGAGGCTCGCATCCCTCCCCGCGGAAAGCAAGTGCCTGCAGCGCAAAGGAACGGTCTAGATTCAGAGTGATATAATGGTCTAAGAAAAAAACTACCATTCATACATTGACCTCTATTGATGAAAAATAGGGTATGGAGGTGGTTTCATGCCAATTACTACTGGCAATGGTGGGTATAATGATGTCTTTGCATTTGATGAAGTTGAATCAGGAGCGGATGCAAAGCTAAATGAAGATAGATACGAAGTCTTCATTAATCAACAATTTGTAGGCCATAAAACGTTATTAAATCAAGGTGAACATTTAACAGATATTGATCGCTTTTTAAAATCACAAGGAATCACATCCTTTACATCCTCATTGGATGGCGACCATTATTTAATCGAAGCAAGCCCAGAGGATCAAACCAAAGCAAGAGACGCCTTAAACGTATATTTTACAAACCGATAAAAGAGGAGGGACGGAAACTCTGTTTCAATCCCTCCTTAGCTTTTGCAATAAGCTTATAAACGTTTCTCTTTCTTGATATACAATATGAGCTTCTTCAATGGAACATTTTTTAAAAGAAATCGTTCCACCTGGGGGCACCTGAGCAATCTTAGGAATGTCTGCAGATATGACTGTTCCAATACGAGTATACCCTCCTGTAGTTTGTCGGTCAGCCATTAAAATAATTGGCTGACCATTACTAGGTACTTGAATGCCACCAAGGGGAATAGCGTCTGATGCAATATCTGCCTTATTCTTATGTTTTAGCGGTGAATTGCTACTTAAACGGTAACCCATCCTGTCTGCTTGCAAAACTTTGTAGGGTTCCTTAAAAAAGTTCTCTATACTTTCAGTGGAAAACTCATTATCATGTGGTCCCATAATCACTCGAACAGTGATGTCTTTCTCATAGTGTGGCTGGATGGAATGTACTAGGCCTCTCATTCTTTTCTTTTCAGCAGAAGAAAACCCCATTAAAGGATTACCTTCCTCGATACTTGTACCAAGGTTGGCTTTTTGGTAATAGGATTTACTTCCCAACACCTCTTCTACAAAAAAACCACCAGAAACAGCAAGATAAGATCTAATTCCGTTAATAGGTTTTCCGAATTTAATTATATCGTTTTTGTAGACTTTTACAGATTGCCATAGAGGCAGAGGGTGATTATTAATTGTGGGACTTAAATTTGCACCACAAATCGAGATAACGACTTCATCTGCTAGGACTTGAAGTGTTGGACCTAGCATTGAAATTTCTAGACAAGCTTCATCTACCGGATTTCCGACCAGTAGATTAGCTATCCGTAAGGAATCTACATCCATTGCTCCCCCTGTTACCACACCGAATTGTTGATATCCATAGCGACCTTTATCCTGAAAGGTGGTTAATAGCCCTTTTTTTATAACCTGAAATAAAGGTATTTGCATCATTATCACCTAATTGGGCGTACCGAAACGCCTTTTTTTGTTAGATTTTCCCGTAATGCTTTTGCAAAAAGTAGAGCATGCTCATTATCCCCATGAACACATACCGATTCAGCCACAATTGGAATAGAATGTCCCTCAACGGAAGTAACCGTATTTGTTTCGATCATTTGGATTACCTGTGATAATGCTAATTCAGTCTCTGAAATAAGGGCATTTTCACTTTTTCTTGAAGTAAGCGAGCCATCATTTTGGTAGGTTCGATCTGCAAAAACCTCAGAAACAGTGTGCAGTCCAACCTCTTTCCCTGCTTTGATGAGCTCACTTCCTGACAAGCCATATAACAGTAAATCAGAGTCAAAAAGAATTACAGCCTTTGCAATGGCTTTTGCGATTAAAGCGTCCTTTGCTGCCAAGTTATATAAAGCTCCATGGGGCTTTACATGACTAAGTTTCACCTCATGAGCTTTACAGAAGGCGGAGAGTGCCCCAATTTGATACAAAACCATTTCAGTAATTTCTTGCGGTGTATGTGGGATTTCTCTTCGACCAAAACCTGCAATATCATGAAAACCGGGATGGGCCCCAATTGCCACCCCTTTTTCCTTAGCTAACAAAACAGTTTTATACATAACATGAGCATCACCAGCATGGAAGCCGCAAGCGATATTCGCACTTGTAACTTCACTTAATATGAGTTCATCATTTCCTAGCTTATAGGAACCGAAACTTTCACCTAAATCACAATTTAAATCAATCTTCTTCATTTTGAATCACTTCCCGTTTAACAACATAGTTATTTTCTTTAATTGCAAAGGTTATTTCATTGAATTCAGATTCAGATATAGATAAAAAGCGAATAAAATCGCCAGCTTTTATTAAAAAAGGGTTTGGAGAATCTGGATTAAACAATGTTAGAGGTGTTTGCCCAATGAGATTCCACCCACCTGGGGATTCGATTGGGTACACACCAGTTTGATCCCCGCCAATTCCAACAGCACCTTTTGGTACTTTTAGGCGAGGCTCAGCTAACCTTGGGGTATGTAACTTTTGTGGTAAGCCTTTTAGGTATGGAAAGCCGGGTAAAAATCCAATCATGTATACAAGATATTCTTTGGAACAATGGAGGGAGATAACCTCTTGGTCTGATAAATTATTATGCTTAGCCACATGAGAAAGGTCTTCACCAAACTGGTTACCGTAGCAAACAGGAATGGAGACAATCTCTTTTTTTAAGATACTCTCTTTAGTAGAAGAAGCACTACAAATACCGTGTAGTCTTTCTTCTAAAGCGCTGTGTGATATTTTTATAGGTTCATAATAAACAGTTAAGGTTTCAAAAGCTGGGACGACCTCAATGATACCAACTATTTTCTTGCTTTTAATGGTATTTGCGATATGTTGAATATGCCTATTTAATTTTTCTGAGATTGTGGAGGTAAATAAAATTTGAATGGCCTTATCCCCTAATGGGCGAAGTAAATAAGTCAATGAACATCACCAACCAATTAATATTCTGATAATTAAACTATACCACATCTTAGTTTGAATTTTGGCATGTCTCGTTTATTATATAACTAGAGTTTTTTTAAAAAAGGAGACGAAAAATCATGAAATTATTTATTTTATTAGGTGCCATTAATGCATTTCTTGCTGTGGCATTGGGGGCATTTGGGGCACATGGTTTAGAGGGCAAAATCTCTGAAAAATACTTAAAAACCTGGAATACAGGTGTAACGTATCAAATGTTTCATGCAACAGGACTCTTTATTGTAGGAATACTTTTATCAAAATCACCTAACGCAGGTATGTTAAATACAGCGGGTTGGTTGATGTTCATCGGGATTATCCTTTTTTCAGGAAGTTTGTATGTATTAAGTACAACTGGAATAAAAGTATTGGGAGCAATTACGCCATTAGGTGGCCTAGCGTTTTTGGCGGCTTGGTTGTTAGTTGGTATTGTTGCAATTAGACATTTATAAAATAAAAGGAGAGTGACCTATTCGGACACTCTCCTTTATTATTTATCTAGGTCCATAGGTAGTTAACCCAGGAACACCTGCAGCGAATGGGTAGTCGTAATCTAATTCCTCATCAAATGTTACATACTCTAAATACACCATTAATAATAAATATCTCATGCCTGTTTGCGGATCACTTAAGATAATGTGATCACGTCCAGCAGCTTCAACAATACCTACAAACGACTCGCGGCTGCCGTTAAAGTTCATATAAACCGTTGCTAATTTCCCTTTATTTAGACGAAGAATATTTTCAATATAAGACTGCTCTAGTGGAAGCATTCCTGGTACTTGTGCCCCAGCTTCAGGTAATGGCATACCAGGTGCCCCAGGAGTATCAAGAACCGGCTGTTGGTATGGAAAACCAAATTGTTGTTGTGCAGGTGCATAACCTTGGTATGGATTGAAAGGTTGTTGTTGACCATATCCGCCGTAACCATATCCTGCATAAGGATTTGTCATTCCATCGTATGGATTGTTTTGACTCATTTAAAAAAACCTCCTCAAAAAATTAAGTATAGTTTTGACTTACCTTACAGTTAGCGTGTGTAAATAATATCTCTCTAAAATGTTGAATAGACCTGTGGGCAATCAGCAGAGGTAGGCTTATAGAAGCAATGTGCTTTATAACGGCCAGAGTTCCATTGATTAAACCACTGTGCTGGACATTCAGCGGCAGGTCTAAAAAACCATAGCGAAAATTCAGCGGGGTGGAAACGCTCACCCTTTAGAACCCTTCGTGCTAGCTCAATATCTTGAGGTCTAGGGGCTTGGTAAAAATAGCCCTTCTGGATTGCCTCAAATCCCCCGGGGCTTTGGTACACCATTTTACGGATATTCGTAATTTTTTTAAAATCGATGCAAGCGGATCTTGCTCGATTTACCCCAGTGTTGCCAACCATTAACATACCTAACTTTCCATCCCCCTCAGCTTCAGCTCGCATTAGCCTTGCTAAGAGTTTTACATCTTCTTCTGTATGTGCGACAACTGCCATTTTCTCACCTCACTTAACAAGGAGCTTTGATTCATCACCAACATAGATAGGCAAATAAATCAATAATACTCTTTTTGCTCTTTATAACTTATTGAAGGAGTCGAAAATGGGTTCCAAAAAAGTTTTGATAAAGTACGAAAAATACCCATTCCCTAAACCGTATGTAAAAATCTCTGCTGATATGACAGTTTTCTATCAAAAAAAAGACAGCCACATGGGCTGCCTTTGTAAATTTTAAACGTGTAAGAACTTTGAAATTTTATCTTCTTCTAATAAATTACCAACGAAGAATGCTCCAAACTCACCAAAGCGAGCACTTACTTCATCAAAACGCATTTCGTATACAAGCTTTTTAAACTGGAGCACATCATCTGAGAATAATGTAACACCCCACTCATAATCATCGAATCCAACAGATCCTGTGATTACTTGTTTTACTTTACCAGCATATTGGCGACCAATCATTCCATGACTTCTCATCATGCCACGGCGATCTTCCATCGGTAGCATGTACCAGTTATCATTTCCTTGACGACGCTTGTCCATTGGGTAGAAGCAAACATGCTTAGCTTTCGGTAAAATCGGATATAAACGTGCTAAAACTTGCGGATTTTGATATGGATCTTCCCCAGCTGGTAAATAGTTACTTAGCTCAACAACCGATACATAAGAATGTACAGGAATTGTGAATTCTGCAAGCTTTGACTTGTTAAATTCATTTTCAATTTCATTTAGCTCTTCCATTGTAGGGCGAAGAATCATCATCATAAAGTCCGCTTTTTGCCCAACAATAGAATAAAGAGCATGGCTACCCTGCTCGTTAGTTTGAGTTACATTCCACTTTTCTAACATGCCAAGGTACTCATGAATAGCGGCTTGGCGCTCATCACTTGATACGCTTTTCCATAAAGTCCAATCCATCGTACGGAAATCATGTAAACTATACCAACCATCTAACGTTTGAGCTGCTTCACTCATGTAAAATCACTCCTATTTTTTAACATATATATTTACTATGTATCCACAATTACTATAACATAGTTTTTCCTATAGCCAAGTGACTAAACCTTGAACATTCTTTAAATCTAAATTTCATGGTTAAAATCATCTTAAAAGGGAACGATTGAAGTGTAAGTTAATGCACAAGTTCAATAATTTGTAACAGGACTTAATTCAATTTTATCTAAAAAAGCTTTATTCTAATGACAGTACATATTGGATTAATGTGGGAGGGTTCCTGAAAATGAGTGACTTATTCACGAGTTTAAAACAGAAAGTAACCGGTAAAAACATAAAAATCGTTTTTCCAGAAGGATTAGATGAACGAATTCTACCAGCAGTTGGACGTTTAGCGAGTGAGCAAGTTGTTGTTCCAATTGTAATCGGCAATCGAGCTGAGGTTGAAGCGAAAGCAAAGGAATTGAATGTATCATTAGAAAATGTTGAAATCTATGATCCTAATAACTACTCTGAAATTGATCAGCTTGTAACAGCATTTATTGAACGACGTAATGGTAAGGCAACAGAAGAAGATGCACGTAGAATTCTAGTAGATGAAAATTATTTTGGTACCATGCTCGTATATACTGGAAAAGCTCAGGGGTTAGTAAGTGGAGCCGCTCACTCAACCGCAGATACGGTTAGACCAGCACTTCAGATTATTAAAACCAAACAAGGTGTGAAAAAGACATCTGGTGTATTCATCATGGTCCGTGGTGATGAAAAATATGTGTTTGCCGATTGCGCCATTAACATTGCTCCAGATAGCCAGGATTTAGCCGAGATCGCAGTGGAAAGTGCACGAACTGCTAAAATGTTTGATATTGACCCTAAAGTGGCCATGTTGAGCTTCTCAACAAAGGGTTCAGCTAAGTCTTCTGAAACAGAAAGAGTAGTGGAGGCCGTAAAAATTGCAAAAGAACTTGATCCAAATCTTACGCTTGATGGAGAATTCCAATTTGACGCAGCTTTTGTCCCTTCCGTTGCGAAAAAGAAAGCTCCAGATTCAGACATTCAGGGAGATGCCACTGTCTTTATTTTCCCTAGTCTAGAAGCGGGTAACATCGGTTATAAAATTGCACAGCGCCTTGGAAACTTTGAGGCAGTTGGTCCAATATTACAAGGATTAAATCAACCCGTAAATGATCTCTCTCGAGGATGTAACGTGGAAGATGTATATAAACTAGCATTGATAACTGCTAGTCAGGCTTTATAAGATTTGGGAAAAGGGTAGCTCTTCGGGGTTGCCTTTTTTGTTATGACTTTTGAGCAAATCTTCTCGCCTATGGTATAATGACAGGAATTTATTCGAACTTTAGGAGAAGTTGAACATGAGTAATATTCTTTCACTCTTAGAACAACCAGAATGGAGAATCATTGACCATTCTAGTAGAGGTCCTCACTTTGATGCACTCCAATCGTTTGCGTTTGATGACACATTATGTACTTCTGTTGGAAGTGGAGAGTCAGAGTCTATCGCACGCGCTTGGGTTCACCACAAGACAGTTGTATTGGGGATACAAGATACGAAACTACCTTTTTTAGCGGAGGGTATAAGTTACCTAGAAGACAATGGCTACCAAGTGATTGTCCGAAACTCCGGGGGGCTAGCTGTAGTTTTAGATGAGGGCGTTTTAAATCTATCTCTTATTTTTAAGGATACAGAAAAAGGGATTGATATTAATAGAGGATATGATGCGATGTGGGAGTTAACTAGGAAAATGCTAGGAAACTATGCTAAAGAGATAGAGGCTCGCGAAATTGTAGGCTCATACTGTCCTGGGAGTTACGATTTAAGCATAGGCGGTAAAAAGTTTGCCGGAATCTCCCAACGCAGATTACGAGGTGGCGTGGCTGTACAAATCTATTTATGCATCACGGGAAGTGGAGGCAAGCGAGCGGAGTTAATAAGAGATTTCTATCAACTTTCCTTAAAGGGAGAACAGACCAAACTTGTGTTTCCTGAAATTGTTCCGGATACAATGGCGTCTCTATCTGAGTTGCTAGAGGTTGATTTGAATGTACAAGATATTATGCTCTATTTTTTACAAACGCTGAAGGCAGAAAGTGGACGAATCTTTGCTTCGGAGCTTAATGAGCAGGAAATGGAGCTTTTTAGGTACAATTACCAACGGATTTTGGAGCGGAATGAGAAAGTGATGGGTTAAATAAGAGGATATTCGTCTAAAGCTATCACTTATTCGCGTTAAATTAGTTTTATTCGCTTAGACTACTATTATTCTCGCGTAAACTAGAAAATACTTGCTTTACCCCTGGATATACTCGCTTTTCTAAATTTCCTAACTAAAAAAACGCCTAGGAGGACATTACTCTTCCTGGGCGTTAACTACTCATTATCCTTTATTCAGCTACCTTTTCCAAGTTCCCATTACGGTCCATTTTGAATTTAGTTGCTGGACGCTCTTCTTCATCAAATAAAACGAGCTTTCTTGCACGGTTCATGATTTTCATCAGTGTCTCATAATCATCTTGAATCGAAATAGCACTCTGTTCAAGTTTAGCCACTTGTTGAGTAAGCTCCTCGTTTTGTCTTAAAAGCTCACTATGTTCTCTTTTCAATCTCTCATTCTCTCTATGCATAGCATCAACAGATACGTCTCTACCTTTTAATGATTGCAAGAAAGAGATAACACTATCAATTGATAGAGAATTAGAGGCTTGTTGTCTTACTGGCTCTCTCTTAGTATATGTTTCAACAGGTGCTGTTTCTACCTGTGTATTCATTTCATTTCCAAACTCTGTAGTATACTCTTCGATTGAAGGTGTAGGTGGTGTATATAATAGATTCTTTTTAACTGGCTGCTGTTGACCTAACGCACGTTGACGTTGCTTGCGTTGCTTTTTTGCTAGAGCCAAAGCTTTCTCATAATCATGTCTTACAACTGCATTCCAGCGGAAACCACATGCTGCTGACGTACGATTAAGTCGATCTCCTACTTCTTCGAATGCATTTAATTGTGTACTACCTTCACGTACATGTCTAAGAACGGTTTCAGCTAATAATAAATCATTTTCCTCTGTCCAGGCATCTTGTCTTTCTTTCATTATACTCAACTCCCAATTTATATATATGTTTGGCAAGATTTTATGTAATCATTGCTCTATTACCTACATCATTTCCAATAGAAACAATGTTTATACCAAAATTCTTAAAAGGATAATAGATTTTATACATATGCGGCGGAAGTGCCTCGGTCAGTGGCACTGGAGCTGGACGACAAACTACACTATGATGTTGCTAAATTATAAAAAAATCCAATAAGTGTATTTCTGGAAATAGTCAGGACTACTTGCAAAGGCTGTCGATAAAATGTAAAATACCCCTTAGCAATGTATATATTTCGAGCGTCTACCACTTGATGGTGTTAAGCATAGAAAGGATTTGTATTTTGATGGCCAATGAATTTCGTATTTGTGACGATTGTCAGGCTACTAACGTAAAAACGTTGCTTCCTCGTCTAAAAAAAATAGACCCAGATGCTAAAATTGACATCGGTTGTCAATCTTATTGTGGCCCTGGCCGGAAAAAATCGTTTGCGTTTGTGAACAATCGCCCACTGTCAGCACCGAACGAAGATGAGCTGATAGATAAAGTAGAAAAGAAGTTAAACAAGAGTTAAAAAATCGCCTTTCATCACTTACAAAGGTGATTTTTTATTTCTCTTTTGAAGTAGAATGGCGAAAAATCTTTGTAGAAAATTGTACGAAAATGGGTTTTTTTGACCAAGATAAACCTATATAATAAAAAACAAGTCATAGATGAGCCCTAAACTAAAAAGTAATTTTTGAAAAGAGTTATAGATGGAAGAGGTAATAATATGACAAATGCCAATGGGAAATTGACCGAAGAAAAGGTCTTTAAAGACCCAGTACATCGCTATATTCATGTAAGAGATCGCTTAATTTGGGACTTAATTGCAACACGTGAGTTTCAACGCCTACGCAGAATTCGCCAGCTTGGAACAACCTATCTAGTATTCCACGGGGCAGAACATAGTAGATTCAACCATTCTCTTGGTGTGTACGAAATTGTCCGTCGGATTATTGATGATAGTTTTAAGGACAGAGAGCATTGGGACAATGAAGAACGTCTCCTGTGTTTATGTGCAGCGCTTTTACATGATTTAGGACATGGTCCTTTTTCACATTCATTTGAAAAAGTATTTCACCTTGATCACGAGGACTTTACCCAAGCCATTATTTTAGGTGATACGGAGGTTAATAGTGTCCTTAAGAGAATGGGGGCAACCTTCCCCAAAAAAGTGGCTGAGGTTATTGCTAAAACGTATAAAAATAAACTTGTTGTCAGTTTGATATCCAGTCAAATTGATGCAGACCGTATGGATTATTTACAGCGTGATGCTTACTATACCGGGGTTAGTTATGGCCATTTTGACATGGAAAGAATATTACGTGTTATGCGACCTCAAGAGGATCAAGTTGTTATAAAAAGCAGCGGAATGCATGCCGTCGAAGACTATATTATGAGTCGCTACCAAATGTATTGGCAAGTTTATTTCCATCCGGTAACTAGAAGCTCTGAGGTTATATTATCGAAAATACTCCATCGAGCAAAAAAACTACATCAAGAATATTACTCTTTTAAAATACATCCAATTCATTTTTACTCCTTATTTGAAGAAGAAGTGAATGTAGAAGAATATGTAAAGCTAGATGAATCCATCGTTTTGTATTATTTTCAAGTATGGCAAGAAGAGGATGACGCAATCTTAAGTGACTTATGTCGTCGTTTTATAAACCGTAATTTATTCCAATACGTGGAATTTAGTCCGAATAATGAACAGATGATGAAGCTTATGGAACTAACCCAGCTCTTCAAAAAAGCGGGTATTGATCCAGAGTATTATTTAGTTGTGGATTCATCATCAGATCTTCCATACGATTTTTACCGTCCTGGTGAGGAAGAAGAACGACTACCTATTCATTTGCAAATGCCAAGTGGTGAATTACGTGAGTTGTCACGTCAATCAGATATCGTTGATGCCATTTCAGGAAAACGCCGTACAGATCATAAATTATATTTTCCTCAAGATTTTATTGAGGATGTATCGACAAAACGAAATATTAAAAAGAAAATTCAAGAGCTACTTGAGCTATAGGACTTACATAGCTTACTTGAGATAAATTGAACTTATTGTTGGGAGTGACGGGGCTTTGTTAACTGAACACGCAAAAATTATGAAGGCTTTTTCAGAGGCTGGGGAAATCATTGGCCGAAAAAAGCTTCAAAAAATGATCTATATTGCAAAAAAGGTTAATTTTCCTTTCTATGAAAAATATGATTTTCACTTTTACGGACCGTACTCTGAAGAGCTAACATTACGTGTTGAAGAATTATGTAATCTCGGTTTCTTAAATGAGGTAAAAGAAAAGAAAGGTGGCTACTTTCAATATCGCTACACCTTAACGGAGACAGGTGAGCAATTTTTAAGTCATTATCAACTAGAAGATCTACCACCTTTAAAGGAATGCATTATGGACCTAAATGAACAAAATGCTAGATTCCTTGAGTTAGTGTCAACCGTCCTTTATTTTGAAGGATTAGCAAAAGAAGAGGTACAAGATAAAATTTTCACCCTAAAAAGTAAACAGCGTTACACAGAAGAAGAAATCGAAGAGGCTTACACATACATTGAGAAAATACGTGGACAAGTTGTCGTTTCATAAAAAAAGGAAGGAGCTATTTGCAGGTTATGCAGATAGCTCCTTTTAATATATTAATGTGGCAGAAATGCTAGTTGATAGAAGAACAGCACTGCAAATAAATAAACAAGTGGATGTACTTCTCGCCATTTACCTTTAACAACCTTCATTAAAGGATATGAGATGAATCCTAATGCAATTCCAGTTGCTATGCTTGATGTTAGTGGCATGCTTAGGATAATTAAAAATGCAGGAAATGCTTCATCTAACTCATTCCATTTAATATGTGAGATTGCCCCCATCATTAAGCTTCCTACAATAATTAAAGCTGGTGCTGTAATCGCAGCTATTCCAGATACAGCTCCAACAAGTGGCCCGAAAAATGCTGCAACCCCGAATAAAATAGCAACTGTTAACGTAGTTAATCCTGTACGACCACCAGCTGCAACACCAGCAGATGATTCAATATATGCACTCGTTGGGCTCGTACCAAACATGGCGCCTGCTGTTGTAGCAACAGAATCTGCTAGTAAAGCTTGACGTGCACGAGGCATTTTATTACCTTTCATTAGTCCAGCCTGCTGAGCTACCCCAACCATTGTTCCTGTTGTATCAAAAATAGTAACCAATAGGAAGGAGAATACAACTGCATATAAACCATACTGAATCACATCACCAATCGCAGCAAATGGATTAGCTACAATCAGACCTTCAGAAAGAGTTGGAAGGGCTACTAATCCATCTTTGAACTCAAGTTGGCCAGTGAAGAAAGCAATTGCGCCAGTAATGATCATTCCGATGAATAGTGCTCCGTGAACATTTAAGGACATTAAGACAAGTGTAACAGCTAGCCCAACTAGAGCTAAAATTACACTAGGGTCGTGAAGATTTCCAAGTGTCACTAAATTTGCTTCATGGGCAGTAACAATCCCTGTTAAGCGGAGTCCGATAAAAGCAATAAACAAACCGATTCCAGCAGTAATTCCGTGCTTTAAGTTTTCAGGAATCGCTTCAATTAGTTTTTTACGAAACGGTGTTAAAGATAAAATGATAAATAATAAACCTGCAAAGAAAACGGCTGAGAATGCCACTTCATATGAAATGTTTTCGTTTGTGCCTACAACGGAATAGGCAAAATAAGCGTTAAGCCCCATTCCAGGAGCGATTGCGATTGGATAGTTCGCAAACAATGACATCCAAAGTGTTCCGATGATTGTTGCTATAATGGTTGCTGTGAATACCTGATTGAAAGGTACACCTGCATCTGAGAGAATAATAGGGTTAACAATTACGATGTATACCATTGTTAGGAAGGTAGTGATACCAGCAATGACTTCTGTTTTAACGTTGGTATTTAATTCATTTAATTTAAAGAACTTAAACATAAAGAAGGAACCTCCGAAATACGAACGATTTTTGAACCATTAAATATAATATTCGTTTTTGAAGGGGATTGCAAGGGTGAATTGTATAGGAATGTGATTTACAATTTGAACTTGGACCGTTCCTTTGCACTCCAGGCACTTGCTTTCCGCGGGGAGGAAGTCGAGCCTCCTCGACGTTCCGTCTGCGGGGTCTCGACTTTTCCTCACTTCCCGCAGGAGTCAAGTGCCTTCCGCTCCAATTCACTCCCTGGAAGATTCATGGAATTAACCTTTAAAATAGCACTAAAAAAGAAGCCTATTCAATTAGGCTTCCCCTGAAAAAATTTATTCATCACTTAGTCTTTTTCCGCCAAGTGCGTAGTGGTTTTTGGACATTTCTTCAATGAATACTGCAATTTTTTCTTTTGGTGCTCCTGTTGTTTCAGAGACAGCGTCTGTTACTTTTTCGACTAGTGCTTTTTTTTGTTCTTCTGAACGACCTTCTAGCATTTTTACTGTTACGTATGGCATGTATTTCTCTCCTTTATAGTGGCCTTATGTTGTTAGTATGTAGTATTTTCTATTTATAACATTATTATTGTATACTTAGAGTATATGGTAAATAAAGAAAAATGAATAACTGATATAAAGGGGATTTTTTGTGGAACGATTTTTGGCTTTTCCATTGGAACAAATTCCATATGTGGTTGCTGTCCTTTTGATCGCTTTTACTGTTCATGAATTTGCGCATGCATATGTTGCATACAAATTTGGTGATCCTACTGCGAAAAATCAAGGAAGACTAACCTTGTCACCACTTGCTCACTTAGACCCAATTGGTACATTGCTTATTTTCATAGTTGGATTTGGTTGGGCTAGGCCTGTACCTGTAAACCGGTTCTTCTTTAAGAGTCCCAGGTTAGCGGGTGTGCTCGTCTCGATTGCTGGGCCGATCAGTAACTTGATTGTGGCATCAATTGGTTTTTGTCTGCTTTACTTATTTGCAAAGACTGGAATTCTAGGTTCAATGTCTCCTGTAGTTCAGGATGGGGCTATTCAGTTTTTTGAGATGCTCATTTACTTAAATATACTTTTATTTGTCTTTAACTTACTGCCATTTCCACCTTTAGATGGATATCGAATTTTAGAGGATTTAGCACCTGCGGATATCCGTGCTAAGATGACTCAATATGAAAGTTATGGAATCATTATTTTCCTATTCTTAGTCATAACACCACTTGATCAATATACAATACAGCCAATATTTAACACCGTCATACCATTTGTCATTAGTCTGTTGCAAGGTGTATTTGGTTCGCTTTTTGGGGTGTAATTTTGGAGAGTAGATTGGAGCGGAAGGCAGTTGACTCCTGCGGAAAGCAACGGTCTAGATTCAAATGAGAAACTGTAAACTTTTGAATAAAGTGATAGGAGGACACGGAATTATGGATCAGGAACAAAAGAAAAAGAAGATTGCTTTTAATATTATTAAAAATGATTCTACAGATGGGCATGGTGGATTTGGGGTAGGTACTTTAAGTCTGGAAAACATCTCACCGGTTTTTGTAGATATTGAAAATGAAGATGTATTTGTTGATATAGGAGCGATGCATGCACGCAGTGTCGTTGAAAAAGGAATCAAATTTTTACCAAATAAAGAAGATGTGCCTAACGGAAAACCTTTTTGGCTTGTTTGGGTAACAATTGACCGTACTAAAGAGGGCGGTTATTATGCTGGTGTAACAGCTTGCGAAATGACGGTTGACCGAGAAATTCGTCGAGGCTACAAGTCGTTACCAGTGCATGTGAATTTAATGGATAAGTCGATGAAACGTAAAATTATTGTTGACCACATGGATGATAAGTCCAAGAAACTTTTAGCAAACTTCTTACAAAAACATAATGAAGGCATTTGGAATCGCTCTAGTGATGAACTTAAACAAGGTCTTCATGTTGAAAACTAAATTTGTCAACGAAGAAATTTTGACAAACTTGTGACATTTTCGTGAACAACACATGTTGTGCTTGAGCTTTTCTTATAAAATAAGTAAACTAAATTTACAGTGTTAACACACACTGAAACTAGGACACTAAAAATCCCAGGACACATGCTCCTGGGATTTTTAATTTATATGGAGTACATATAGCTTCGGGTACCTTGAACTTCCTGAGATTAAAACCAATCAAATATTTTCTTAAACCAGCCTTTATCCTTTTCAGAGTCTTCCTCTGGCTGTTTTTCTTCATCTATTTCTTCATAATGATCCACATGGTCCATACAGTATTCAGTAGGCTCTGTCCCTTTTACATAATAAGTGAGTCTTGAAATTGGACAGGCGTTTGTAGCGAGCTTCCCGTTGTCCGGGTTTACATAGACACCGATTACACCTTCAGTCGGTTTAAAGGCAGTAACATTTCTTCCTGCATGTGCCTCTTCCATAAAATCAGCCCAGATTTTTTTAGCATATTGTTTTTCAGCAGTTAATGTTATTTTTTCATCACGATCATAACCAGTCCATATTCCTGCTACAAGCTGAGGTGAATAGCCAATCATCCAGCTATCTGTTTTCGTACTTCCTGTTTTTCCAGCATATTGTCGCGTTAATGAATTTGTAATGGTTTGTCCAGTTACACGGGTATAATCATTTAACTTTGCATCGAATATCCCTGTCATCATATGTGTCGTCACAAATGCCAGGTTCGGATCAAGGACTTGTTCCTTACTTTGTTCAGCCTCATAGATCACATCACCCTTATGATCAACAACTTTTTTTATAAAAACTGGATTGATCTTTTGACCGCCATTGCCAATTACACCATATGCATTTACCATATCAATGACTTTAACAGTAGAAGTCCCTAGTGCTAAGGAAGGTACATTTACTAGATCACTCGTAACACCTAGTCTTTTTGCCATATTCACGAGAGAATTTTCCCCTATGAAAACATGGGTTTTAACTGCGAAAACATTATCCGATAATGCCAATGCTTGAGCTAGAGTAATTGTACCGTTCGCATAGTAATTATTGAAATTATGAGGGGTATACTTGCTATTCCCATCATCATAAAGGAAAGTGGTTACCTCACTTCTAAGTTCAGTAGATGGGGTAAAGCCATTTTCGAGTGCTGCATAATAGAGAAAAGGTTTAAATGTTGAACCTGGCTGCCTTTCTGCTTGTGTAACCCGATTAAATGGACTATCTTCATAGTTTCTGCCACCAATTAAAGCCTTTACCTCTCCAGTATATTGATCCATCGCTACGAATCCGAGTTGAATCTCAGAGTCTGGGCTTACATTTTTGGCTACTTGTTCTTCTGCTACCTTTTGAAGTTTCGGATCAAGAGTCGTGTAGACACGTAGCCCACCCATTTCAATTGTCTTTTCATCAATATTTGTCTGAGTGAGTAACTCCTTTTTAACCGCATCTTGAAAATATGGAGCAATTCTTTCTCTTCCTAAATCTTCACTTTTAAAAAATGATAGATTCGTTTGGTACACTTCTTCTGCTTCTTTTTTCGTAATGTACCCATTTGTAACCATTGAGTTTAAAATGATTTTTTGACGACTCTTTGCTTTTTCAAGGTTTTCATAAGGTGAATATCGACTAGGACCTTTTGGAATTCCAGCTAACATACTTGACTCAGCTAGCGAAAGTTCGTTAGCAGATTTTCCAAAATAGTATTTGGCTGCTGCCTCGATTCCATAAGCTCCGTGACCATAATAAATCGTATTTAAGTAGCCTTCTAAAATTTCTTTTTTACTATAGTTAAGTTCAAGTCTTACCGTATAAAGAGCTTCCGTAATTTTACGACTCCATGTTTTTTCGTGCTCTAAAAATAGATTTCTAGCATACTGCTGGGTAATCGTACTAGCACCTTGTACCTTTGCCATTGCTTTAATATCAGCTATAGCTGCTCCGGCAATACGTTTATAATCAAAACCGTTGTGTTGGTAAAAATTTCGATCTTCAATAGAAATTGTTGCGTCTAAGATGGTAGGTGATATTTCATTAAGGGGAACCCAGTATCTTTTTTGACCTCGATGGCTTTCTTCAATAATCGAGCCATCACTTGCATAAAACAACGTCGTTTGTGGTACGGCTAATGGTGGAGCTCCCTGAGATTTTGCATAGGCTAGTATACCAAGCAAACCTAGCATGAAAAAGATTGATAGGATTAAACCAATAATAAATAAAGCCCGAAGATATTTAATCGTACTTTTTAAACGATCACTCGTAATGATTTCCAATGTATTCACCTCACCTAATACAGACCAAAATGGCCATAGTTCTTCCGATCATTTTCCAACTATCTAACAGTATTAGGCTATAAAGCTCTTTTTAAACGTGAAACTAGTAAAAAAAATGTCTAGTTTTTCAAGTTGAATATTTCTATGGTATTTTCGTGAAGATTGAAGAGTGTATTGGAGCGGAAGGCACTTGACTCCTGCGGGAGTAGAGGGAAGTTCGAGACCCCACAGGCGCAAGCGCCGAGGAGGCTCGAATCCCTCCCCAATGGGAATCCGCCCTTGAAAAAGCCGGCAGTTGGGCTTTTTCATGATTCCCCGCGGAAAGCAAGTGCCTGCAGCGGAATGAAACGGTCAAGATTCGAGTAAAAAACAACCGTAGATTCTTTACATTTTCGACACTTTACTCTATACTTTTTTCGTTAGCTAAGAATCATGGAAATACAGGAAAAGAATGCCTTTAAACACATAGATGAAATAGTTAATTATTGGTTTGAAATGTTACCTAAAGGGTACTCTAGAAAATAATATGCTTATTTAGGAAAGGGAGTTGCTAAAAGTGGAATTATGGTTTACTGAAAAACAAACAGAGAATTTTGGAATTACAGCGAAAATTAAACGTACATTACATACAGAGCAAACAGAATTTCAAAAGCTTGATATGGTAGAAACAGAAGAATTCGGCAATATGTTGATTTTAGATGGAATGGTTATGACAACGGTTAAGGATGAGTTTGTATATCATGAGATGGTTGCACACGTTCCTTTATTCACACATCCAAATCCAGAGAATGTATTAGTAGTTGGTGGTGGAGATGGCGGAGTTATCCGTGAAGTTCTTAAACACCCTAGCGTAAAAAAAGCAACATTGGTAGAAATCGATGGAAAAGTAATCGAGTACTCTAAAAAATATTTACCTGAAATCGCAGGCAAATTAGAAGATCCACGTGTTGACGTACAAGTAGACGATGGCTTCATGCACATCGCTCAAAGTGAAAATGTATATGATGTAATCATGGTTGATTCTACAGAGCCAGTTGGCCCTGCAGTAAACTTATTTACAAAAGGTTTTTATGCTGGAATTTCAAAAGCACTTAAAGAAGATGGTGTTTTTGTTGCTCAAACGGACAACCCTTGGTTTACTCCTGAATTAATTACAAATGTGCAACGTGATGTAAAGGAAATCTTCCCTATCACACGTTTATACACTGCAAACATTCCAACATACCCAAGTGGTTTATGGACGTTTACAATTGGTTCGAAAAAACACGATCCACTTGAAGTGAGTGAAGATCGTTTCCACGAAATTGAAACTAAATACTACACGAAAGAGCTACACAAAGCAGCATTTGTCTTACCTAAATTTGTAGCTGATCTAGTAAAATAAATTTTAAAAGGGCGCCTTATGTTAGGCGCCTCTTATCTATGGATATCGGAGGGAAAAGTAAGATGCGTTTTGACGAAGCTTATTCAGGTAATGTGTTTATAAAAAGTCATCCGAATTTTGAGGAAAGTAAGGCAGTTCTATACGGAATGCCGATGGACTGGACAGTTAGTTACCGACCTGGTTCACGTTTTGGTCCTGCTCGTATTCGTGAAGTATCAATTGGATTAGAAGAGTATAGCGCTTATTTAGACCGCCATTTAGAGGAAGTAAAATACTTTGATGCTGGTGATATCCCACTACCGTTTGGGAATCCGCAAAAAAGCCTTGATGAGATTGAGAGTTTTGTTGATAAAGTCCTAGCTGAAGATAAATTTCCTTTAGGTATGGGTGGAGAGCACTTAGTTTCTTGGCCTGTTATTAAAGCGATGTATAAAAAGTATCCTGATTTAGCGATCATCCATATGGATGCACATACAGATTTACGTGATGATTATGAAGGTGAACCATTATCACATTCAACACCTATTAAAAAGGCCTGTGAGCTAATCGGTCCTAAAAACGTTTACTCATTTGGAATTCGTTCAGGAATGAGAGAAGAATTTCAATGGGCTAAAGAAGTAGGAATGCACATCTCAAAATTTGAGGTACTTGAGCCATTAAAAGAAATATTACCAACACTAGCAGGACGTCCTGTATATGTAACGATTGACATCGATGTATTAGACCCTGCTCATGCACCTGGAACAGGAACTGTAGACGCAGGTGGAATTACATCAAGAGAGTTACTAGCATCCATCCACGAAATAGCAAGATCAAACGTAAATGTGGTAGGAGCAGACCTAGTAGAAGTAGCACCAATCT
This sequence comes from Cytobacillus suaedae, assembly GCA_014960805.1. Taxonomy (GTDB): domain Bacteria; phylum Bacillota; class Bacilli; order Bacillales; family Bacillaceae_L; genus Bacillus_BV; species Bacillus_BV suaedae. Next base: position 4,375,851 of record CP063163.1, on the reverse strand, counting down.
ACGACCCATCAGAACAAACAGCAAATACAGCAAGCAAGCTTATCCGTGAAATGATTTTAGGGTGGGTAAAATAAGAAGTAATTGCTTAAGAAGCTATACTATAGAAATATAGTATAGCTTCTTTGTATTAATAGAGACGACACTCTAAGTAATTCGCAAGAGTGAATTGGAGCGGAAGGCACTTGACTCCTGCGGGAAATGAGGGAAGTTCGAGACCCCACAGGAGCAAAGCGCCGAGGAGGCTCGAATCCCTCCCCGCGGAAAGCAAGTGCCTGTAGCGAAAATGAACGGTCTAGTTTCAAAGTGATTTACTAATAAACATATACCAACGATTGAAGTTTCAACACAGAATGATTATACTTATTAAGTTATATGGAATACTGATACAAATAGCTGTTGTATCAAAGACAAATCTAAAGCTAATTACCTACATAATAAGGAAGTGCAATGCGAGTGAATCAACCTTTAGTGGCTGGACGGCCTATTAAAGTGAAGCTGAATACTGAAATACGCCAAGCCAATCAAAAAGAGAATGTTACAATCGAGGCTAAAGGCCAATACTACATAAAAGATGAAGCGACATTCCTGCGATTTATTGAAAATAACGAGACAGGAAATGTAAACACCATTATTAAAATAGCTGAAGGAGAAGTGTTAATCCTCCGTTCAGGTGCTGTTAAAATGAGACAACTTTTTGCAAAAGGTAAAAAAGCAATGGGAAGCTATGAAAGCCCACATGGTGTGTTTGAGCTACTTACGGATACAAATAATATTGAATTTACGCCATCAAAGCATTCTCTCAAAGGAAAACTCTTTCTTGCTTATCAGTTACAAATGCAAGGGGATCAGGTTGGTAGATATGCGATGACAATTACATATGAGGAGGAAAAAGCAAGGTGAATATCGTTGATCAAGTAAAAGAGAAATTAAAAGCTGAAATAAAGGATACTGTTGTCAGAGCAGGTTTAGCAACAGAAGACCAAGTTCCGGACGTTATTTTAGAATTACCAAAGGAAAAAGCGCATGGGGATTATGCTACGAATATGGCAATGCAACTAGCAAGAGTGGCGAAAAAAGCTCCACGTGCCATTGCAGAAAGCATTGTTGAGAATTTTGATAAATCGAAGGCTTCTATTGAGAAAATTGAAATTGCAGGACCTGGTTTTATCAATTTCTATATGAACAATAGTTATCTAACAGATTTAGTACCAACAATCCTAGAAGCGGGTCAGGCTTATGGAGAAACCAATATAGGAAATAAGCAAAAGGTTCAAGTTGAGTTTGTTTCTGCAAACCCTACAGGTGACCTTCATTTAGGACATGCCCGTGGAGCTGCTGTAGGTGACACATTATGTAATATCTTAGCGAAGGCAGGATATGAGGTTTCACGTGAATACTACATCAATGATGCAGGAAATCAAATTAACAATTTAGCTTTATCCGTTCAAGCTCGCTATTTTCAAGCGCTTGGTCAAGACTACCCAATGCCAGAAGATGGCTATCATGGAGAAGATATAGTTGGAATCGGTAAAAAGCTTGTTGAAGAGTTTGGCGATAAGTATTCAACTGTAACTGAGGAAGAGCGTCTTGCTTTTTTCCGTGAATATGGTCTTAAATATGAGATGGCAAAGCTCCAACATGATTTAAAGGAATTTAGAGTTGAATTTAATGAGTGGTACTCAGAGACTTCTCTTTATCATAACGGTAAGATCGATGATGCGTTAGCCGCTCTTCGTGATAAAGGACATATCTATGAAGAAGAAGGTGCAACTTGGTTCCGTTCTACGACATTCGGAGATGATAAAGACCGTGTGTTAATTAAAAATGACGGTTCTTATACGTATTTAACACCTGACATTGCCTATCATCAGGACAAGCTGAAAAGAGGCTTTGAAAAGTTAATCAACATTTGGGGTGCGGACCATCATGGATACATTCCTCGAATGAAAGCTGCTATTCAAGCATTAGGCTATGGAGCTGATACATTAGAGGTAGAAATAATTCAACTCGTTCACCTTTATAAAAACGGTGAAAAGATGAAAATGAGTAAACGAACAGGTAAGGCAGTAACCATGCGTGATTTAATCGAAGAAGTCGGCTTAGATGCTGTACGCTATTTCTTTGCGATGAGAAGTTCAGATACACATCTTGACTTTGACCTAGACTTAGCAGTTTCACAATCGAATGAGAATCCTGTGTACTATGCACAATATGCTCATGCACGTATTTGTAGTATGCTTCGTCAGGGTCAAGAAATGGGAGTGTCACTTGAGGGAGAATTGGAGCTATCTCTAATTAGTTCTGAAAAAGAAGTAGATTTATTGAAAAAGCTTGGCGAGTTCCCTGCTGCAGTTTCAGAAGCTGCTGAAAAGCGTTTGCCACACCGAATCACAAATTATATCAATGAATTGGCTTCTACTCTTCATAGCTTCTATAATGCGGAAAAGGTACTAGATTCAGAAAATATGGATCGTACAAAAGCACGTTTAGCACTCATGAAAGCAGTACAAATTACATTACAGAACTCATTAGCTCTAATCGGAGTTTCTGCACCTGAAAAAATGTAAAATGGTACAAGAAGCATCTGGTGTTGGGACTTTTTCCTGATACCCAGATGTTTTTTGAGTAGAGGGTTATTTTATTGGTCAAAATAAAATGACTCTAATTATTGGAGGTTTATAGTTTAATGAAAGAAGTCATTTTGTCACTAATCACGGGAGTTATTGTAGGATTTCTATTTGCTCTTTTAAAATTACCAATCCCAGCCCCACCTGCCCTTGCTGGTGTCACCGGGATAGTAGGGGTCTATCTAGGCTTTAAATTATTTCAAATGATCGCCCCAATGTTTGCGAAATGAAAAACCGCCATATAGGTGGTTTTTTTGTTTTTCAGTCATTCTTTTAGCTGTCGTATGTATTTCCTGGTGGATAATAGTAGGGTGGTACCTTAAGCCAGCCGCGTTTTCTCATTAATGTTTTTAGTGTAGTTCCAAAGGTAAGGGATTCAGTATAAAACTCTACCCAAATTAGCCCAAGGTCGTTTCGAAGACAGTCTCCTTGCCCTTTCCCACATAACATCATTAAGTTTACAAATTTGAATGCCAAACCATTTGCAATTTCATCATCTGTTAATTTGACGCCTAATGGCACAGAGTTTGGGTCTGAGACAGGTTTAGCTGCTGCAGTATTAGGAAGCGGAATTCCTTCCTTTGTCAAGAAATCACTAAGGCGTTTTGCTTGTGATTCACATTGTTTTATTGCGTCAGTTAATACCTCTTTTATCTCATCATCAACCGTTGTATTCAGACCTATTTCCTCATACCTAATAAATTCCTCAAGTGCAGCGAGGTACTTCCATACATCACCTACTTCAATTACATGCAAGGGTGATTTTGGCTCAGCATCAAGTCGAGTTTTAAGTAAATTCCAGACAGCCTCTATCGGGTTTCCCATTTATTTTCCACTCCTTCCATTTAGTTTTAATGTGCCCCAATAACAATCTGTGTATGAAAAAATTTAGTAGTTTATGAATGCACTCATTATGTTCAGAAAATACTACGGACAGTAGGAGAGGGGGGAAGAGTAGAGTGGACAAGAATAAACAAGGTAAAGTACCAAATATCTCAGGCTCCTTTCAAATCGCGGATGATAAGCGCCAGAATGATTTAGAATCAATGGAAAAAGAACATGATTTAGATGATGAGTCAATGTATTACGCTCGTATTTTTATGGAGGATTAATAATAAAAGGTGTTCCAAGAGGTAAAAAAAATTTACCTTGAGGAACACCTTTTACCATTCGATCGTGCCGCCATCGATACGCTTAACACCTCTAATTTTAGAAAGGTCTTCAGTAAGCTTGAGGCAAGCTTTGTCTTTTTGCTTAGCTTCAATCATAATATCAAAATCTTGATCTACTTCACGTGCAAGATGAAGAAAAGGTAAAATGAACTCTGCGTCCACGTAGTCTGCATGACTTCTAAATTCTTTTTCAGACTTGGGTGAAGAAATATGAACCTTAGGAATAATGCCAAAATGATCCCAAGTGGAAAAAACCTCAGGTAATAGCTCCGAAAGGTCAGTTGAGCCAAGATTTGCTTGGTGGTGATGATAATCAAATACGAGTGGAATCTGTTCTTTTTTACAAACCTTAAGGGTTTCTTCCGTTGTGTAGGTCTTGTCATCATTCTCCAATGTCATTCTCTTTTTTATGTGATCTGGTAACTTTACAATGTTTTGATGAAATCTCTCTATTGCCGTAATCTTGTCACCGTAGGCTCCTCCGACATGGATATTAATATTTGAGATATCCGCTAGGCCCATTCCATCTAAAAGGTCATAATGGTACTGCATATCAATAACTGCATTGTCTGTAATATGTTCCTTGTCACTTGTAAATAATGTGAATTGGTTCGGGTGAAAGCTTACACGGATTTTACTTTTTTTTACAGCAGTACCGATTTCCTTTAGTTGTTTTTTAAAAACAGACCGATAATCCCACATGACTTCGGGATGGGTAGCTAAAGGTACAATAGATGAAGACATTCTATAGACGTGAATATCATGGGCGATGTTGTAGTAAATCATTCGTAATGTGCTACGCAAATTATGTGCCGTGATTTCTTTGAGTTTTTGAATTCTTTCTATTTCTTCAAGCTGCTTATATCTTGTAAAAGTCATGGTCTTTGCTGGGGAGCATTCCCATAATGACAATGCATGTGAGACATAACCTAATCTAATTCTCAAACATGTTCCCTCCTTTTTGAAAAAGTAAGAAGGTCCTTCCCGATGAAGGACGGACCGTTATAGAAAAGCTGAAATTAGGGTAGAAAATGATTCTTTCCATTTATGGAAAATGGAGCGGTTTTCGTATCTTTCTATGGTTAATTCAGTAGAAAAGGCCAATTCCTCGTTAAACTGTCCCTTCACGTCCTGAATAACCGTTTTATCATAAATATAACAGTTTATTTCATGGTTTAAATAAAGACTGCGTTTATCGAAATTAGCAGTGCCGATATCACAGATAACATCATCTATAATAAACACCTTTGCATGATAAAAGCCTTTTTCATACATATAAATTCTTGCACCTGCATTTAGAAGTGGCTGGAAATAGGGATAGGCAGCTTCTTTTACAAATAAGTGATCTGCTTTTTTAGGTAAGAGTATAGTCACTTTTACTCCACGTTTCAAAGCATATAATAACGCATTAGACAGTTTTGAGCCAGGAATAAAGTAGGGTGAGCCTATCTTTATTTCCTTTTTTGCGCTATTTAAAAGGTCAAGAAAGTGGCTTTGTAGGTATGCCCCATCTGTTGGGACAAGCTTCATCAAGCTTTGACCTTCAATTGAAGGTGGGAAGTACTCCGGATGGTGAATTAAATCAATGTTCGTTGTGTCCTTCCAGTCATATAAAAATTGTTTTTGTAAATCTTGAACACCTTCTCCTTCAATTTTCAAGTGGTAATCTCGCCAAAAGCCGAATTTAGGATCATTTCCAAGATATTCTTTTCCAACGTTATATCCACCTAGATACCCAACTTTACCATCAATTATCGATACTTTACGATGGTTTCTAGCATTTAAGGAATAAAACAAATAGGGAAACTTGGGGATGTGACATTGAAATACTTGAACTCCACTCTTTTTTAGCTTTCCTTTCATATCTTTAGAGATCTTATTTCCAACCCAATCAACGAGTAATCGTACTTCTACTCCTTCTTGCGCTTTCTTTTTTAAACGAGTAAGAAACTCCCGACTAATATCATCATCTTTTACAATATAAAACAAGATATGAATATGCTCTTTGGCATTTTCAATCTCATTAAATAAATCAGTAAACAGGCTGTTTCCTTCTGTAAAAAGCTTTATATTACTTTTGCGTGTAGGAAATTCTCGTTTATTAACAATGGATAAATGATTTTTTCGGCCAAGCTTGTAATCAATTCGGAGCCACAAGAATAGAATCATTAATACAGCGAACACAGTAGCTATGACATTCATATGATTGTAACTCCTTTCGTTTTCGGTTTTATTAGTGTAGACGAATTCTTCCAAAATTATTTTATTAAGGTTGTTTTTAATATAAATGTGTTGACTGAATGCTCATTCATTATATAATGGAGTTATAGAGATAAAGTCAGAATATTATTTTGTTTTTAAATGTTCAAAAGCAATTGGACAAATAGCGAAATGATTTTTATAGTATTTACAGAAGGGGGAAAGTTTCATGGGTACTACATTATTAGTTATTAACTTCATTGCATTCTTGGCTGTAACCGCTTACGCTGTTTATTTATTTGCGTATTTGATTAAGACAAGAACGGAATATATCAAGCTCGGTAAAAAAATCGAATTTGATCGTAAATTCAAAGAGCGCTTCGATAAAATCTGGGTCAACGTATTCGGCCAGAAGAAGCTTTTAAAGGACAAAAAGAGTGGAATTATCCACGTCATGTTCTTTTATGGTTTCATCTTAGTTCAATTTGGAGCAATTGATTTCATTATTAAAGGTTTAGTTCCAGGAGCACATCTCCCACTAGGGCCGTTGTATCCTGCGTTTACATTTTTCCAAGAAATCGTAACATTTATGATTTTAGTTGCAGTAGTGTGGGCTTTCCACCGTCGCTATGTTGAAAAATTAGTTCGTTTAAAAAGAGGTTTTAAATCAGGATTGGTTTTACTTTTCATTGGTGGACTAATGCTTTCTGTTTTATTAGGAAATGGTATGGGACTTGTATGGCATGACCATGACTTAACTTGGAGCGAGCCTATTGCATCCGGATTTGCGTTTATTTTAGCATGGATTGGTGAAACAGCTTCCATCGTAGTATTCTACATTGCTTGGTGGATTCACTTATTGTTCTTATTAACTTTCTTAGTTTATGTGCCACAATCCAAGCATGCTCACTTAATTGCTGGACCAGTTAACGTTTTCTTTGGACGTTTATCAAACCCTGGTAAGCTTGAAGCAATTAATTTCGAGGATGAAACACAAGAAACATTTGGTGTTGGTAAAATTGAAGATTTCAAGCAAACTCAATTAATCGATTTATATGCCTGTGTTGAGTGTGGACGCTGTACAAACATGTGTCCAGCAACTGGAACAGGAAAAATGCTTTCACCGATGGACTTAATTGTAAAATTACGTGACCACTTAACAGAAAAAGGTGCAGTTGTTACATCAAGAGCTCCTTGGGTACCAACAGTTGCATTTTCAAATACAAAAGGTAACCAATTGGCATTGGCTTCTGCTGGTCAAGGTGCAGAAGAGACAGCCGTAACACTTGAAATGGCTTACAATCCAAGCTTAATTGGTGATGTTATCACAGAAGAAGAAATTTGGGCCTGTACGACCTGTCGTAACTGTGAAGACCAATGTCCAGTTATGAATGAGCACGTTGATAAAATTATCGACCTACGTCGTTACTTAGTTTTAACTGAAGGTAAAATGGATGCGGATGCTCAACGTGCAATGACAAACATCGAGCGTCAAGGAAATCCTTGGGGACTTAACCGTAAAGAAAAAGAAAACTGGCGTGAAGCTCGCGAGGATGTAGTGGTTCCAACTGTAAAAGAGCTTAAAAAAGCTGGCGAAGAGTTCGAATATCTATTCTGGGTTGGATCAATGGGTGCATTCGATAACCGTAGCCAAAAGATTGCATTATCATTTGCGAAGTTATTAAACGAAGCTGGTGTGAAGTTTGCGATCTTAGGAAACAAAGAGAAAAACTCAGGAGATACACCTCGTCGTTTAGGAAATGAGTTCTTATTCCAAGAGCTTGCTACAGGAAACATTGATGAGTTTGAGAAAAATGAAGTGAAGAAGATTGTAACGATTGATCCACATGCTTACAACATCTTCAAAAATGAGTATCCTGATTTCGGCTTAAAAGCTGAAGTTTTCCACCACACTGAGGTTCTTGCTCAGCTAGTGAAGGAAGGAAGACTAATTCCTAAATATGAAGTAAAAGAAACAATTACGTATCATGATTCTTGTTATTTAGGTAGATACAATGAAGTGTATGACCAACCTCGTGACATTTTAAAAGCAATTCCAGGTGTTACGTTAATCGAGATGGAACGTAACCGTGATACAGGAATGTGTTGTGGAGCAGGTGGAGGACTCATGTGGATGGAAGAAGACACAGGAAGTCGTATCAACGTGGCAAGAACTGAACAGGCACTTGCGATTCAACCAAGTGTAATCAGCTCAGGTTGTCCTTACTGCTTAACGATGTTAAGTGATGGAACGAAGGCGAAGGAAGTAGAAGAAGAAGTTGGCACATTTGATATTGCTGAACTTCTTGAAAAATCAGTCGTGGGTGAAACAAAAGAAATTGCTTCATAAGTTTTGAGAAGATTTTCTATTCATAATTACAATTTCAATTTAAATATTCCAAATTTTACTGTAAAATAGAATTATAGATTAGTAGAACTTGCGACTAAGAGGTGTACGAACTTTATTATGTAGAGATTGTACACCTCTCTTTATAGACATAAATCGAGCGAGCGTTCAGTCGCATTTGTGAAAGCGATTACTTTTATAAGGGAGGCTTTTTAATGGGGAAAACAGTGATTGTAAGTGGTGTGCGTACTCCGTTTGGAAAATTAGGAGGTGCTCTTAGCACGCTTTCTGCTTCTGATTTAGGTGGGATTGCAGTAAAAGAGGCTCTTAACCGTGCAGGAGTGGATCCTGCAAATGTAGGTGAAGTGATTCTAGGTACTGTTTTACAAGGCGGACAAGGACAAATTCCTTCGCGTCAGGCAGCGCGTAAAGCTGGAATTCCGTGGGAAGTACAAACGGAAACAATTAATAAGGTATGTGCATCTGGACTTCGCAGTGTCACACTTGCAGATCAAATCATCCGTGCAGGTGATGAAGAAGTAATTGTTGCAGGTGGTATGGAATCGATGAGCAATGCACCTTATATCTTACCAAAAGCACGCTTTGGTCTTCGTATGGGAGATGCCAACGTTGTTGACTTGATGGTACATGATGGATTGACTTGTAGCTTTAACGGTGTTCACATGGGCACATATGGAAACGGAACAGCTGAAGAACTTGAATTAACACGTGAGGCACAGGATGAGTGGGCGTATACAAGCCATCAACGTGCGGTTGCTGCAATCGAAGCTGGTAAACTAGCTGAAGAAATTGTTGCTGTTGAGTTAATAGGACGTAAAGGCGATATCACTGTAGTCGATCAAGATGAGGCTCCTCGTAAAGATACATCAGTTGAAAAGCTTGCTAAGCTTGGACCTGTTTTCGGCCCTGAGGGAACCATCACAGCCGGAAATGCACCTGGAATCAATGATGGTGCAGCAGCCCTTGTTTTAATGAGTGAGGAGCGTGCTGCGAAAGAAGGGAAAGAACCTATAGCTACAATCCTTGGCCATGCAGCCATTGCAGTGGAAGCAAAGGATTTTCCAAAGACACCAGGTTTAGTCATTAATGAGCTTCTTAAGAAAACAGGTAAAACAGTCGATGAGATTGATTTGTTTGAAGTAAACGAAGCATTTGCTGCAGTAACGTTAGCTAGTGGAAAAATTGCAGGACTTGACCCTGAAAAAGTAAACGTAAATGGTGGGGCAGTTGCATTAGGACACCCAATCGGTGCTAGTGGAGCACGTATCATCATTACACTTATTCACGAATTAAAACGAAGAGGTGGCGGAATCGGAATTGCCTCGATTTGTTCAGGTGGTGGGCAAGGCGACGCGATTATGATTCAAGTGTAGAAAAGCGAAAGCGCCTTGTTCAGCCCCGACAAGCAAATGTTCTGTGACCTTAAAAGTCCGAACTTAGACTTTTAAGAGCGCAGGTTATTTGACCTCGAGGGGCTAGGCGCTGTAACTAGACATGAGGAATTCGACAAATGCCACGTACTTGTCGAATCAATGATACTCGATCTGGCTTGAAGAGCTAACTAACGGACTCATAGGCTGTTATTTCTATAAAAATAATAAATTTTTAAACACTAGTGGACTCAGAGGCCCTTATTGCTACTAAATGATGCTAAAATCACCCTATTTTCATTCAATAACGGCCTGTAAGTCCGTTTGACCTAAGAAAAAGGTGGTTTCTTCGCAAATAACGGTATATGAGTCCGCGAAAATGATATCAGGAGGTAACGAAACAATGAACGTACAAAATGTAATGGTTATTGGTGCAGGTCAAATGGGTTCTGGAATTGCCCAAGTGTGTGCAATGGCTGGTTATCAAGTGAAACTACACGATATTAAACAAGATTTTTTAGATAGAGGCTTTGGGATTATTAAAAAGAACCTGTCACGCCAAGTTGAGAAAGGGCGTATGACAGAAGAGGATATGGCAGCGACATTAAACCGTATTACACCTTCCCTAGATTTACAGAATGCTAGTGACATTGACTTGGTCATTGAAGCAGCTGTCGAGAATATGGAAATTAAGTCAAAGTTATTTGCTGAGTTAGATAAAATTGCACCAGCAGATGCAATTTTAGCAACGAACACTTCTTCACTACCAATCACTGAAATTGCAGCAGCAACCAATCGCCCGGAAAAGGTAATCGGAATGCACTTTATGAATCCAGTGCCAGTTATGAAATTAGTTGAGATTATCCGTGGGCTTGCAACAACGGATGAAGTGTACGCAGTAATTGAAGATATGACGAAAAAACTAAGCAAAGTTCCTGTAGAAGTAAATGATTTCCCAGGCTTTGTTTCAAATCGAATCTTAATGCCAATGATCAATGAAGCTATTTTTACAGTGTATGAAGGAGTAGCTACTCCTGAGGCGATTGATGAAGTTATGAAGCTAGGAATGAACCATCCAATGGGGCCATTAACGTTAGCAGACTTTATCGGTCTTGATACTTGTCTTTATATTATGGAAACATTACATGAAGGATTTGGAGACGATAAATATCGCCCATGTCCATTACTACGAAAATATGTAAAAGCAGGCTGGTTAGGTAAGAAATCTGGTCGTGGATTTTATGTATACGAATAAAACATCTTGAATCTTCATCATGACTCGTTAGAAAGGGGTATATACATGGATTTCCGCTTCACACAAGAGCAAGAAATGATGCGAAAAATGGTTCGTGATTTTGCTCAAACTGAAATTGCACCACATATTGAAAGTATGGAAAATGGAGAGTTTCCTAGAGAGATTTTAGCAAAGATGGCTGACCTAGGCTTAATGGGGATTACAGCACCTGAGAGTTTGGGTGGATCTGAAATGGACTTTACTTCCTATATCATCGCCATCCATGAACTTTCAAAAGTGAGCGCGACAATTGGGGTTATTTTATCTGTACACACGTCAGTTGGAACAAACCCAATTCTTTACTTTGGAAATGAAGAACAAAAGCAAAAGTACGTACCTAAACTTGCGTCTGGTGAATATTTAGGTGCATTTGCCTTAACAGAACCAAGTGCTGGTTCAGATGCAGGGAGTTTAAAGACAAAAGCAGTAAAACAAGGTGACCACTATATTTTAAATGGATCAAAGGTATTCATTACTAACGGTGGCGAGGCCGATACGTATATTGTTTTTGCTCGAACGAACTCTGATGAAGTGGGAAGCAAGGGGATATCAGCATTTATCGTTGAAAAGGATACCCCGGGATTCATTATTGGTAAAGATGAGCACAAAATGGGTCTTCATGGCTCTAGAACGGTTCAATTAACTTTTGAGGATGCGAAGGTACCGGCTGAAAACCTATTAGGCGAAGAAGGCGAAGGGCTTAAAATCGCACTGGCAAACTTAGATGTAGGTCGTATCGGTATTGCGGCACAGTCTTTAGGAATTGCAGAAGCGGCTCTAGAGCATTCGGTAGGTTATGCAAAAGAGCGCGTACAGTTTGGAAAACCAATCTCAGCTCAACAAGGCGTGGGCTTTAAGCTTGCAGATATGGCTACAGGTGTGGAAGCCTCCAAACTATTAGTCTATCAAGCTGCTTACTTACGCTCAAACGGACTACCATGTGGAAAAGAAGCATCCATGGCAAAACTTTTTGCCTCTAAAACAGCAATGGAAGTCACAACAGAAGCCATTCAAGTCTATGGCGGATATGGCTACACAAAAGACTACCCAGTAGAACGCTTCTTCCGCGATGCAAAAATTTGTGAAATCTACGAAGGAACAAGCGAAATCCAGCGCTTAGTTATTAGTAAGCATCTTTGTAAGTAAGTTTGTTGTTTAATAGGAATTTAGCGCTCTCTCCATAATGATATCTGAGTGGATTGGAGCGGAAGGCACTTGACTCCTGCGGGAAGTGAGGAAAGGTCGAGACCCCACAGACGGGACGTCGAGGAGGCTCGACTTCCTCCCCGCGGAAAGCAAGTGCCTGCAGCGCAAAGGAACGGGCAAGGTTTAAATTGAAAATAAATTAATAGATGTAATGGAGGAACTACAAAATGAACTTCAAATTATCAGAAGAACATGAAATGATCCGTAAAATGGTACGCGATTTCGCAAAAAATGAAGTAGCACCAACTGCTGCAGAGCGTGATGAAGAAGAGCGCTTTGACCGTGAAATTTTTGACAAAATGGCTGAACTAGGATTAACAGGGATTCCTTGGCCAGAAGAGTACGGCGGAATTGGTAGTGACTATCTAGCATACTGTATCGCAGTTGAAGAACTTTCTCGTGTATGTGCGTCAACTGGTGTAACACTATCTGCTCACACATCTTTAGCAGGTTGGCCAATCTTTAAGTTTGGTAACGAAGAGCAAAAACAAAAATTCCTACGTCCAATGGCAGAAGGTAAAAAGATTGGTGCTTACGGTTTAACTGAGCCAGGTTCAGGATCTGATGCTGGTGGAATGAGAACAACTGCTAGACTAGACGGCGATCACTATGTGTTAAATGGATCTAAGATTTTCATTACAAATGGTGGCATTGCTGACATCTATGTAGTATTCGCATTAACAGATCCTACTTCTAAGCATAAAGGAACATCTGCATTTATCGTAGAAAGTGACACTCCAGGCTTCTCTGTAGGTAAGAAGGAAAGAAAGTTAGGAATTCGTTCATCTCCTACAACTGAGATTATGTTCGAAGATTGCCGTGTACCAAAAGAGAACCTACTTGGCGAAGAAGGCGAAGGGTTCAAAGTGGCAATGATGACATTAGACGGTGGTCGTAATGGTATCGCTGCTCAAGCAGTAGGAATTGCTCAAGGTGCATTAGATGCTGCTGTTGAATACGCAAAAGAGCGCGTGCAGTTCGGTAAGCCAATTTCTGCACAACAAGGTGTAGGCTTTAAACTTGCTGATATGGCTACTAGCATTGAAGCTTCACGTCTATTAACCTATCAAGCTGCTTGGTTAGAGTCAGAAGGACTTCCATATGGTAAGGAATCAGCAATGTCTAAGCTATTAGCCGGTGACACTGCAATGAAAGTAACAACAGAAGCTGTTCAAGTATTTGGTGGATATGGATATACAAAGGATTACCCAGTAGAGCGGTACATGCGTGACGCGAAAATCACACAAATCTACGAAGGCACACAAGAAATCCAACGCCTAGTCATCTCAAGAATGATTACAAAATAACTAATAAATAGGGGGCCTGACCCCCGATGTGGTACCGCGTTAAAGCGCTGGGGGTCAGACCCCCGGTGAGGTAATGTGCTAAAGTGCCAGGGTTAGAGCTCTGTTTGTTTAGGGGTGGATGACATGAAGAAGCGTGAGGTGCCTGCATCTGTTAAGGATGAGCGTCTGATTAAGAAGAGACGCGATCAGATGATTAAGGGCGCTGTTAATTTGTTTAAGGAAAAAGGGTTTCATCGAACGACAACAAGAGAAATCGCCAAAGCATCCGGCTTCAGTATTGGTACCCTTTATGAATATATACGTACAAAGGAAGATGTTCTCTATCTTGTTTGTGATAGCATATACGACCAAGTTCGTGAAAGAATGCAACAGGATATTGATACAAAACAAGGAAGTATCGAAAGTCTAAAGCTTGCTGTCGCTCATTATTTTAGAGTGGTGAACGAGATGCAGGATGAAGTTTTAGTTATGTATCAGGAAGCAAAATCGCTAACAAAGGATGCACTTCCTTATGTGTTAAAAAAGGAAATTGAAATGGTCGCAATGTTTGAAAGTGTAATTAATGGTTGTGTGGCCTCTGGAGAATTGGAGTTAGAAGAACATGAAGTAAAACTCATTGCCCATAACATCTTTGTTCAAGGCCAAATGTGGGGCTTCCGTCGCTGGGCACTTCAAAAAATCTACACACTAGACCAATACATTGAGCTTCAAACCTCACTTCTTTTAAACGGTATTCATAAAGAAGTGGTAGTGAAAAAGTAAGGAGTCTTAAAGATTTAGGATTGAAGATTATTAAATATTTATAGTGGATTGTAGCGGAAGGCACTTGACTCCTGCGGGAGTAGAGGGAAGTTCTAGACCCCACAGGCGTAAGCGCCGGGGAGTGGGTTTTTTCACGGCAGTGAAAATAACCTTCCTTTCCCCTCCCCGCGGAAAGCAAGTGCCTGCAGCGAAAAGGAACGTCAAGGTTCAAAGTGAAAAACAACCTTCGAAAGGGTGAATTTACATTGAGTACAGTTGAAAAATATCGTCCGAAGCATCATATACGTTTTGTGACGGCTTCTAGTTTATTTGATGGACACGATGCTTCGATTAACATAATGCGCCGAATTATTCAGGCTAATGGAGCCGAAGTAATCCACTTAGGACATAACCGCTCGGTTGAAGAGGTAGTAAATGCTGCAATCCAAGAGGACGTTCAAGGAATTGCGATTTCTTCTTACCAAGGTGGACACGTTGAATATTTTAAATACATGTATGACCTTCTGAAAGAACGTGGAGCTTCTCATATTCGCATCTACGGTGGCGGTGGTGGGGTAATCATTCCACGCGAAATTAAAGAATTACATGAGTACGGAATTGCTCGTATCTTCTCCCCAGAGGACGGACGTAAATACGGTCTAGAAGGTATGATTGAAATGATGATCAAAGAATGTGATTTCTCAACAGCACCTGAGGCTGTTACTGAACAAATTGAGAAATTACAGCAAGCCGATTACCAATCTGTTGCTAAGCTAATCACGGTTGCTGAAAGCCAAATCAATGTAAATAATGAAGCAGCAGCTGCAGCTGAAACAGTTATGGAGAAGGTAAAGGAGCTTGTGAAAAACGTACCAGTTGTTGGAATCACTGGAACAGGTGGTGCTGGAAAAAGCTCGTTAACAGATGAGTTAATTCGCCGCTTCCTTAATGAAGTTCCTGATAAAAAAGTTGCGATATTATCTGTTGATCCAACAAAGCAAAAAACGGGTGGAGCCCTACTAGGTGACCGTATTCGTATGAATGCGATTTTTAATCCACGTGTCTATATGAGAAGCTTAGCAACACGTAATTCAAAATCAGAGTTATCTTTAGCAATTAAAGATGCAATTTCAGTAACGAAAGCTGCTGGCTTTGACTTAGTCATTATTGAGACAAGTGGAATTGGGCAAGGTGATGCTGAAATTACAGAGATCTGTGATATTTCGATGTATGTTATGACAAGTGAATTCGGTGCTCCTTCTCAGCTTGAAAAAATAGATATGATTGATTTTGCAGATCTGATTGTTATCAATAAATTTGAGCGCAAAGGCTCAGAAGATGCGAAGCGTCAGGTTCAAAAGCAATATCAACGTAGCCGTTTGTTATTTGAAAAGGATTATTCAGAAATGCCAGTGTTTGGGACAATTGCTAGTCAATTTAACGACCCAGGTACAAACGCACTTTTTGCAAATTTAGTAGATTTAATTAACGAAAAAGCAGGCACAACTTGGACGACACCATTTGAACGTTCAGCGGAAGTTGAAAAGCAAAATGTTATTATTCCAAATGACCGCCGCTACTATTTACGTGAAATTTCTGACACGGTAAGAAAATATCATAAACAAGCAGAGCAGCAGGTGGAAGTGGCTCGTAAGTTATTCCAGATCAACGGAACAATTGAGAGTTTACAAGAACTTGCTAATAGTGAAGCTGCCCTTGAGTCATTACAAGAACTTAAAACTAGCTATGAAGAGAAGTTAACGCCTGAATCAAAGAGAATTTTAGATTCATGGGAACAGCTAAAAGACATGTACTCAAAAGATAAGTTTGTTACAAAAATTCGTGACAAGGAAATCGTGACGATTTTACAAACAAAATCTTTATCTGGTTTAAGCATTCCAAAGGTTGTTTTACCAAGATATAAAGACCTCGGCGAAATCTTACGCTGGGTATATAAAGAAAATGTACCAGGTTCATTCCCTTATACTGCGGGAGTATTTCCGTTTAAACGTGAAGGGGAAGATCCGAAACGACAGTTTGCTGGTGAAGGAACGCCTGATCGAACAAATCGTCGCTTCCATTACCTTTCTAAAGATGATGATGCGAAACGATTAAGTACAGCATTTGACTCAGTGACATTATACGGGGAAGATCCTGCATACCGCCCAGATATCTATGGTAAGGTTGGGGAAAGTGGAGTAAGTATTTGTACATTAGATGATATGAAAAAACTATATAGTGGATTTGATCTATGTGCACCTTCAACCTCTGTATCAATGACAATTAATGGACCTGCGCCAATTATCTTAGCGATGTTCATGAACACAGCTATTTCACAGCAAATTGAAAAACGTGAAGCTGAACTTGGTCGTATTTTAACAGTAGAAGAATACATTGAAGTTAAAGCGAAAACACTACAAACGGTTCGTGGAACGGTTCAAGCTGATATTTTAAAAGAGGACCAAGGACAAAACACATGTATCTTCTCAACGGAGTTTGCCCTACGTATGATGGGAGATATCCAGGAATACTTCATAAACAGTAAAGTTAGAAACTACTATTCTGTTTCAATTTCTGGCTATCATATTGCAGAAGCGGGTGCGAACCCAATTTCACAATTAGCATTCACACTTTCAAATGGCTTTACGTACGTAGAGTACTATTTAAGTCGTGGAATGAACATTGATGATTTTGCACCAAACTTAAGCTTCTTCTTTAGTAATGGACTTGATCCTGAGTATACAGTAATTGGTCGTGTTGCAAGAAGAATTTGGGCAACGGTAATGAGAGATAAATACGGTGCA
The DNA here is from genome assembly GCA_014960805.1 of Cytobacillus suaedae. Classification (GTDB taxonomy): domain Bacteria; phylum Bacillota; class Bacilli; order Bacillales; family Bacillaceae_L; genus Bacillus_BV; species Bacillus_BV suaedae. Next base: position 4,358,763 of record CP063163.1, on the reverse strand, counting down.
AATGAGCGAAGCCAAAAGCTTAAATACCATGTTCAAACATCAGGTCGCTCACTTCATGCGCAGGAAATTGACTTTAATGATATTCGTACAACACTTCAGGCACTAATGGCATTACAGGATAACTGTAATTCACTTCATACAAATGCATATGATGAAGCGATTACAACACCAACTGAAGAGTCTGTACGTCGTGCAATGGCAATTCAGATGATTATTACAAAAGAGCATGGATTAGCGAAAAATGAAAATCCATTACAAGGGTCATTCATTGTTGAAGAATTAACAGATCTTGTAGAGGAAATGGTACTTCAAGAATTCGAACGTATCAATGACCGTGGTGGCGTGTTAGGCGCAATGGAAACACAATACCAACGTGGAAAAATTCAAGATGAGTCCATGTACTATGAGATGAAAAAACATACAGGTGAGCTTCCAATCATTGGAGTGAACACGTATCTGAATCCAAATCCTCCTTCAGAGGAAGAGTTAAATGAAATTGAATTAGCTCGTGCAACACAAGAAGAAAAAGAGCTACAAATTCAAAACCTGAAGAGCTTCCAGGAACGCAATAAAGATGCTGTAGAAGAAGCACTGAACAAGCTGAAACAAACAGCGATGAACAACGGAAACATCTTCGAAGAACTCATGGAAACGGTAAAAGTCGCAAGCTTAGGACAAATCACACAAGCACTATACGAAGTAGGCGGTCAGTACCGTAGAAATATGTAACAACTCAAAAAGGGGCAGGATTCTGCCCCTTTTTTTGAAGGGATTTTAACAGTTTAGTAATTTGAACATAGACCGTTCCTTTGCGCTGCAGGCACTTGCTTTCCGCGGGGAATTATGAAAAAGCCCAACTTCCGGCTTTTTCAAGAGCGAATTCCCATCGGGGAGGGATTCAAGCCTCCTCGGCGCTTGCGCCTGTGGGGTCTCGAACTTCCCTCAACTCCCGCAGGAGTCAAGTGCCTTCCGCTCCAATACACTCTAGTGTTAAATAGAGTTTCAAACAGCAATAATGTGAGAAGAGCCATTATGCTCATGTTTATAGAAACATACTTTCATTTAGATTTGCACTATGGAGAATGAATGTCTGAATTTTACTAGTTCACTTTGTTAATTGAACTATATTCAGTGTACGGTTATTCGCTATAATCCACGAGACTCCTGCGGGAGAACGGTTCAGGGGAGACCCCGCAGGTGCATAGCACCGAGGAGGCTCTCCGAATCGCCCGCGGAAAGCGAGTGGATTATAGCGAATAACTCCATTGTATTTTTTCAAACCTAGTATTGTTTTTGTCGTAAAAGGTGTTATTTTAAAGAAATTCACGACATTCCTTACATTAACCTAGCATAAACCTGTTGATTTTGTTTATAATGAATGGTATGTATTCTAGGAGGGAGTATCTTCCTGTTTAGGATAATACTTTAGGACATCTTTTGTTCTACATACATAACGACACCGATTATAAATGTTATTTACATAGAAAGGGAGTGCACGGATGAGTTTAGACCAATACTCACCAGAGGAACTTAAAGAAATGTCTATGCTTGAAGCGGCATTAGAAATTTTCCATAGCCGCAAAGAAGCAATTGCATTCAATGATTTAGTAGCTGAAATCAAAAAAGTGCTAAATAAATCAGATGAGGAAATTCAATCAAGAATTTCACAATTTTATACAGACTTAAATTTCGATGGTCGTTTCCTTAGCCTTGGAGAAAATCGTTGGGGCTTAAGAAGCTGGTATCCATATGAACAAGTTGATGAAGAGGTTCACGTTGTAGCTAAGCCTAAGAAGAAAAAAGGTAAGAAGAAAGATGACGATGAAGATTTAGACTTAGTAGACTTCGATGAGCTTGATGAAGAAGACTTAGAGTTTGATGACATCGATGACTTCGACGATGATTCTGATGACGATGATGATACAGACGATGATGATGATTACGAAGTAGATGATGAGGATGATCTAGATGATGATGATGATGACGACGATGAAGATCTGATTGATGATGATCTAGATGAGCTTGATGGCGATCTTGACGACGACTTAGACGATGACGAAGATTTAGATGAGGAAGATGAAGATCTTAGTCTAGATGACTTGGAAGACGAAGAAGACGACGATAAGTAAATTTTCAAATCTATCTTGACTTTTCAAAGGTAACTATGTAGAATACTTTTTGGGCTCTTTAAAAAAGAACTATCATAATGTAAATGAACCGCTCCCCTTACCTTGCTTGGTAAGTGGGAGCTTTTTTATTTTATCTAATTCCCCTACTAGCATCTTCAAATTACTTGAAATGTTTTTACATTATTTTGTGCAAACTTTAAATAGTACATAGAAACCGAGGGGGAAAAACAATGACAAAGTATATTTTTGTAACAGGCGGTGTAGTATCGTCTTTAGGTAAAGGAATTGTAGCAGCTTCACTAGGTCGTTTACTAAAAAATAGAGGATTAAGTGTGACGATTCAAAAGTTTGACCCATACATTAACGTAGACCCAGGGACAATGAGTCCATACCAACATGGTGAAGTTTTCGTAACAGATGATGGTGCTGAAACGGATCTAGACTTAGGACACTATGAGCGTTTTATTGATATTAATTTAACAAAATATAACAATGTAACAACTGGTAAAATTTACTCGACAGTTTTAAAGAAAGAACGTCGCGGAGATTACTTAGGTGGAACAGTTCAGGTAATTCCACATATCACAAATGAAATTAAAGAACGTGTATACAGAGCAGGTCGTGAGACAAATGCAGATGTTGTTATTACGGAAATTGGTGGTACAGTTGGTGATATCGAATCATTACCTTATTTAGAAGCGATTCGCCAAATTAAAAGTGATATTGGCCGTGAAAATGTTATGTATATTCACTGTACACTTATACCTTATATTAAAGCTGCTGGAGAAATGAAAACAAAGCCAACACAGCATAGTGTTAAAGAATTACGTAGTTTAGGTATCCAGCCAAATGTAATTGTTGTTCGTACAGAAATGCCAATTACCCAAGATATGAAAGATAAAATTGCGTTATTCTGTGACATTGATAAAAAAGCAGTAATTGAGTCTCGTGATGCAGAAACCCTTTATAGCATTCCCCTTGCATTACAAGATCAACATCTGGATCAAATCACGTGTGAACACTTAAAGTTAACATGCCAAGAAGCAGATATGACTGAATGGAAAGAGCTTGTTGATAAAGTAACGAATCTTTCTAAGAAAACAAGAATTGCGCTTGTTGGGAAATATGTTGAATTACAGGATGCTTATATTTCTGTAGTTGAAGCAATGCGTCATGCAGGCTATGCATTTGATGCAGACATCTCAATTAAGTGGATTAATTCAGAAGAAATTTCTTATGAGAATGCTGGAGAATTACTCTCTGATGTAGACGGAATTCTAGTTCCTGGTGGATTTGGAGACCGTGGAATAGAAGGTAAAATTGCAACAATGACATATGCTCGTGAGAATAAGATTCCTTTACTAGGAATTTGTTTAGGGATGCAATTAGCATCTGTAGAATTTGCACGTAATGTTCTTGGATTAAAAGATGCGCACTCTGCAGAAATCAATCCAGAGACGACAAACCCAATAATAGACCTTTTACCTGAGCAAAAGGATATTGAAGATCTAGGTGGAACACTTCGTCTTGGATTATTCCCTTGTAAACTTGAAGAGGGTACAAAAGCATTTGAGGCATATCAAGATGAAGTGGTATATGAACGTCACCGCCATCGCTATGAGTTTAACAACTATTATCGTCAAGCAATGGAAGCAAAAGGATTTATTTTCTCTGGTACAAGCCCAGATGGTCGACTTGTTGAAATCATTGAGCTTAAAGACCACCCTTGGTTTGTAGCATCACAATTCCACCCAGAGTTCAAATCACGTCCAACAAGACCACAGCCGTTATTCCGTGAATTTATTCGAGCTTCACTTGTGAACGCAGAGCAACTTTAAATAGAAAAATCCTAGTGCACAGGATGCATTAGGATTTTTTTGCTTTATTCTTCTTCCTCTAAATATTCTTCAACCATCTCTTTGATAGAAAAAGACAGCCCATAGTAAGCATATAGTGCTGTAATAATTGAAGGAAAGCCAAAACGAGTGCCATCTTCATCTGGAATGAGAGGTTTAATTAATTTTGAATCAATATGAATGTCTACAATCTTATCTAGAGATGGACCTTCACTATTCGGTACAAGAGCTGATATTGCAACAATTTCAATTCCCTTACTCGAAAGCTCTTGAGCCAACTTAATTGCATCCTCATCTGTTGAAAAACGGGAAACAAGAAGAACCCGATCAACGGGACTAACTTCAGCAATCTGTTTCGTATCGTCTATAAGCCGTGCTGCAGAAATCATTGGCTCCTGTCCGATTGTGGCTTCGAGTGTAACAGCCTCCATTTCAGCAAAACCATGTATATAAATGGTACCTTCCCCAATAGCAGCTTGTGCTAATAGTCTTGCGCCATCCTCAATAGCCATTTGTTCTTTCTCTTGTATTTTTGTAAATAATCCTTGAAGCTGTGTTGTAAAAATTTTTATCATGTTATTCGACTCCTTTCTTCCTCATTTTCTACTTCTATTATATAAATAAATCGAAAAAAAACGAATAAGGAAGTAATTTGTCGAGAACCTCTTGTCAAAAAAAGGAGGAATGTGAGAAGGTTTAGTAGAATACAAAGATGATAGATATTATCATTTAAGAAATATGAGGTATCGCTTGATATTTTTAAAACAATGAATTCGGATTTAATAATAAAATAAAATTTTAGAGGTGTGTGTGACAGATGACGGAGAAAATTTTAATTGTGGACGATCAGTATGGAATTCGTATCTTACTAAATGAAGTATTTCAGAAAGAAGGATATACAACGTTTCAAGCGGCTAATGGGTATCAGGCTATTGATATTGTAGAGAAACATTCTCCTGATCTTGTATTACTTGATATGAAAATCCCAGGTATGGATGGAATTGAAATCCTTAAGCGATTAAAAGCGATTAATCAAGAAATCCGAGTAATTATTATGACTGCCTATGGAGAGCTGGATATGATTCAAGAATCGAAAGATTTAGGAGCGATTACCCATTTCGCAAAACCTTTCGACATTGACGAAATTCGTGCGGCTGTTAAAAAGCATGTTAAGGTTGGATCATAATATTTTCTAGGGATTACAATTAGACGCAAAAAATTCATAAATCAATGTAAGAGCTTACACATAAGAGTAGCGTGGTTTCAATGATTTAGAGCGTTTTTATAGTTATTGCGAATTTATTTTTTAGTTGATATGCTATGTACTGTAAATCGTCCTAAAGTTTTACCTGAAGAGGTAATCAACAACTACCTCTTCAAAGATACATATCATTTATCGTCAAGGGTAATCCTACTAAATAGGAACTTTGGGAACAGGTAATTATACGTACATAAGGAGGATACAGTCATGCCTTTAGTTTCAATGACAGAAATGCTTAATAAAGCAAAAGCAGAAGGATATGCAGTTGGTCAATTCAATCTTAATAACTTAGAATTTACTCAAGCCATTTTACAAGCAGCACAAGAGGAAAACTCACCAGTTATTTGTGGTGTATCTGAAGGGGCAGCCCGTTATATGGGTGGTTTCAAAACAGTTGTTGCTATAGTTAAAGCGCTTATGGAGGATTATAAAGTAACAGTTCCAGTTGCAATCCACCTAGACCATGGTTCAAGTTTTGAGAAATGTGCGGAGGCCATTCATGCTGGATTTACTTCAGTAATGATTGACGGGTCTCACCATCCACTAGAAGAAAATATCGCAATTACTAAAAAAGTAGTTGAACTAGCACATATTCACGGTGTATCTGTAGAAGCAGAACTTGGTCGTATTGGTGGCCAAGAAGATGATTTAATCGTTGACGAAGCGGAAGCAGCATATGCAATTCCATCTGAGTGTGATCAATTAGTTCGTGAAACAGGTGTAGATTGCTTTGCACCAGCATTAGGTTCAGTACATGGTCCTTATAAAGGTGAACCGAACTTAGGATTTGATCGCATGAAGGAAGTTATGGATTTAACAGGTATTCCTCTTGTATTACATGGAGGAACAGGTATTCCAACAAAAGACATTCAAAAAGCAATTTCATTAGGTACTGCTAAAATTAACGTAAATACAGAAAGTCAAATTTCGTCTGCAAAAGTAGTTCGTGAAGTACTAGCTGAAAAACCAAATGAATATGATCCACGTAAATACTTAGGTCCAGCAAGAGATGCAATTAAAGAAACAGTAAAAGGCAAAATGCGCGAATTTGGTTCTTCTCAAAAAGCATAATTAATAATTCACATTACTATAAAGCCGCCTCTCAACCAGTGGCGGTTTTATTTTTCATTTACATAAACTAGAACAATATTAGGGAGGAAAAAAACAATGAAATTTTTTATCGATACTGCCAATTTACATGAAATTAAAGAAGCACATGCGTTAGGCGTTCTTTCAGGAGTAACAACCAATCCAAGTTTAGTAGCAAAAGAAAACATCACATTTGAAGATCGCCTAAAGGAAATTACAGAGGTCGTATCAGGTTCAGTTAGTGCAGAAGTGATTGCAACAGACTGGGAAGGCATGATTTCTGAAGGAGAAGAACTTGCAAAAATCGCTCCGAACATTACGATAAAAGTCCCAATGACTCCAGACGGATTAAAAGCAGTGAAAGTATTTAAGGAAAAAGGAATTAAGACAAATGTAACCCTCATTTTCACTGCAAACCAAGCATTACTAGCTGCTCGTGCAGGTGCATCATACGTTTCACCATTCCTAGGAAGATTAGACGACATCGGCCACAATGGCTTAGACTTAATCTCAACAATCTCAGAAATCTTTACTGTACACGGAATCGACTCTGAAATTATAGCTGCATCCATCAGACACCCACTACATATCACAGAAGCAGCACTAAGAGGCGCACATATCGCAACAGTACCATACAAAGTAATCCTACAACTATTCAACCATCCACTAACAGACCAAGGAATCGAAAAATTCCTAGAAGACTGGAACAATCGTAATAAATAAGTGATTTTTATAGAAAATTTTTAAAATTTGAATCCCAGTTATTCGTTAAAATCCACGAGACTCCTGCGGGAGTGCTGGGCAGGGGAGACCCCGCAGGAGCAAAGCGACGAGGAGGCTCCCCGCACTGCCCGCGGAAAGCGAGTGGATTTTAACGAATAACGTTGTTTACCACTTGCTCTATAACCTAAACGACGTATGTAAAAAATAGGACTAAAGAACAAAAAAATGAAAAATTTTTCTTTTTAATACATGATTTTCACTTTTTCGTGTAAACTAGGAATTAATACTCGTACAGTAATGTTTATTTGTGCTGGCATAAAATTCCAATAAAAGTGAAGAGTGGTAAGTATTTAATACATACTTAGCAGGTTCAACTAGCGAAAAGTTAGTTAGGACCTATCAACGGTCATCTTCGCTAGAAGGGAGACTATCATGGAAAAATTAAAAATCGCAGGCGGTTATCCTTTAAATGGAACTGTAAGAATCAGTGGTGCTAAAAATAGTGCTGTTGCTTTAATCCCAGCAACAATACTGGCTGAATCTCCAGTCAAAATTGAGGGCTTACCTGACATATCAGACGTTCAAATGCTAAGTAGTTTGCTTGAGGAAATTGGCGGTAGTGTTACGTTAAACGAAAACGAAATTATCGTTGATCCTACAAACATCGTTTCAATGCCATTACCTAATGGAAAAGTAAAAAAATTAAGAGCTTCCTACTATTTAATGGGGGCGATGTTAGGACGCTTTAAAAAAGCAGTGATTGGACTTCCTGGTGGATGTCACTTAGGACCACGTCCGATTGACCAACATATAAAAGGCTTTGAGGCTCTTGGTGCAAAAGTAACAAATGAGCAAGGGGCTATTTACTTACGTGCTGATGAGTTAAAAGGTGCAAGGATTTATCTAGACGTTGTAAGTGTTGGTGCAACAATCAATATTATGTTAGCAGCTGTACGAGCAAAGGGTCGGACAATCATAGAAAATGCTGCAAAAGAACCAGAGATCATTGATGTTGCTACATTATTATCAAGTATGGGAGCTAAAATTAAAGGTGCAGGAACAGATGTTATTCGAATTGATGGAGTTGATGAGTTAAGAGGGTGTCAACACACAATTATTCCTGATCGAATTGAAGCAGGTACTTACATGATAATCGGCGCAGCAATGGGAGAAAGAGTCGTCATTGATAACGTTATTCCTCTACATCTTGAATCTCTAATCGCAAAGTTTAGAGAAATGGGTGTTCAGGTTGAGACAAAAGATGACCAAGTTATCGTAAGTGGCGCAACAGATTTAAAAGCTGTTGATATAAAAACCCTAGTATATCCAGGATTCGCAACTGATTTACAGCAACCCTTTACATCCCTTCTTACAAAGGCAACAGGAACGGGTGTTGTTACGGATACAATCTATGGAGCTCGTTTTAAACACATCGATGAGCTACGTAGAATGAATGCCCAAATCAAAGTAGAAGGCAGTTCTGCAATTGTAAGTGGTCCCGTTAAGTTACAGGGAGCAAAGGTCAAGGCTAGTGACCTACGTGCAGGTGCAGCTCTAGTGGTGGCTGGTTTAATGGCTGAAGGTGTTACAGAAGTAACAGGATTAGATCATATAGACCGTGGTTATAGCAATCTTGTTGAGAAATTGACAGGTTTAGGTGCGACTATTTGGCGTGAAAAAATGTCAGAAGAAGAAATAGAGCAGCTACAAAATTCATAAATAGAAATAACTTTGCTCCCACTTCTCGAAAAAGTGGGAGTTTTAAGGTAGAATAGAATTTGTAATCGTTTGCAGTTAACGGGGGGAGGAAATTCAGTATGGAAAGAAGTTTGTCGATGGAATTGGTGCGTGTCACAGAAGGCGCTGCACTTGCTTCCGCACGTTGGATGGGTCGAGGATTAAAGGACGAGGCTGATGGTGCTGCCACTTCCGCAATGCGTGATGTATTCGATACGGTCCCAATGAAAGGTACAGTAGTGATAGGTGAAGGGGAAATGGACGAAGCACCTATGCTCTATATCGGTGAAAAATTAGGGACTGGCTATGGACCACGCGTTGATGTAGCAGTTGACCCACTTGAAGGGACAAACATTGTTGCATCTGGAGGTTGGAATGCGTTAGCTGTACTAGCGGTTGCAGACCACGGTAATCTATTAAACGCACCGGACATGTATATGGATAAAATCGCAGTAGGACCAGAGGCAGTGGGTCTTATTGATATTAATGCTTCGGTTTTAGATAATTTAAAAGCTGTTGCGAAAGCGAAGAATAAAGATATTGAAGATATCGTAGCGACTGTTCTAAATCGTCCACGTCATGAACACATTATTGCTCAATTGCGAGAAGCAGGAGCACGCATTAAGTTAATTAACGATGGAGACGTAGCTGGAGCAATTAATACAGCATTTGATCATACAGGTGTTGATATTTTATTTGGTTCAGGTGGAGCACCTGAAGGTGTTTTAGCGGCAGTAGCTCTTAAATGTTTAGGCGGAGAAATTCAAGGTAAGCTAATTCCACAAAACGATGAAGAATTAGAGCGCTGTATAAGAATGGGACTTGATGTAAACAAAATCCTTCTTATGGACGACCTTGTAAAAGGCGATGACGCCATCTTCGCAGCAACAGGAGTAACAGACGGAGAACTACTACGAGGCGTACAATTCAAAGGCTCTACAGGTACAACTCATTCCATAGTTATGAGAGCAAAATCAGGCACCGTACGATTCATCGACGGACGCCACAGCCTAAAGAAAAAACCAAACCTAGTTATACGCTAGTATTATAAAATGGTCCTTTTCTATTATTTCTTTATATATTTAAACACTATATTTTTATGATGAGTGAATTGGAGCGAAAGACACTTGACTCCTGCGGGAAATGAGGGAAGTGCGAGACCCCACAGGTGCTTAGCACCGAGGAGGCTCGCATCCCTCCCCGATGGGAATTTGCTCTTGAAAAAGCCGGCAGTTGGGCTTTTTCAAAATTCCCCGCGGAAAGCAAGTGCCTGCAGCGAAAAGGAACGGTCTATATTCAAAGTGAAATCAGAGTTGATAATCAGCTCTGATATCCTTTGTTAAATACAAGCTTTTTAAAAAACAGTTGATTAAAAATAGAAAAAGAGGGTACAATTAATTATTGTTAATTAACCATATACAATTAACTTTTAAAATAAAAAGAATGAACTGCGAGAACAACTTCAAGCTATCCTTCACTATCTTCTATTAAGGAATTCCTAGGTATTTTCAAACAATAAACCATCCATATCATTTCTCACAAAATAGAATCATGTATGGGGGAAGTTGGTTAACACTAGTTATCCAACTAGTTTTCAGTGTAGATAGAAACAAAAAAATAAAGAGTGGTGTCCTAATGAGTATTACAATATCAAGTTTAGAAAATATGAAGCTAAAGGAACTTTATGAGTTAGCTAAAGAATACAAAGTTTCATACTACAGTAAATTATCAAAAAAAGAATTAATTTTTGCCATCTTAAAAGCAAGAGCAGAACAAGATGGTCTTCTGTTTATGGAAGGTGTATTAGAAATAATTCCGTCAGAAGGCTTCGGATTCTTAAGACCAATCAACTATTCTCCGAGCTCTGAAGATATTTATATCTCTGCCTCACAAATACGTCGATTTGATCTACGAAATGGAGACAAGGTGTCCGGTAAGGTACGCCCACCTAAAGAAAATGAAAGATATTATGGATTGCTCCATGTAGAAGCTGTTAATGGTGATGACCCAGAATCTGCAAAAGAACGTGTGCATTTCCCGGGTTTAACCCCGTTATATCCTGATAGACAAATCATTTTGGAAACCGCTCCAAATCATTTATCAACAAGAATTATGGATTTAATTGCACCTGTTGGCTTCGGTCAACGTGGATTAATTGTTGCTCCTCCTAAAGCAGGGAAAACGATGCTGTTAAAGGAAATCGCAAACAGCATTACAACAAATAATCCAGAGGCGGAATTAATCGTTCTATTAATTGATGAGCGTCCAGAGGAAGTAACGGATATTGAACGTTCCGTTGCGGGAGATGTGGTAAGTTCAACCTTTGATGAGGTTCCTGAAAACCATATTAAAGTAGCAGAACTTGTATTAGAAAGAGCGATGCGTTTAGTTGAGCATAAAAAAGATGTTATTATTTTGATGGACAGTATTACACGTCTTGCTCGTGCATATAACCTTGTCATTCCACCAAGTGGACGAACACTTTCTGGAGGGATTGACCCAGCGGCTTTCCATCGTCCAAAACGCTTTTTCGGTGCTGCTCGTAACATCGAAGAGGGTGGAAGCTTAACGATTTTAGCAACAGCCCTTGTAGACACTGGTTCTAGAATGGATGATGTGATTTATGAGGAATTCAAAGGAACAGGTAACCTTGAGTTACACTTAGACCGTGCACTTTCAGAAAGACGTATTTTCCCTGCAATTGATATTCGTCGCTCTGGTACAAGAAAAGAAGAATTACTTATTCCTAAAGATCATTTAGACAAGCTTTGGGCAATTCGTAAGACAATGTCTGATTCACCAGATTTTGCAGAAAAATTAATTCGTAAGTTAAAACAAACGAAAACAAATGCTGAATTCTTTGAGTTATTAACCATTGAGAAAAAATCAGCACCGACAACACCAAAAAGAACATAACAACTTTCCTGATATTTACTTTAGGATTAAGTTGCAAATCGGACCAACCCTTGTTATAATTTCTTCATATGTGATTCTAAGAAGAAAAAGGGTTTCCTTAACTATTCTAGAATCTATACTCTGTTTCAGATGATTCAGGGCGGAAGGAGATGAGAAGAATGAAAACAGGAATTCATCCAAACTACAAAAAAGTTATGGTGAAATGTGCTTGTGGAAACGAATTTGAAACTGGTTCAGTATTGAACGAAGTTAAAGTTGAGGTTTGTTCTGAATGTCACCCATTCTATACAGGACGTCAGAAATTCGCGGATGCAGGTGGACGTGTAGATAAATTCAACAAAAAATACGGTATGAAATAATAACCGTTTAAAAAGACAGGCAAGTTCTTCATTATCTTGCCTGTTTTTTTTTCTGAAAAATGACCGATTACTTAGCTATTATTCTTTAAATATCATACCTAAAGAAGCTGACATAGAGCGTGCTTTTATATATAGAATCCTGTTTTAACAGGGAAACAACAGTAATAAAAATTAGCCGAGGAAGGGGAGGCCGTTCATATGTATATCATGAACCAAAGTGGCTGGCTCGAACTAATTTGTGGAAGTATGTTCTCAGGGAAATCTGAGGAGTTAATCCGCCGGGTACGTCGTGCACAATTTGCAAAACAAGAAGTACAGGTGTTTAAACCTGCAATTGATAATCGCTACAGCGAAGAATCGGTTGTTTCCCATAATGGAACTGCCGTCATCGCGAAACCAGTTGAATCATCCACTCATATCCTTAAAGCAGTTTCAGCAGACACGGATGTTGTGGCAATAGATGAGATTCAATTCTTCGATAATGGAATTTTTGAAGTTGTACAAATGCTAGCGAATCAAGGACATCGTGTAATTGTAGCTGGCCTAGATCAAGATTTCCGTGGCGAGCCCTTTGGACAAGTTCCACAACTTATGGCTATAGCTGAATCAGTAACTAAGCTTCAAGCAGTTTGTACGGTTTGTGGATCACCAGCTAGTCGTACACAAAGACTTATTGATGGCAGTCCAGCATCATACAATGATCCAATTATCCTTGTTGGAGCATCCGAATCGTATGAACCAAGATGCCGCCACCATCATGAAGTTCCAGGAAAGCCTGCAAACCAAACCATCTCACAACTTTCCTATTAAAGAATTGGGGCCTGACCCCCACTGCGTTAATGCGTTAACGTGGTGGGGGTCAGGCCCTTTTTATGCGGTATATACAAAATCCTATTAATGCTCCAACGGTATTTAGAATGATATCATCAACATCAAAGCTTCCTCGTTTGCTCACCATTTGTAGAAATTCGATGCAAGTTATTCCAACAACAAAGACTGCAAAAAATGGAACAAACTTTTTGAGGATGGTGTAACTTGCTGGTAGTAATAGTCCGAAAGGGATAAATACCCCAACATTACCAGCTAAATTTATAAGCCAAGTTGTAAAAGGAAAGTGATCATAATACAAAATATACTTTTTAACTGTATCAAAAGGTATGAGATTATACATATACTCTTCGCTAGTTACACGAGAGAAACCTAAAAACATCCAGTATAGTAATACCAATAAATAGCCATAAAAAATTGCCCTAACTAGTCTTTGATTGGTCAAGGTAAACATCCTTTGAATTGTAATTATGTAAGGTTATCGTTACACATTGAAAAGGTAATTGTACCAAATTGAAGTATATAAATAAATCCCCTAATCGTAATAGTGGTAGGTAGGATAAAAGCAAGTAGTCAGGGGAATATAAAGGCAGGAGGTGTTTTTAGTGATAAAACAATTTCTACCTTTTTTGCTTACTGCGATTATATTAGCAGGATGTACAGCTGGAAATCACAATTACAGTGAGTTTAAATCCCACAGACAACATGATAATAATGCTCGAATTTTAAATGAAAATGAGGGTGGGTTTTATCAAAGGGATTTAGAGGATCAGGACTATACTACAAACCTAAATCCAAACTTCATTGATTTGACAGAGGATCGTCCAGATATTGGCGATGATCAAGAGAAAATCGTTCAAGTGATTCAGCAGTACACTGAATTCACACCAGGTGCTGTCATTGTAAATGGACGAGATGCTTATGTGACAGTCCATACAACAAAGCACTATAAGGGTAAAGAACGAAAAGAAGTGAAAAAAGACCTTAATCGTAGATTAATGAAGGCAATGCCAAGGTACGATATACATTTACGAATACATGATGGAGACTAAAAAAAGTGGGGGCTACCCACTTTTTATTATTATAAAAATAAACTGACGATACCACGTCGTTTTGCTGGTTTTTTAAGTTTTCTTGGACCGTCATCGAGTAGTAGCGGCATTTCCTTTTTCCCTTCTCTCTCTTGACTAAGTACTTGAAGTACTTGTACCTTTTCTTCCAATTTAGAAATCTTATCATTAAGCTCCTCTATTTCGCGACGTTGCTGAAGCAATTGATAGGTAACCACTTCGCTAGCTTTATCCTCAATCTTACGTTCATTACGTTCTATGCGCTCAAGCAGTCTTGTATACTGCTCATCAGTTATTGTTGAAGTCACTGCGTTTCGTATCCCCTTTCTTGGTATACTTATTATCATTTCAGTAAGAGGAACTCCTAGTTTCATCTGTTCACAAATGGTAGAAAGTAAAGCAAAGTCAGTATCATCAAAGGTATAATGCCCATTCTCATTTTTCTTGCAAGATAGATTGAAATGCTTAATCCACTTATGAATTCTCTTCGTTGAAACCCCAAGCTTCTTAGCGACAATAGTTGTATTCAATCTGATCACTCCTTATTTTTTCATACCATGAACAATTAAAACGTTCCTCTTCTTCTTAGCTAAATAAGATATAGTACAGTTTCTATTTCTAAATCTTTTATCCTCCATGGCTGACAAAACTAGTTCGTATTCGGCAAAGAAAGAAGGAATACTACATGCTGTAGAAAAACATGTCGATAGTTCATTGTGAATTTGCTTTGACGCTGTAGTTAACCTATACTATAATTAGAATGTTATGGACTAAAATTGAGGTGAAAACTGTGTTTGATCGTTTAGAAGCTGTAGAATCTCGCTATGAAAAACTAAACCAATTATTAAGTGACCCGGATATTATTAATAACACGGCAAAATTACGTGAATATTCTAAAGAACAATCAGATATACAAGACACTGTTATGGCTTTTAGAGAATATAAAACAGTGAAAGAACAACTAGATGATGCAAAAGCAATGCTGGATGATAAATTAGATGCTGATATGCGTGAGATGGTAAAAGAAGAATTATCTGAATTACAATCTCAGCAAGAAGAACTAAGTGAAAAGCTACGTGTTCTTCTTTTACCGAAAGATCCTAATGATGACAAAAACGTTATCATGGAGATTCGTGGAGCAGCAGGTGGAGACGAAGCTGCCTTATTTGCAGGAGACCTATACCGTATGTACAGCCGCTATGCTGAAGCACAAGGCTGGAGAACAGAAGTAATGGATGCCAACTCAACTGGTGTTGGTGGATATAAGGAAATTATTTTCATGATCACAGGTAAAGGTGCTTATTCAAAGCTAAAATTTGAAAATGGTGCCCACCGCGTTCAACGTGTACCTGAAACGGAATCAGGTGGACGTATTCATACATCTACGGCAACAGTGGCTGTATTACCTGAAGCTGAAGAGGTTGAGGTAGAAATTCACGAGAAGGATATCCGTACTGATACGTACGCATCAAGTGGTGCAGGAGGACAAAGTGTAAATACAACAATGTCTGCAGTACGTTTAACACATATTCCAACTAACACAGTTGTTACGTGTCAGGATGAAAAGTCACAAATCAAAAACAAAGAAAAAGCGATGAAAGTACTTCGTGCGCGTGTTTACGATAAAATCAACAGTGAAATTCAAGCCGAGTATGACCAAAACCGTAAGTTAGCTGTTGGTACTGGTGACCGTTCAGAGCGAATTCGTACGTATAACTTCCCGCAAAATCGTGTAACTGACCACCGTATTGGTTTAACGATTCAAAAGCTTGATCAAATCCTTCAAGGAAAGCTAGATGAAGTTTTTAATGCATTAATTATGGAAGACCAAGCACAACGTATGGAGCAAGCTGAATAATGAAGAACATTTCTAAAGTGTATGAAGCCCTAAACTGGGCTTCTTCTTGTTTACGGGAAGAGAATCGTGATGAAAATGTTGGGGAGCTTTTGCTATGTCATCATTTAAAAATGAACCGGTCACAACTTTTAGCAAGTCTACGCGACGATTTAGATGCTGAAGTAGTAGAGCATTTTATGGAAGATGTTAAAAAGCATTTAAATGGCCTACCAGTACAATACATTATTGGCTATGAGGAGTTTTATGGAAGACCTTTTCAAGTAAATAAGGAAGTTCTGATTCCTCGTCCAGAGACCGAAGAGTTAGTAGAAGGTGTACTAAAGCGAGCAAAGACTTTGTTTAAAGATCAGAAAGTTTCAGTTGTTGACGTTGGAACCGGTAGTGGAGCCATTGCAATTACACTTGCATTGGAGAACTTGAATTTTGACGTAAGCACGGTAGACATAGCGATAGAATCCATTAAAGTTGCTAAAGGAAATGCCGAGAAACTAGGGGCAAAAGTCGAATTTTACGAAGGGGACTTACTAGGGCCATTAATTGACCGAAAAAAGAAAGTAGACATTGTTGTCTCAAACCCCCCTTATATTCCCGATTATGAAATTGAAACACTTTCCACCGTTGTAAAAGACCACGAACCCATCCGCGCACTAATCGGAGGTGCAGATGGGTTAGATTTCTATAGAAGATTTATGGACGAAATTCCTCAAGTATTAAAAGATAGAGGTCTAATTGCCTTTGAAGTAGGAGTTGGACAAGGACAATTAGTTGCTGACTTACTAACTACAACTTTCCCATCAGCCAAAGTCGAAGTCGCCAACGACATTAATGGTAAAGACAGAATGGTATTTGCGGAAATAGGCTTTTAAAGATTAAGTAAAGTGTCTTCATATTATGAGGCACTTTTTTTATAACTTTTACGTAAAGGTAGTTTACTTTATTGTATTTAAAGAGTGGATTGGAGCGGAAGGCATTTGACTCCTGCGGGACGTAGAGGAAAGGTCGAGACCCCACAGGCGCTAGCGCCGAGGAGGCTCGACTTCCTCCCCGCGGAAAGCAAATGCCTGCAGCGAAAAGTAACGGTCTAAGTTTATAGTGACTAACAATAATCCTTAAGAAAAAAGCTTTTTAAAAGTTTAATAGATTTTTTTCATTTTACTAGTTTAAGAATAGAATCTGTTGTCTAGACTGTCTTAGTGAAGGGGCGGTGCTAGTTAAAATGAAAAAACAAAACGCAATTATCATATACATGCTACTATTATTAATCGGAGCCAATATCGGAATTTACCAGGAACAATATTCAGCTCAGGCAGCAACCGAGCCTGTTGTCATCCCAGAAGAAGCCATTCGTTTACGAATTCTAGCAAATAGTGACTCTAGCAAAGATCAAGAATTAAAAAGAAAGATTCGCGATGAGGTTAATGCAGAAATCACAAAATGGGTAGAAGAACTTACTTCAATTGATGCGGCAAGACAGCTAATCAAAAGCCGTATAAATGATATTGAACAAATCGTTGAGCAAACGTTAATAGAAGAAGGAATCGACCAAGCCTATACAGTAGATTTTCAAAATAATGTTGAGTTTCCAACAAAGCTTTATGGCAACTTCATATACCCTGCAGGTCAATATGAAGCAATTCTAATTACGTTAGGTGAGGCAAAAGGTGCGAACTGGTGGTGCGTGTTATTTCCTCCATTATGTTTCCTAGACTTTTCAAACGGAGAAGCAGTTGATCCGCAAATAGCAGATGAGCAAGAGAAGAAAGGGCAAGAAACAACTACGAAAGAAGAAGAAGTTAAAGTAAAATTCTTCTTAGTTGAATTTTTTACATCATTATTTAGTTAATTTTAATAGAAAATGTTCTAATTTTCATTCCATCTCATAGATTAGATAATAGAAATCTAATTAATGAGGTGGAATTTTTATGTTAGTAGAAATTAGAGTAGCTAATGAAAATGATATAAATCGATTAAAGGAATTTTTAGGACAGGCCAATGTAAATGCAGATGGAGTGGAAACAATTGTGGATAACTTCATATTGATGGAAGATCCAAAAGGAAATCTAGTAGCAACACTTGGAATTGAAAGATTGATGAAGGATGGATTACTTCGTTCATTAGTAATGTCTCCTAAACTTGATCAAACACAAATCCTTTCTCTGTTCAAAGGGATTTCAACATTAGCAAAAGAGAAAGAGCTAGAAAACCTATATCTAGCAACAAACAAACATGCATCTGTTGAATTCTTTACGATGCTTGGCTTTGGTAAAGTTGAGGTAGAGGAGCTTCCAGATCACTTAAAAGAATCAAAGCACATGCAATTCTTACTAGAAGATGTGGATAACTCAATTTTCATGAAATCTAGTATTGCTTAGTAAGTTAAGAGATTAAGGTATTTTTAAAATCCACATAGTTATCCACTGTTAAAAGGGCTTTATTCACAATCTGTGGATAAAGCTTGTTTTATGTCCTTGATTAACTTATACTTTCTGAGAGAAATAACTTTGATATAGTAGGCTTTTTTAGCAATAAGGAGCCTTTCGCTTCAGGAGGGGACCAAAATGAATACAAAAAAGTGGACTGTGAATAACTTTGAGGGAAATATAGAAAGTTTTCCACAGATTCAGGAGGCTGCCAAGATATTAAAAGGAAATAATGTGGTGGCTTTTCCAACTGAAACCGTTTATGGATTAGGTGCCAATGCACTATCTGATGAGGCAGTAGCTAAAATTTTTGAAGCAAAAGGGCGTCCAAGTGATAATCCCTTAATTGTACATATAGCAACACTTGATCAACTTACGAACATAGCTGTGGATATCCCAGACATGGTTCAAACCTTAATCACTCATTTTTGGCCGGGTCCATTAACACTAGTTTTAAAGAAAAAGGATCAATCAGTAGGTGAAAAGGTAACGGCAGGATTACAAACAGTTGCAGTCCGTATGCCGGATCATCCAATCGCACTTGCCTTACTCAAAGCAGCTGACTTACCTCTTGCAGCACCAAGTGCAAACCTTTCTGGAAAGCCAAGTCCAACAAGCGCAAAGCATGTAATTGATGATTTGGAAGGCCGAATAGCTGGAATCATTGATGGTGGAGCAACAGGGGTTGGTCTAGAGTCAACTGTTTTGGACTGTACAGAGAAAATTCCTGTTATATTAAGGCCAGGCGGTGTGACGAAGGAACAGTTAGAAGAAGTCATTGGTGAGGTTAGAATGGATCGTGCCTTACTTGAAGAAGGACAAGCCCCAAAGTCACCAGGAATGAAGTACACCCACTATGCACCAAAAGCACCCCTTGTTATAGTTGAGGGAAGTCCCCAGTTTATTCAATCACTTGTGGATAAGAAAATTGCGCAGGGTGTAAGGGTTGGAGTGTTAACCACCGAAGAAAATAAACAATTCTATAATGCTGATGCAGTTCTTGATTGTGGCTTGAGAGCGGACTTGCAGAGTGTTGCAAGCAAATTATATGATGTTTTACGAACATTTGATGGGACGAATGTTGATTTAATTTATTGTGAATGGTTTCCACAGGATGGAGTAGGCCAAGCAATCATGAATCGATTATTAAAAGCTGCTGGTAATCAAGTTATACATGAATAAGACAGATAAAAGTGGATTCTGAGCTAATTGGAATTCACTTTTTCGTGTTCATTTAGTCTATTTACTGCTGGACTTGCATAAAGTGTATCAGACAAGTCCTAGGGAGGTAGATGATGAGTGTAACATCGGTAATTGGAGAGTTTTTAACATTATTTGTGATGGCATTTGCATTAGGAATGGATGCATTCTCGGTAGGACTTGGAATGGGTCTAATCCAACTTCGACTAAAGCAAATATTTTACATAGGTGTCACTATTGGTTTATTCCATGTTTGGATGCCCTTAGTGGGAATGACGATAGGTCGATTTTTATCTGATAAATTCGGGATGATTGCAACCATAGCTGGAGGAATTCTTTTGTTAATTCTAGGTTTGCAAATGATTCTTGCATCCTTTAAAGATGACGATCAGCGAATGATTACACCAGTCGGATTTGGATTATTTATATTTGCGCTTAGTGTAAGTTTGGACAGCTTCTCTGTTGGTCTAAGTCTTGGAATCTATGGAGCTAGAACCATTGTAACGATCCTCATGTTTGGGGTTGTTAGTATGATCCTTACTTGGATGGGTTTATTGCTCGGAAGACGTGTTCAAGGTTGGTTTGGGTCCTATAGTGAGGCGTTAGGCGGTAGTATCTTATTAGCCTTTGGCATTAAACTATTACTGCCGTTTTAAAATAAAGAAAAAAACAGAATTTTTGACAATTTCGTGAGTCGAGACCAAAGTTTCGACTCTTTTCTCTGTTTCCCCCTATATCCAACGTAATATATGTTTTATAATAAAATGAAATGTGGGAAAATAAACCTATAAACCATAAGGAGGCTTCTTGGATGATCAATATTTTATTTGTTTGCACGGGCAATACATGCCGTAGCCCAATGGCAGAAGCAATTCTTAAGAGAAAACAAATTCCTGAAATAACAGTCAAATCTGCGGGGGTATTTGCCGATAATACCAGTGAAGCTTCTATAAATACGCAAAAAGTCCTAAATGAAGAAGGAATACCATCTGTTCACCAATCTTCTATGCTCACAAGAGAGCAGATTGACTGGGCTACATATATTTTTACAATGACGACTCAGCATAAAATGTTAATTGCTGAGCGCTTCCCAGATGCAATCGAAAAAACATTTTCGTTAAAAGAATTTGTAGAAGATGTACAAGCCGATGTAGTAGACCCTTTTGGTGGACCGATGAATATTTATCGTCAAACGTATGAGGAGCTCAACCAGTTAATTGAAAAATTAATTAGGAAATTAAATACAAATAGCTAACAAAGAGGGTTTAGGGGGAAAACAGGGTGGAAGAAAAAAAGCATTATAAATTTGGTTTACGATTAAAGCTAGTCACATTTATTACTCTACTAGCAATTGTCACTTATACAACAAGTGCAATCTTTATTTACTTTTTACAAGGATATGTAGAACACATCGTGAATGAACAGCTATTTACAATTATTACTCTTGTAATGGGAATCTTTTGGTCTGGTGTTCTTGCTTATTTTGCAGCAGGATTCATTACTAAGCCATTACAACAGGTTGAAAGAATTGCGATTAAAGCTGCTAATGGTCAGATTGATGAAGATGTAATCGTATCAAAGTCAGATGATGAAATCCGTTCATTAGGCTTAGCTTTTAACAAAATGCTTCATAACTTACGTGAGATGGTTAGTAACATTGAGGAAAACTTTGAAAATACAAATGCAAAAGTAGTAGAAATTTCGAAGGCTTCTAGTTTTGCATCTGAGCAGGCTGAAAACATTTCGAGAACCATTACAGAAATCTCAAAAGGTGCGGATAGTTCGGCTGTATCTATTCAAGAAACGGCTGAGTCTGTGGAAGATGTTATTAAAATTGCTGAAGAAGTTCAAGAAAAAGCACAAACATCAGAAAAGTTATCATCAGAAATGGTAGAAACACTTCATGAGAGTTCAGGTATTGTTCGCTCATTGGTTGAAGGCATTACAAAGTTAGCTGAAGATAATCAGGTTTCTTTACAAGCAGTTCGACGCTTAGAAGAAAATGCAAAGAAAGTAGAAAATATTATTTCATTAGTTGGTGACATTGCAGGCCAGACTAATTTGCTAGCACTAAACGCTTCGATCGAAGCTGCAAGAGCGGGTGAGCATGGAAAAGGCTTTGCAGTTGTTGCTGAAGAGGTACGTACACTGGCAGATCAAAGCTCCAAAGCAGTTCAGGGCATCACTGAATTGATTAAAAACATTCAAAGAGAAGTTGAGAATGTAGTATCTCAAATAACAGAACAAGTAGAAGTAGCAAACGAAGAGTCGAAAAAAGGTGCTACAACGAATAATGCCATTGTTGAAATGACTGAATCTGTAAATGAAGTGGCTGGTGCTGTTAAACAGATTGCAGTATTAGTAGAACGCCAAATGGACAGTATCCGTAATACAGCAAGACAATCACAAGAAGTAGCAGCTATTGCCGAGGAAACCTCTGCAGGTGCGGAAGAAGTAACAGCATCTACACAAGAACAAGCAACAGTTATGGGAGACGTCGAAAAACTTGCAGGCGAACTAGCAAATCAAGCAGAAAAACTAAAACAAACAATCGAACGCTTTTCATACTAAGACTTACACCTCTACTTTTGTAGGGGTTTTTTACTTTTACCTAGGTTACAATAGGGGAAGAATAGATTATGATTGAATTAAATATAGTATTCTTTTCAAGAGTAGATTTTTATTGTTTATTTTAAAAGTGGATTGGAGCGGAAGGCATTTGACTCCTGCGGGATGAAGAGGGAAGTGCGAGACCCCACAGGCGAAGCCGAGGAGGCTCGCATCCCTCCCCGCGGAAAGCAAATGCCTGCAGCGAAAAGGAACGGTCAAAGTTCGAATTGAATCCAATGTTTTTTATTTGAGAGAAATAGAACTTGAATAACGGAGGGTGTTTCATATGAAAGTAGCAATCGCATCAGATCACGGTGGAATCAATATCCGTGAAGAAATTAAAAGCTTAATGGAAGAAATGAACATTGAATACATAGACTTAGGCTGTGAATGTAATACATCAGTTGACTACCCAGACTATGCTGTACCAGTAGCAGAAAAAGTAGCAAATGGAGAGGTAGACCGTGGAATCTTAGTGTGCGGAACTGGAATTGGAATGAGTATTGCAGCAAACAAAGTAAAAGGAATCCGCTGTGCACTTGTTCATGATACGTTCAGTGCGAAAGCAACTCGTGAACATAATGATAGTAATGTCCTTGCAATGGGTGAACGTGTAATTGGACCAGGCTTAGCACGAGACATTGCAAAAGTATGGTTAACCACTGAGTTTGAAGGTGGAAGGCATGAAAAACGTGTGAACAAAATGATGGACTATGAAAAGACCTTAAAGTAGTGTTTTAGATGAAAGGTGGAACGGTAAATGTTAGAGGATTTAAAGCAATGGAAAAATCAATTGCAACAAATACTTGAGGATTTCCGTAAACAAGTCACACTTTCGGAAGAGGATATTCTAGTAATAGGATGCAGTACGAGTGAAGTGGCTGGTGAGAAAATAGGAACAGCAGGAACGTTGGAAGTGGCTGAAATGATTTTTAATGAATTTAAAGCTCTCCGAGAAAGTACCGGAGTTCACCTCGCTTTTCAATGCTGCGAACACTTAAATCGAGCACTGATCGTTGAGAAAGAGTTGGCTAGCAAAAAAAATCTAGAAATCGTTTCTGTCATTCCGGCTCGAACGGCAGGTGGAGCGATGGCTACCTTTGCATACAGTCAATTTACAAAACCAGTAGTTGTCGAATTCATTAAAGCAGATGCTGGAATTGATATAGGTGATACTTTTATCGGAATGCATTTAAAACATGTCGCTGTGCCGATTAGAAGCTCCATTCGGACCCTCGGACACGCCCATGTGACACTCGCTAAAACCCGCCCAAAACTAATTGGCGGTGAGAGAGCGGTTTACAGTGAGAAAGTTGAAAATAAAACTTGTTGATAATCCTCACACTTTGTGGGGATTTTTCTTTTTAAAATATTCTTTTAGAATGTGAAAATTGCAATTTTAAAGAGAGAGTGGATTGGAGCGAAAGGCACTTGACTCCTGCGGGAAGTGAGGGAAGTGCGAGACCCCACAGGTGCGAAGCACCGAGGAGGCTCGCATCCCTCCCCGCGGAAAGCAAGTGCCTGCAGCGGAAAGGAACGGTCAAGGTTCAAATTTAAAAAACGATTTTTTTAAAATACAATGTAACATTTTCTTCAGTCATTCGTTTTATTGATGGGAAGGGAGGGCGAGCGGTTGGATAGGAAAAGGAAAGAGCAGCTAGAAGACATCTATCAGCAGTATGCAGAAGGACTATATTATTACTTACTTCGCTTATCAGGCTCGTCCTCAATTGCCGAAGAATTAGTTCAAGAAACATTTTACCGAGCGACAATCTCATTGTCTTTTTACAAAAATGAAGAAGTTCGGGGTTGGTTATTTAGGGTGGCACGAAACGCATATTTAGACGAGTGGAGAAAACGGCAGCGCTGGAAATGGGTACCTTTTTACGAAAAAGAACCAATGCAAAGTCCCTATGGGTTACCAGAAACAGAAGCGGTTAATAAGGAACTCTCAGAAGAACTCGCTGATTTACTCAAGATGCTCCCCGAAAACTACCGAACAATCTTATATTTACGAGAGTTTGCTGAATTTTCCTATGAGGAGCTTCAAGACACATTAGAAATGTCCGAAGCTCAAGTCAAGGTGACCTTACATCGAGCTCGAAAAAGATTAGAGCAGCTTGGAAAGAAAGGAATGACTATGAATGACTGAATGGACAAAAGAAAAAGAAAAGAAAGTTTTGTGGAAATATAGATTTGTGTTAACAACAAGAATTGTTAGAGTTCTATTTATCATCCTATTCTTATTTTGGGTGTATATGATGTTTATTACGATAGCTTATCAAGGTACCAATTTCGCAAATAAACACTCATTCTATACAAAACTCTCCCTAGATTGGACAGGAGAAGGTTTAGAAAGTGAGTTTAGTGGTTTTGTTAATGGGGAAATTACACCAATGCTCTCACAAAAAATTGAATATCCGGTATTTCGCAGGATAGGTAAGGAAAGTATACCAGTTGGAGAAATGAAAATAACGAAACGAGTACTTACTCCCTTTTCACAAAGGAATTTAGAATATTTTGTTCCTAATGAATCATCAAGGTTTAATTTTTATCTCCCTATTGACCCACGAACTGGAGAGACACTATATCAAAAACGACATAGTACAGTGTGGGATGCACTGGCTAAGGTGCACGAAGGAACTGTTGCAGATATGTCTTTTTCGACAACACGATTTATGGAGCCAAAGGAATTAATGCACTTGCTGGAACCATTTGATTTAGATGTTGTATGGATGCCATTGTATGCTGGTGAAATGAAAGAGTTTGAATCAGGTCACTCAATTGCAGGAGGAAGTTTCTTATCGGTTGCTGGTATAGGGTTAGCAAGTGCTAGAGGAACAGATGAAGATTATAACTCAGAGTTTTATAGTCGGTTAGGAGAAAGCACAATTGAGTCGAATCAAGAGTGGATGATGTTAAATATGGAAAAGCTAATCAATGAGGAAAGCAAGAGTTACCGAGAAGATTTCCTTGGATTGTATCATCTTGAGGAACGTTATGATTATATAAAAGAACATGGTTTTAAAGTATATGGTGCTGTCGTAACTGGTCCGGTGAAGGAGCTCTTAAAATTAAGAGATGTAAAGGAGTTTCAAAGTCCGTCATTAGGGGATTTTGAATATTGGAATTGGGTTCCGGGAGAGGAGTAGAAACTATCACTTCCTCTCTCAAAGCGAAAGTGCTAAAATGGAGAAAGGTTTTTAAAAAGGTTACATAGGTGACAAAGGGGGATACAATGTCAATGAAACATTTATCGCAGCAAGATAAAAGCGTTTTTGCAGCCATTCAAGATGAATTAGGTAGACAACGTACCAAAATTGAGCTTATCGCATCAGAAAACTTTGTAAGTGAAGCCGTTATGGAAGCTCAAGGGTCAGTTCTTACAAATAAGTATGCAGAAGGATATCCTGGACGTCGTTATTATGGCGGCTGTGAGCATGTTGATGTTGTAGAAAATATTGCGAGAGACCGAGCGAAAGAAATTTTCGGTGCAGAGCATGTAAACGTTCAACCACACTCTGGTGCTCAAGCGAACATGGCTGTTTATTTCACGATATTAAATCAGGGTGATACAGTACTCGGAATGAATCTATCTCACGGTGGACATTTAACGCACGGTAGCCCAGTTAACTTTAGTGGAATTCAATATAATTTCGTAGAATACGGAGTTGATCCTGATACACACCGTATTAATTATGAAGATGTTCTGGAAAAAGCAAGATTACATAAACCAAAATTAATCGTAGCGGGAGCAAGTGCATATCCACGCGCAATTGATTTCAAACGTTTTAGAGAAATCGCAGATGAGGTTGGCGCATATCTAATGGTAGACATGGCGCACATTGCAGGTTTAGTTGCAGCCGGTCTTCATCAAAACCCTGTTCCATTTGCTGATTTCGTTACGACTACAACACATAAAACACTACGTGGTCCACGTGGTGGGATGATTCTTTGTAAGGAAGAATATGCAAAGAAAATTGATAAATCAATCTTCCCTGGAATTCAAGGTGGTCCATTAATGCACGTGATTGCTTCAAAAGCAGTAGCCTTTGGAGAAGCACTTCTACCTGAATTTAAAGACTATGCTCAAGCAGTCATTGACAATGCACACCATTTAGCTGAAGCCTTGAAAAAAGAAGGCTTGAACATCGTATCAGATGGAACGGATAATCACTTACTATTAATTGATGTTCGTTCATTAGGCATCACTGGTAAGGTAGCCGAGCATGTTCTAGATGAAATCGGGATCACGACAAATAAAAACACAATCCCATTTGATCCTGAAAGCCCATTCGTAACAAGTGGTCTACGAATTGGAACAGCAGCAGTAACAAGCCGTGGCTTCGGACTAGACGAAATGACGGAAATTGCTTCAATCATTGCATTTACACTTAAAAACCACGAAGACGAAGCAAAACTTGCTGAAGCAAAACAACGTGTTGAAACACTAACTGCGAAATTCACATTATATAAAGAACTATAATTACTCACACTAAGAGGGTCAGACAGAAAATGTTTGGACCCTCTTTTTGTTAACTTTCATTGGTTGGAAGATTGTTATGACGTAACGATTCTATTTGTTTTCCTTTGTTCAGAGTTGAGTTATTCGCTAAAATCTACGAGACTCCTGCGGGAGAAGTGACCAATGTGAGACCCCGCAGTGAGGAACGAACGAGGAGGCTCACGGGTCACCCGCGGAAAGCGAGTAGATTTTAGCGAATAACACCTTGTACTTTGATTCACAATTCAAAGCAAACTATGAACAATTAAGCAAATTTCAAGTCCTACCTTGAACATGTCCCACTTTTTCTGTAAAATCGATTGAGGTGTTAAGAACGTCGTCTTAAGATGCATGGAATAAAAAGGAGAGATAACAATGGGAAAAGTATACGTATTTGATCACCCGTTAATACAGCATAAACTTACATACATACGAGACATCTCAACAGGAACAAAAGAATTCCGCGAACTAGTTGATGAAGTAGCAAGCTTAATGGCATTTGAAATCACACGAGACCTACCACTTCAAGAAGTAGAAGTAGAAACACCAGTTGAAGTGGCAAAGTCAAAAGTGCTTGCAGGTAAAAAACTTGGAATCATTCCAATCCTACGTGCTGGATTAGGTATGGTTGACGGAATCCTAAAATTAATCCCTGCTGCAAAAGTAGGGCATATCGGCTTATACCGTGACCCTGAAACATTACAGCCGGTTGAATACTATGTGAAATTACCATCGGATGTTGAAGAGCGTGACTTTATCGTTGTTGATCCTATGTTAGCAACCGGAGGATCCGCAGTAGAAGCGATCAACTCTCTAAAAAAACGCGGTGCAAAAAACATCAAGTTCATGTGCTTAATTGCTGCTCCGGAAGGCGTAGATGCAATTAAAGAAGCACACCCAGAAATCGATATCTATATCGCAGCTCTTGATGAAAAACTAAATGACCACGGCTACATCGTACCTGGCTTAGGTGACGCTGGTGACCGATTATTCGGAACAAAATAATTC
Organism: Cytobacillus suaedae; assembly: GCA_014960805.1. Classification (GTDB taxonomy): domain Bacteria; phylum Bacillota; class Bacilli; order Bacillales; family Bacillaceae_L; genus Bacillus_BV; species Bacillus_BV suaedae. The sequence continues at coordinate 4,331,195 of CP063163.1, read as the reverse complement.
TTCTTTAGTCCAATCCACTACCGGATTGGATTTTTTTGTGTCTTGTGGGGCCTGACCCCCGGTGCGTTAATGTGGTAACGCATCAGGGTCAGGCTCTCGCATAAAAGTCGGGTAATTGAGCAAGGCTAGGTTTGAGGTGGTAGGATGCAGATGAGGAATATTCAAATCTTTTTAATGATGTTATTACTAATTATTGTGCCAAATGCGCTCGGAGTTCAAGCGACTACTATATTTCCACAGCGACCAACACTTCCGCAAGAATCACCAACTGAAACGATACACTCTATCCTAATGACTGAGAAAAATGACCTAGCATTGTTGCTTGAGACAACAAAAAAGAAGTATCCCTCCATACAAATCAATAGGGTATATGATACGGTTTTCCACGGAGTATCAGCCAAAGGCCCTCGCCGCGATATTGAAAGCCTCAAAAAAGAAATGGGTCTAAAACAATCGTTTCCTGTCACAACCTATAAAGTTTCATTAGATGAAAGTGTACCTTTTATAGGAGGAGACGAAATCCGGGGGTTATTCGATCGAGCAGATCATCGAATTACAGGTCATGGAATAAAGGTTGGTGTCATTGATACAGGAATTGATTATAAGCACCCAGATTTAAAGAATAGTTACCATGGTGGCTCTGATTTAGTGGACGGAGACAGTGATCCAATGGAAACGAAGGGACAAGCTGGACTACAAACAGTACATGGAACACATGTTGCTGGTATCATTGCTGCTAACGGAAAACTAAAAGGGGTCGCACCTGATGCAGAAATTATTGCTTACCGTGCTCTCGGTCCTGGTGGTGTTGGTACATCAGAGCAAGTCATCGCTGCAATCGAACAAGCAATTAAGGACAAAGTTGATATCATCAATCTATCACTGGGTAACTCAATCAATGGTCCAGACTGGCCAACGAGTGTTGCACTTGATAAAGCAGTTGAAAATGGAATTGTTGCAGTTACTTCTAGTGGAAATTCTGGCCCAGAGGTATGGACGGTAGGTTCACCTGGTACCTCCTCAAAAGCAATATCAGTAGGAGCATCGACTCCTCCTATTGAAATTCCTTATTTAAAATTCGGTTCTAGTAAAAAAGAAATTGATCTTATCCCTATGCAAAATTCCAAACAGTGGAACCTTAAAAAGCAATATGAAATCATTTCTGCAGGAATTGGTAAACCAGAGGAACTCAAGAATGTAGAAGGTAAAGTGGTCTTAATGGAAAGAGGAGAATTAACCTTTACCGAAAAAGCCTTGAACGCACTATCCAAAGGTGCAATAGGTGTTCTAATTTACAACAATGTAAAAGGAGCATTTGCTGGTAGTTTGGAGGTTGGTCTCAATCTCCCAGTCGCATCTCTTTCAATGGAGGATGGACATTGGCTGAAAAAGAAACTCGAATCAGTTGAAAACCGCTATATTCGTACTGAGTATCGTAAACAAGAAGATGTTTTAGCTGATTTCAGCTCACGTGGTCCTGTAACTGAAACATGGGAAATAAAGCCCGATGTCGTTGCACCAGGAGTTGCGATTGATAGTACTGTACCTAATGGCTATATGGCACTACAGGGAACAAGTATGGCTGCACCCCATGTAGCTGGTGCATGTGCATTAATAAAACAAGCACATCCTGATTGGTCGCCTGATCAAATTAAGGCAGCACTAATGAATACAGCAAAGAAGTTGAGGGATGAAAATAATAAGGAGTATATGCCAAATGAACAAGGAGCTGGCCGTATTCAGTTGAAAGAGGCAATTGAGGCTGAGTCACTCGTCTATCCTAGTTCATTAGCCTTTGGACTTTTTCAAAAGCAAGATAAAAGAACAGTAAAGCAAATTAAGATTACGTTAGACAATCAAACCAATAAACAAAAGACCTATCATTTCAATATCCCGAAAAACCAAGATGGGCTTCAGTGGCAGTTGCCTCAGACCGTTTTTGTTAACGGAAAAGAGAAAAAAGAAGTTGAGATAACACTCGATATCACACCATCTGTAATCGGTCCGGGTTTACATTACGGTGAGTTGGAGATTATAGAAGCTAGCACTTTAACTAAGGTTCCTTATATGTTTGTCATTGATGAACCAAACTACCCAAGGGTAATGGGCTTTCAGTTTGGAGCGGGTGATGCACCAGGTACCTTTAAATATGAACTATATCTACCAAGAGGTGCTGATGAATATGGAATTGCTTTGTATGATCCAGATACATTACAATTCATTACTTTTTTAGATTGGAAAAGAGAAGTTTCAAGAGGCTTACTAGAAAGGGAATTTAAAGAAGAAGATATCAAATTAAAGGGAATATACAAGGCAATAGTGTTTGCGAACAAGGATGGACAGGAAGACACAATAGAGGCTGATATTATAATTGATAAGAATATCATAAGGCCGTAAACGTAGATTTTGTGAACATTTTGTGAAAGAATATCTTGTAAAAACATAAATTGACACACCCCGTAGCGTTTACAAGGTGCAAGAGATGTTGAGTTTAACACTATCTGCACCTTGTAAACCGTTTAGTATAGCAAATTATGTCGAATGATGATTGTGAACTTTTTCACTGTAAACACATTGACATTGATAGGTGCCTATTGTATGCTAATCAAGGGTATAAATGATAGGGTTTTCAATCAGATTTTATATGAAAACTTTAGTATTGCAATAAATATTTTTCGACAACTTTCCACTCTTCACTATCATCTGTTAGATGAAGTAACATTTTCAAAGTCTACTAACAATCCATTCCCACGCAAAAGTGAGGAACGTGCGAATGCGTCAAAAGCAAAAACACCCTTTACAAGCGATCGCATTAATGTCTGGTATTCTCTCACAACTTGTAGGTTCTGTATTAGTAGGAATCTTCCTAGGAAGATGGATTGACAAGACATTAAACACCGAACCACTATTTCTAATTTTCGGCCTTCTGCTAGGACTTGCGGCAGGGATATATGCCATGTTCCGCATGGTTAACCACTACTTATCAGGAGATTAAAAAATGGAAAATCTATCTCAAATGTCTAAGAGATACTACAAGTACATATTTTTCCTGATGTCTATTTACGTATTAGGCTGGGGCTTTACTGCATACCAGTCCGTTTTTCTGGGGTTAATTCTCGGGACAACCTTGAGCTTGTATAATTTAATAGTGATGGTTCGAAAGAGTAATCGTTTTAGTAAAGCTGTGGAAGAAGGGAAAAGGGTTGGATCACTAGGCACGTTTTCAAGACTTGCTTCTGGTGCATTAGCCGTTTTAATTGTTTTAGAATTCCCTGACCATTTCCACTTAGTTAGCACTGTATTGGGATTAATGACAATATACTTTGTCATTATGATAGATTTCTTTTTGCAAAACTTACGTAAGTAGCTTGGAAGAGAGGTGAATACTGTTGGGTCACGGAGCTCCTACAATTGAGTTTTTAGGACTTTATTTTAACCTATCAAACATTTTAATGATTACAGTTGCAAGTGTGATTGTATTCATAATTGCTGTTGCGGGAACTCGTACTTTAGCACTCCAACCTACAGGGATGCAAAACTTTGTAGAGTGGGTTATTGATTTTGTCAAAGGCATAATCTCAAGTACGATGGACTGGAAAACAGGAGGCCACTTTTTAACATTAGGATTGACATTGTTACTGTATATCTTTGTCTCAAATATGTTAGGGTTGCCGTTTGCAGTAATCATAGGTGAAGAACATAACTTATGGTGGAAATCACCAACTGCAGATCCTGTAATTACATTAACATTAGCAGCAATGGTCGTAGCTTTATCACATTATTATGGTATCAAAATGAAAGGTGCCGCTGAATATGGGAAAGACTTTTTCAGACCCATGCCTTTCTTATTCCCACTAAAAATTGTTGAAGAGTTTGCAAACACTTTAACACTTGGTCTTCGTCTCTACGGGAATATTTTTGCGGGTGAAATTCTATTAGGGCTATTAGCTGGATTAGCAACAAATGGCTATGCTCAAAGCTTTGCAAGTGGAATCATTGGTACATTAGTAGCGGCATTGCCAATGCTAGTATGGCAAGGATTCAGTATCTTTATCGGTTCAATTCAAGCATTTATCTTTGTTATGTTAACAATGGTTTATATGGCTCACAAAGTGAACCACGACCATTAAAATAAATGCCTTGTCCAAAATGAAAGTTTTTGGACATCCAAACACTTTATCTATTTATTTTTTATACAATTTAAAGGAGGAAATTAATAATGGGTGCATTAGCAGCAGCAATCGCAATTGGTTTAGCAGCACTAGGTGCAGGTTTTGGTAATGGAATGATCGTAAGTAAAACAGTTGAAGGGATTGCACGTCAACCAGAAGCACGTGGAGCTCTTCAAACTACAATGTTCATCGGGGTTGCGTTAGTAGAGGCGATTCCAATCATCGCAGTAGTAGTTGCGTTCATGGTAATGGGACAATAATAATTTCTTGAAATTATATTACTATTTCAAATAGTGGCGAAGTTGTCTCGGGTGAGAACCTTCGCCATTGCTTTATGTGATGAATTTTAAAAAGCTGTAAATATATGTTGTAATGAGACGTTTGTCTCACTCTAGTGACTCTTGAAGGGAGTGAATCGAGCTGTGTTAACAAATATATTCGTTTTAGGTGCTGCTGCTGGCGGCGACTCATACCTAAATACTGGAGACATCATTTTCCAATTAGTAATTTTCTTGATCTTGTTAGCATTGCTTCGTAAGTTTGCATGGGGTCCTATTATGGGCATCATGAAACAACGTGAAGAGCATATTGCAAATGAGATTAAAACTGCAGAGCAAAATCATGCAGAAGCAAAAAAACTAGCTGCAGAGCAACGCGAAATGATGAAACAATCACGTCAAGAAGCTTCTGAGCTAATTGAAAATGCTAGAAAATTAGGTGAAGAGCAGAAGAATGATATCATCCAAACTGCTCGTACTGAGGCAGATCGCCTAAAAGAATCTGCGAAAAAAGAAATCGAACAAGAAAAAGAGCGCGCAGTTATAGCTTTACGTGAGCAAGTTGCTTCATTATCTGTTTTAGTAGCTTCTAAAGTAATTGAAAAAGAACTAAACGAACAAGACCAAGAGAAGCTAATTAATGAGTACATTAAAGAGGTAGGAGAAGGGCGATGAGCATAGGAATCGTAGCAAAACGATACGCAGTAGCTCTTTTTCAAATAGCGAATGAACAAAATGCTTTAGACCAGTTTGAAGGTGAACTTCGTACGGTTAAACAAGTATTCTCTGAAAACCCAGAGCTATTCGCTGTTTTACAAAACCCTAAACTAGCTTTAGATCGTAAAAAAGGCATGATAAGTGCTGCTTTTACAGGTCTTTCAACATCTGTATTAAACACATTAATGATTCTATTAGACCGTCATCGCATTAACATCGTGATTGATATGGTTGAAGACTTCATCAAAATAGCTAACGAAGCTCGCGGTATTGAAGACGCGAAGGTATACTCTGTTCGTCCTCTAACAGAAGATGAAAAGAATACCATTTCTTCTTCATTCGCAGCTAAAGTTGGTAAAAGTGCTTTACGTATTGAAAATATCGTAGACAAAGCTCTAATTGGAGGCGTAAAGCTTCGAATTGGAAATCGTATATATGATGGTAGTGTAAGCGGAAAATTAGCACGCTTAGAGCGTGAACTTATTGCGAAAAGATCGTAGATAGGGGTGAAATTCATGAGCATCAAAGCTGAAGAAATTAGTGCGCTGATTAAAAAGCAAATCGAAAATTATCAGTCTGAAATTAAAGTGAGTGATGTGGGTACAGTTATCCAAGTTGGTGACGGTATTGCGCGTGCTCATGGCCTCGACAATGTCATGGCTGGAGAACTTGTTGAATTTTCGAACGGTGTCATGGGAATGGCACAAAACTTAGAAGCAAACAACGTAGGTATCGTAATTCTTGGACCTTTCACTGACATTCGTGAAGGTGACGAGGTTCGTCGTACAGGCCGTATCATGGAGGTTCCTGTAGGTGAAGCGTTAATCGGACGTGTAGTTAATCCACTTGGTCAACCAGTAGATGGATTAGGTCCAATTGAAACAACAAAAACTCGTCCTATCGAAAGCCCAGCACCAGGAGTAATGGATCGTAAATCAGTACATGAGCCATTACAAACTGGTATTAAAGCGATTGATTCATTAATTCCAATCGGCCGTGGTCAACGTGAGTTAATCATCGGTGACCGTCAAACTGGTAAAACAGCAGTTGCGATTGATACAATCCTTAACCAAAAAAATGAGGATATGATTTGTATCTATGTTGCAATTGGACAAAAAGAATCAACAGTTCGTGGAGTTGTTGAAACTTTACGTAAAAACGGTGCATTAGATTACACAATCGTTGTAACAGCTTCTGCATCACAACCTGCTCCATTATTATTCTTAGCTCCTTATGCTGGGGTAACAATGGGTGAAGAGTTCATGTACAATGGTAAGCACGTTTTAGTTATCTATGATGACTTAACAAAACAAGCGTCTGCATACCGTGAACTTTCATTACTACTTCGTCGTCCTCCAGGTCGTGAAGCATATCCAGGGGATGTATTCTACCTACACAGTCGCTTACTTGAGCGTGCAGCTAAATTAAGTGATGCAAAAGGTGGCGGATCATTAACAGCTCTACCGTTTATTGAAACACAAGCTGGTGACGTATCTGCATATATTCCTACAAACGTTATCTCGATCACTGATGGACAAATTTTCTTACAATCAGATCTTTTCTTCTCGGGTGTACGTCCTGCTGTTAACGCAGGTTTATCCGTATCACGTGTAGGAGGATCTGCTCAAATCAACGCAATGAAAAAGGTATCTGGTACATTACGTCTTGACTTAGCTTCTTACCGTGAGTTAGAAGCATTTGCTCAATTCGGTTCAGACCTTGATAAAGCAACTCAAGCAAAACTTAACCGTGGTGCACGTACTGTAGAAGTACTAAAACAAGGATTAAACAAGCCAATCGCAGTTGAAAAGCAAGTTTCAATTCTTTATGCACTTACACGTGGATTCTTAGATGCAATCCCTGTAGAAGATATCACTCGTTTTGAGTCAGAATTCTACCTGTGGTTAGAGCATAACCGCAAAGAAATTCTTACTACAATCAAATCTACTGGAAAACTTCCAGAAGATGCTGATATGCAAGCAGCGATTAATGACTTTAAGAAAACTTTTGCTGTTACAGAATAATAGAACCTCTAATCGGCGAACGGCGTTTCGCCGATTACTATGAACATATAGTGGATTTAACTCGGTTATACCCATAATCGAATGACTTTTTGAGAAAAAGGTGGTGAGAACCTTTGGCATCATTACGTGATATAAAAAATAGAATTACCTCTACTAAGAAAACTAGCCAGATTACTAAGGCGATGGAAATGGTATCTGCATCTAAATTCAGCCGTGCTGAACAAAATGCAAAAGCATTCGTCCCTTACATGGAAAAGATTCAAGAGGTAGTAGCTAGTATCGCACTTGGAAGCACAGATGTTAGTCACCCAATGTTAGTCAAACGACCAGTCAAAAGAACAGGTTATTTGGTTATTACATCTGACCGTGGATTAGCAGGTGCGTATAACAGTAATATTCTTCGTGCGGCTTATCAAACCATTCAGAAACGCCATAAAAGCAAAGATGAGTATGCAGTAATTGCAATTGGTCGTGTCGGACGTGAATTTTTCAGAAAACGTGGAATTCAAGTTGTGTTAGACGTTGCTGGTTTAGCTGACCAACCTTCTTTTGCTGATATTAAGGATATTGCAAACAAAGCGGTTAGCATGTTTGCTGATGAAACATTTGATGAGATCTACTTATATTACAATCACTTCATTAGTGCGATTCAACATGAAGTAACAGAGAAAAAGCTGTTACCATTAACAAACATTAACACTGAGAAAAAGCTAACTTCTTATGAATTCGAACCATCACAAAACGAAATTCTTGAAGTATTGCTTCCTCAGTATGCTGAAAGTCTCATCTACGGCGCACTCTTAGATGGAAAAGCAAGTGAGCACGCTGCTCGTATGACAGCGATGAAAAATGCAACTGATAATGCAAAAGAGCTTATCAACTCACTTACTCTTTCATATAACCGTGCACGTCAGGCTGCAATCACGCAAGAAATTACCGAGATTGTCGGTGGAGCTGCGGCATTAGAATAAAAAATTCTTTTCGAAAAGCAAGTTAGGAGGGAAAACGATGACAAAAGGACGCGTTACCCAAATCATGGGTCCGGTTGTAGACGTAACGTTTGATAGCGGACATCTTCCTGAAATTTACAACGCCCTTGTGATTAAACATAAAGCACGCAACGAAAACGAAGTTGATATTAATTTAACTCTTGAAGTTGCAATTCATCTTGGTGATGACACAGTTCGTACTGTAGCGATGTCATCTACAGATGGTCTAGTTCGTAACATCGAAGTTACGGACACTGGTGCTCCGATTTCAGTTCCAGTTGGTGATGTAACTTTAGGTCGTGTATTTAACGTACTAGGTGAAAATATTGACTTAGATGAGGAAATTCCTGCAGGAGTACGTCGTGACTCTATTCACAGAGAAGCTCCAACATTTGATCAACTTTCTACGGAAGTAGAAATTCTTGAAACTGGTATCAAAGTAGTAGATCTTCTTGCACCTTATATCAAAGGTGGAAAAATCGGTCTATTCGGTGGTGCGGGTGTAGGTAAAACGGTTCTTATCCAAGAACTTATCAATAACATCGCTCAAGAGCACGGCGGTATCTCAGTATTCGCTGGTGTAGGTGAGCGTACTCGTGAAGGTAATGACCTTTATCATGAAATGACTGATTCAGGTGTTATCAAGAAAACAGCGATGGTATTCGGACAAATGAACGAGCCACCTGGAGCACGTATGCGTGTTGCTCTAACTGGTCTTACAATGGCAGAATACTTCCGTGATGATCAAGGACAAGACGTGTTATTCTTCATCGATAACATCTTCCGTTTCACACAAGCAGGTTCTGAGGTATCGGCCCTATTAGGTCGTATGCCATCAGCGGTAGGTTACCAACCGACACTTGCTACAGAGATGGGTCGTCTTCAAGAGCGTATCACTTCAACTAACGTTGGTTCTGTTACATCTATCCAAGCAATCTACGTTCCAGCCGATGACTATACGGATCCGGCACCAGCAACAACGTTTGCTCACTTAGATGCTACAACAAACCTTGAGCGTAAGCTTTCAGAGATGGGTATCTACCCTGCGGTGGATCCATTAGCGTCGACTTCTCGTGCGCTATCTCCTGAAATCGTTGGTGAAGAGCACTATAATGTTGCTCGTTCAGTACAAAAAACGCTTCAACGTTACAAAGAGTTACAAGATATTATCGCAATCCTAGGTATGGATGAGCTTTCAGATGAGGATAAATTAACGGTACAACGTGCACGTCGTATCCAATTCTTCTTATCTCAAAACTTCCACGTAGCTGAACAGTTTACTGGACAAAAAGGTTCTTACGTACCTGTTAAAGAAACAGTTAAAGGCTTCAGAGAAATCCTTGACGGTAAATATGACGACCTTCCAGAGGATGCATTCCGTCTAGTAGGACGTATTGAAGAAGTAGTTGAAAAAGCTGCGCAAATGGCTTAATAAACGGACGTAGGAGGGTTTTTAATGAAGACAGTAAAAGTCAATGTCGTTACCCCTGATGGCCCAGTTTATGAAGCTGACGTAGAAATGGTAAGTGCTAAAGCTCAGAATGGTGAGCTTGGTATCCTACCAGGACACATTCCTATGGTTGCTCCACTTCAAGTTGGTGCAGTTCGATTAAAACAAGGAAGCAACACTGAACTTGTGGCTGTTAGTGGAGGCTTTCTAGAAGTACGTCCTGACCAAGTGACGATCTTAGCACAAGCTGCTGAAACTCCTGCTCGCATCGATATCGAGCGTGCAAAATCAGCAAAAATGCGTGCAGAACAACGCTTGCAAGCAAAACAAGACAATGTTGATTTTAAACGAGCTGAGCTCGCTTTAAAACGTGCCATCAACCGCTTAAACGTAACAGAAAACAGATACTAATCGTATCTTCTACCTTTACAACCCCCATTGTGAGCCTTAGATGCTTCCGGTGGGGGTTTTTACTTTGTTGTGTAATTGTGTCTTGTGGGGCCTGACCCCCGATGCGGTGAAGTGGTGAAGTGATCTAGAGGGAATACGAGAATATTGATGGTATTAGCTCGTATATAGATAGTAAAGCGAATAAATGGAGTAGATTCGCGAGAATAGTGAAACAAAGACGAGAATACATAAGTTTTGAACGAATAAGGGCATGCTACCCCATTCTAATTCATATTGGAAGAGTAAGATGAAAACATTCCTCGCATTTTTTTCCTCAACCCCGGTACATTTAATTAGGTTTTTACTGCCAAAACTATATATAATAGATAGTACCAATTCTTTCTTGTGTACGGAGTGATATCATGAACCCAATTTCACCATTAGTTTTTGACCTTTCCATCGGCAGACAAAAGCCAGAGAGTATTCGAAATAGATCTGCTGCTTGTCCCTTTTGTGATAGAGATAATCTAGAAAATATCTTAGCCGAAGAAGGCTCCATCATGCTTTTGATGAACAAATACCCTACGCTAGAAAATACGTTTCAGACTGTATTAATTGAAACCGATAACTGTGATGATGAATTCTCTACTTATCCAAAGGAACATATAGAAAATTTGATACGATTTGCAATCAAGCATTGGTACGAGATGATTGATAGTGGTAAGTTTGAATCTGTTTTGCTTTTCAAAAACTATGGCCCTTTCTCTGGGGGTTCAATTCACCACGCCCATATGCAAATCGTTGGGCTAGAAGACCATGATTACACAAAACATGTATCCTTAGATCAATTTGAGGGTATTGAGATTCACAAGACAAATTCGGTTGAATTCACGATTTCAACAAAACCAAGAATGGGGTTCTTTGAATTTAATATTTGTATGGAGAATCTTGAAGATATAAATATAATGACGCACTATTTACAGAATGCGACCCATTTTGTTTTACATCACTTCAGTGCGAACTGTAATAGTTATAATATTTTCTTTTATAATATAGAAGAAAAAATCTATGTTAAGGTGATTCCCCGTTTTGCAACTTCACCTTTATTTGTAGGATATTCAATTCCTCAGGTTGCGCGAAACATTGATGAAGTTGCAGAAAAGGTACGTAAGATCTACTTTAATAAATAATGAAAAAAAGAACTCACATTAGAGTTCTTTTTCTTTATATTAGCGTCCTGATTGAAATTCATAATTACGAACAACCATACCTTTAGCCTTTCGCATACCGAAACGCTCATAATAAGGTTGCAGGTTTTCATCGCACATTAGGTCAATCATATAATGATCTTTTAACTCCTCGAGCATATGCTTAACTAAATCCTTACCAATGCCTTTGTTTTTATAGTCCGGCAATACCTCTAGTAATGGTATGTAAGCAGACAGCACTCCATCACTTATTGCCGTAATAAATCCTACGACACGGTCATAATCAAGAGCCAAAACCACTTTATAGCTATTTTGAAGAAGTAGTAAATGTTTATCTGTTGAAGGTGGGTTCGGCCACCCGTCAAAAAAGCCTGAGAGCATTTCCGGAGAAATATCTTCTAGTGAAGTTGTGTATATCATATCTATCTCCCTTTCTGATAGTAACTAGTTTTTATCAGTAGGTTATGATTAATAAAATAGCAATCCCATAGTGTATGCCTCCTATTATGGAAATAATAGTTATCTGTAAGGTATTCAACAGCAGTTGGTTAATTCCTTTTTTTAAAAAATCTATGTAGGTGAATACGTTGAACATAATAACAGTGGAAACATGGGATGCCGTTCTATGGCAGCAAGCGAAGAGTGTATATAATGAAGCATTTGGGGATAAAGGTGCAAAATCTGAAAAGATTATTCATAATATGTTTGATAAGAATATTGCCCAGCTACATGTTTTATTTGAGGAGTCCGCAGTGGTAGCCATGGCGATTACTGGGCATTTGAAAGGTGAAAGCACATTAATTATTGATTACTTGGCGGTTAGTGGTAGTTATAAACAACAAGGGTATGGAAGAGAGATTGTAAAGTATATTGAGAAGTGGGTAGAAACTGAAAAGGAAATAGATAGAATTTTTATCGAGGTAGAGTGTGAGGAAACTAGTGAAAATTTAAACCGGATTCTATTTTGGGAGAAAAGTGGTTTTGTGCTTACAAACTATATACATCAATATAAGTGGGTTCCTGAACCATATAAAGGGATGTATCTTTTAGTAAAAGGAGACGATTTGCAAATTAAGGGAGAGGACATCTTTAAAGAAATTGCTAAGTTACATAGGGTTTCTTTTAGTAGGTGAAAATCATTTGGAAGATATTGTATCGCCTATGTTAAAGTAGATGTAAAGGAGGGGTTATAATGGCAATAACTACTACTAAGCTAGAAATAATAGTAGGTGCACTAGCAATTATTACGGGTTTTACATATGTACTAGGTGTTTTTGGACCAACAGAAGCTGAAGTTTCTGATTGGGGATTCTTTGCTGCTGTATTAGGCGGAATCATGATCTACTTTGGGATGAATAAACCCACAACGAAGACTTCTAATTTGATTAAAACGGTTTTTACATTCCTATTAATGCTCGTTCAAATACCGGCTGTAATTCTATGGTTTATGTTTAGTGGGAGCAGTATATCTGATGGAAGTCCAGCAAGTGATTTTGTAGCACACTGGATTTATGCAGTACCACATATAGCGATTATTATTTTAGGGTTGTTAGTTATTGTGTTTATGTTTACGAGAAAAACTGTATAAGTAGAAGTGCTCAGAAGACTTTTTCTGAGCACTTTTTTGTTAAATGTTAGGCCGATTTGTCCTCAAATTCTCTTCATTTATAACTCTATAAGGTCTCCCTTAAGAATCTCTTAAGGATCATTTGATGTTTCGTGAACTGCATACCTGGAAAAAGATTGATCAATTTCTTCATATAATCATTAATTCATTATGAGGTTTAATTGGGTGTGATAATTGTCATTGAATATATATTGATATTTTACTATTGTAGGTGGTGGTGGGGTTTGGTCTGGTCTGGTGTGATCGAACTGGACTCAGATTCCGTTATTTGTGGAAAATGGGGCTATTTCTGGATGTTAGTGGACTGAGAGGTCGTTATTTGGGGAAATTGGTGCTTGAATTGGTGAGTTTTTGGAAACATAACGGCCTGTGGGTCCGGTATAGTGTTGGAATAGGTGTATTTTATTGGAATAAGGGCCTTTGAGTCCGGTTTGTTATTGTGGGTAGTTGGAATAGTGTTGACAGCGATGGGGGATAGGTTTGGAAACTTCGTTTCCTCAATGGAGGAGAACTTTTTATACTACTCCTTGGTGGAGGTACGCTAGATTGCTGGCGAAATCTAGCTAGTGGGGTGGGGCCATGTGTCGACAGATGGGTGTGCAGTTCTGTACTGGACGGAATTTGCCTCCCTTGAGAAAACTTACGTTTTCTCATTTTCAGCTTGCGCTGAAAACAAGCAAAGGAATAAATACTCCTTTTGAAAAAACGAGTTTTTTCCAGTCGTATTTATCCCTTTGCTTGGGGAGGCAAATTCCTAGATTTAGAAATGGGGGATGTGTCGACACTGGTTGTTGTAAGTGCTATAATGTTTACGGTTACAAGTTTCAAATTTTTTACTAATTATTTTTTTAAGGTTATGGAGGGGGCGGCATGGATTTACTTAATCAGTATTTGAACAATTACTTGATTGTAATTGTCTTTTTGTGCTTAGGTATCCTTTTACCGGTTGTTGCATTGACTGCAGGGCGTTTTTTGAGGCCACATGCTCCGAGTGAGGCGAAGTATACGACCTATGAGAGTGGGATTGAGCCATTCCATGATTCGCGAGTTCAGTTTAATGTACGTTATTATATTTTTGCACTTATGTTTGTTATTTTTGATGTAGAGACAGTCTTTTTGTATCCATGGGCTGTTGCTTATGAAAAGTTGGGTATTGTAGCTTTAATTGAGATGTTGATTTTCGTATTAATGTTACTACTTGGACTAGTCTACGCATGGAAGAAGAAGGTGTTAAAATGGATTTAAAATTAGATAATATCACACCAGAAGAAATGGAAGAGTTACAGCGTAGTGTGTTTTTGACAACGCTTGAGCAGGTGAAGGGTTGGGCACGAAGTAATTCGATTTGGCCATTAACGTTTGGTCTTGCTTGCTGTGCGATTGAGATGATGGGTGTAGGTTCTTCTCATTACGATTTAGAGCGTTTTGGGTCGTTTTTCCGTACATCTCCTCGTCAGTCTGACTGTATGATTGTTTCTGGAACGGTTACGAAGAAGATGGCTCCTGTTTTGAAGCGTCTTTATGATCAAATGCCAGAGCCGAAGTGGGTTATTGCCATGGGATCTTGTGCGACTGCGGGTGGGCCGTATGTTAAGTCATATGCAGTTGTTAAAGGTGTAGATCAGATCGTACCAGTTGATGTCTACATTCCAGGATGTCCTCCAAATCCAGCTGCGCTTATTTATGGAATAAATAAATTAAAAGAGAAGATTCGCTACGAAGCTAAGACTGGGAAGAAGGTGAATTAGTCGTGAGCGATAACTTAGAACAACAAAAGCGAGAAGCTGCAGAGCGTGCGAAAGAGCTTGCTCGTAAAAAGCTAGAGGAACGCAAGGCGGCAGAGGCTGCTAAGAGTTCAGAAGCAACAAATGAAGCTGACGCTAGCACTGAAACGACCCAAGATGATGATCAAGATCTTGCGAAGAAAAAAGCGGCAGCTGCTGCGAAAGCAAAAGCAGCGGCATTGGCAAAGCAGAAAGCGGCTGAAAAGGTTGCAGCAGCAGAGTCACAAGCTGAATCAGAGCAAGGGGAAGTACAAGCTACTGAAGAAGCTGAAGATGATCAAGATTTAGCGAAAAAGAAAGCTGCAGCAGCTGCGAAGGCAAAGGCTGCGGCACTTGCAAAACAAAAGGCATCAGAAGCACAAGCTCCTGAGTCTAGTGAGGCATCAGAGGGTGATGCTAAAGAACTAGCGAAGCAAAAAGCCGCAGCAGTAGCAAAGGCGAAAGCTGCAGCTCTAGCTAAACAAAAGGCAGCAGAGAGTGCCGGGGAACCTGACGAAGGTGGAGATGACGAAGTTGCGAAGGCAAAAGCGAAAGCAGCAGCAGCTGCAAAAGCCAAAGCCGCAGCGGCGGCAAAAGCCAAAGCAGCGGCACTAGCGAAGCAACAAGGAGCCGAAACAGGCGAAGGCTCAGCTGACGATGAGAAAGCAAAAGCAATTGCAGCAGCCAAAGCGAAAGCTGCAGCAGCGGCAAAAGCTAAGGCGGCAGCAGCAGCTAAAGCAGGTGGCGGGGAGACTTCAGAAGATGATGTAGCGAAAGAGAAGGCGAAAGCCATTGCAGTAGCAAAGGCGAAAGCAGCGGCGGCCGCCAAAGCCAAGGCAGCAGGTGCTGGAGCAGATGCTACTGAGGAAGCTGAAGAGCAAAAGCCATCTCCGAATCAGCCATACCTCGATAAATATGTAAAAGTCATTACTGAACACATTGGGGCAGATGTTTTAGAAGATTCATATATTAATTTGTTATCAAAGGACGTTCCAACACTTGTAGCAAAGGCTGAGACATACTTTAAGGTTGCACAATTCTTGAAGTTTAATGAACAATTAAGCTTTGATTATGTTTCAGAGTTACATGGTTCAGATTTTGAGACTCATATGGAAATCTATGTTCATCTTTTCTCATTCAAAAATAGACAATCAGTTGCGTTAAAGGTGAAAATCGACCGTGATCAGCCTGTGATTGATTCATTGCAACCGCTATGGGAAGGTGCAAACTGGCCAGAGCGTGAAGCATATGACTTACTAGGAATCACGTTTAAAAATCACCCGAACCTAACTCGAATCATGTTACCGGAAGATTGGGTGGGTCACCCACTTAGAAAAGACTATGAACCTTACGATGTGGAGGTGTAGCATATGATTCGTACAGAAGAAATGCTCCTAAACGTCGGACCGCAACATCCTAGTACACATGGAGTGTTCCGATTAGTCGTCAAAATTGATGGCGAAACAATTACAGAAGCTACACCAGTGATCGGGTATCTTCACCGCGGAACTGAGAAACTAGCAGAAAATCTACAATACACTCAAATCATTCCATACACTGACCGCTTGGACTATCTATCAGCGATGACAAATAACTATGTTCTTTGCCATGCAGTTGAAACAATGATGGATATTGAAGTTCCTGAGCGTGCAGAGTATTTACGTGTTCTTGCTATGGAATTAGGAAGAGTGGCTAGTCACTTAGTTTGGTGGGGAACATACTTGCTTGATATTGGGGCAGTAAGTCCGTTTCTTTATGCGTTTAGGGAACGTGAGATGATTATTAACCTATTAAATGAACTTTCAGGAGCACGTTTAACTTTCAACTACATGCGTGTTGGTGGAGTAAAATGGGATGCGCCAGAAGGTTGGATTGAAAAGGTTCGTGACTTCGTACCTTATATGCGTAAAGAGTTAGAAGGCTACCATAACCTTGTAACAGGAAACGAGATTTTCCTTAACCGTGTTAAAGGTGTTGGTAAGTATACAAAAGAAGATGCGATTGCTTATTCATTAAGTGGAGCAAATCTTCGTTGTACAGGTGTGAAATGGGATCTTCGTAAAGATGAGCCATATTCAATCTATGATCGTTTTGATTTTGATGTTCCTGTACGTGATGGTGGAGATGCTTGGGCACGTTATGAGATTCGTATGGCTGAGATTGTAGAGTCATTGAAAATTATCGAGCAAGCTGTCGAGCAATTCCCAGCAGAAGGCGAGATTATGGCTAAGGTTCCAAAAATCATTAAAGCACCTAAGGGTGAAGCATTTGTTCGAATCGAATCACCACGTGGTGAAATCGGTTGTTACATTGCGAGTGATGGTAAAAAAGAACCGTATCGCTTAAAATTCCGTCGTCCATCTTTCTATAATCTACAAATTCTCCCTAAGCTTCTTGAGGGTGAAAATATGGCAAACTTAATTACTATCTTAGGTGCAATTGATATTGTACTTGGGGAGGTTGATGGATAATGATCGAGAATCTACTAAATTCACCTCCGAGTTGGCTCAATTTTGGAATTTTCTTTGGGCTGGCAACAGCACTACTAATGGTTGTTCTTGGTTTCGTTACGTACGGTATCCTTGCTGAGCGTAAAGTCATGGGTTTTATGCAGGGGCGTATTGGTCCTAACCAAACAGGTGGAAGTTGGGGACTATTACAAACAATTGCTGACGTTTTAAAGCTTCTTTTAAAGGAAGATACAATTCCTAAGCTTGCGGATCGTCCATTGTTTATTCTTGCTCCTATTATTGCCTTTGCACCTGCATTCATGGTTTTGGCAACGATTCCTTTTACGGATAAATTACAGTTTGCAAATATTGGGGTAGGTCTCCTTTATTATATTGCTGTATCAGGTCTTACAACGGTTGGTATCGTAACTGGTGGTTGGGCATCAAATAACAAGTATGCACTAATGGGTGGTATGCGTGCGGCTGCCCAAATGATTTCTTATGAAATCCCTTTAGTTATGTCAGTAATTGGTGTTATTTTATTCACTGGAAGCTTAAACTTAGTTGATATCGTCGAAGCACAAGCAAATGTTTGGTATATTTTCTTACAGCCAGTAGGATTCTTAGTATTCTTTATCGCATCTATTGCTGAGTTAAATCGTACACCATTTGACTTACCAGAAGCAGAATCAGAGCTAGTAGCTGGTTTCCACGTTGAATACTCTGGATTCCGTTGGGCATTTTTCATGCTAGCTGAATATGTATATCTTTTTGCAATGGCTGCATTAACAACAGTCCTATTCCTAGGTGGATGGCACCCTGTTATGTTCCTAGATTTCATTCCGGGAGCAGTGTGGTTTGCATTGAAATTTAGTTTTGTTGTGTTTATTTTAATGTGGATTCGTTATACATTCCCTCGTATGCGTGCAGACCAATTGATGGAGTTTGGTTGGAAAGTATTATTACCGGTTGCATTAGCGAACATCTTCATTTCAGCATTAATTAAAGAATTTTTCTTTTAATGCTTAAAATTACCTGAAACAAAGGGGTGACAGAACATGCTTGGTTTACTCAAAGGTTTAAAATATACCCTTAACGGATTAACGATGAAGAGAGTAACGTACGGATATCCACATGAGCCGTTACCTCTACCGGATCGATATAGAGGAATTCAAAAGTTTTATCCGGAAAAATGTATCGTTTGTAATCAGTGTGCCAATATTTGCCCGACTGACTGTATTCAGTTAACAGGTAAAAAGCACCCTGACCCAACGAAAAAGGGAAAAATCATTGATACGTATGATATCAACTTTGAAATCTGTATCCTTTGTGACCTTTGTACTGAGGTTTGTCCAACTGAAGCGATCATTATGACAAATAATTTTGAGCTTGCTGAATATAGCCGAGATGAGTTGTTTAAAAACCTTGAGTGGTTGGATGAAAATGATACAAACGTCCGAAAGGAGAATAAAGCGTGAGTTTGACAGGAGAATTTCTCATATTTATACTTCTTGCAGTCGTAGCCATGGGCGGTGGAATCTTGATGCTTAACTTGTCAAAGGTTGTCCACATGGTCGTTGCATTGGTATTTACATTTATCAGTATTGCTGGTATTTACGTAATGCTTTCTGCTGAGTTTATCGCAGTTGTTCAAATTCTTATCTACTCTGGAGCGATTACAATTATTATGTTATTTGGAATTATGCTTACTCGTCATAATGATGTAAGTGAACCAAAAACGACTTTAGCTAGAAAAATAATTGTATTCCTTGGAGTAATAGGATTTGGGGTTGCCGTTTATTTTGGCATCTATGATCTTGACCTTGGAACTCATGAGACAACACTACACGAAAATAATACTGAGCAAATCGGTGTAACTTTATACACAAAGTTCATTATCCCGTTTGAATTAATGTCCGTTGTATTATTAGTTGCTCTAATTGGTGCCATTGTTCTTGCGAAAAAAGATGATGAAGAGGAGGCGAAGGAGGAATGAGTTCAGTTCCATTATCAGCCTACCTTATCTTAGCACTTATTTTATTTTGCATCGGTTTATACGGTGCACTAACAAAGCGTAATACGGTTATTGTGTTAATATCGATTGAATTAATGCTGAATGCAGTTAACATAAACTTAGTTGCATTCAGTAAGTTTGGATTAATGCCTAATATTACAGGGCAAATCTTCGCATTATTTGCGATTACTGTTGCAGCAGCAGAAGCAGCTGTTGGATTGGCCATTCTAATTGCGTTATATCGCAACCGTAAAACAGTAAATGTTGACGAAATGAACTCAATGAAAAATTAAGGTTTCTACTTTAAAGGTGTTAGAGCATCATGTGAATGATACACAGTTTCGTTCTAACATCTAATGAAGAAGGGGATTGTGATACGATGATGGAAAATGCATGGATCATTCCGCTTTTCCCGCTTATCTCTTTTTTGTTCCTTCTTGTGTTCGGAAAACAAATGAAAGAATCTAGTGCCTTTGTAGGTATGTTTTTAACCTTTTTATCATTTGTTTATTCGTTGTTGGTGCTCTTTGAGCGTTTTACAGCACCGACCTACAAGGCTGAGGCGACTTGGCTAACAATTGGGGATGTTCAATTAACAGCGGGTTTTGAAGTGAATCAGTTAAATGCACTTATGTTAGTAATAGTATCGCTAGTCAGCTTTCTCGTTCACATGTATTCAAAAGGATATATGCATGGCGATGAACGCTTTCCAGTATTCTATGCGTATTTAGGCTTATTTACATTTGCAATGTTAGGATTAGTCATTTCTCCTAACCTATTACAAACGTATATTTTTTGGGAGCTTGTAGGGGTTGGTTCTTTCCTATTAATTGGTTTCTACTTTTATAAGGAAGAAGCAAGAGCTGCAGCTAAAAAAGCATTTATTATGACACGTATTGGTGACGTGGGCTTACTAATCGGGATGATTTTATTATTCTGGCAGGTTGGTAGCTTTGAATATGATGAAATTTTCCAAGCTGTTGAAGCTGGAACAATTTCAATGACGATGATTACATTAACAGCCATTTTAATCTTCGTTGGAGCAGTTGGTAAATCGGGTCAGTTCCCATTACATACATGGTTACCTGATGCGATGGAAGGTCCTACACCTGTTTCAGCATTAATCCACGCAGCGACAATGGTTGCAGCAGGGGTATATTTAGTAGCAGCAACCTTCCCATTATTTGCAGCAAGTGAGACTGCATTAATGACTGTTGCGGTAATTGGAGCAATCACAGCTATTTTTGCAGCGTCAATCGGTCTAGTACAAAAAGACATTAAACGTGTTCTTGCCTACTCAACAGTGAGTCAGCTAGGGTACATGATGCTTGCATTAGGATCTGCTGGTTATGTTGCGGGTGTATTTCACTTAATGACACATGCTTTCTTTAAAGCATTGCTATTCCTAGCAGCAGGTAGTGTTATCCATGCAGTTCATTCGCAGAACATTGAGGAAATGGGCGGACTTTGGAAAAAGCTTCGCATTACAGGACCATTATTCTTAATTGGTACGTTAGCAATCAGTGGTGTTCCTTTATTCTCAGGTTTCTTTAGTAAAGAGGAAATACTACTTGCTACATGGGCACATGGAAACCACTTTTTATTCTGGTTAGCTGTTATTACTGCTTTCCTTACAGCATTTTATATGTTCCGTTTATTCTTCATGGTGTTCTCTGGTGAGGCAAGAGGTAAGCAGAAGAATGTTCATGAATCTCCAAGTGTGATGACGGTTCCAATGATTGTGTTAGGGGTATTAGCGATTTTTGCTGGTTATGTCAATACACCTTGGTTTGGAACGTTTTTAGGAGATTGGCTTGTAGCTGATTCACATGCATTAGGACATGGTCATGTTTCAGGGCCAAAATGGATTATGATTGTAGCAATCGTAGTTTCCTTAGCAGGAATTCTACTTGCCTACTTAATTTACAGTAAAAAAACAATCTCAAGAGATTGGTTATCATCAGGTTTCCCAATGACTTACAATGTACTTTATAACAAGTACTACGTTGATGAGTTTTATGAAATGACCATTGTGTATGCAGTAAAAGTATTCAGCTTGTTCTTAAAATACATTGAACGCTTCCTCATAGGAGGAATTGTAAGTGGTGTGGCTGCTGCTACACAAAGTATTGGTAAATTTGGTTCTAAATTTCAAGATGGTCAAGTTCAAACCTATGCATCTGTTGCATTTGTAGGACTTGCACTACTCTTAGTAATACTTGCTTTAACAGGGGGGTACTTCGGATGAACGAATCATATCTTTTATCACTATTAGTATTCTCCCCACTACTAGGAATTATTTTATTGGCATTTGTTCCAAAAACACAGGAGCAAACGATTAAAATAGTAGGATTTTTAGCAACACTTCCAGCACTACTTCTTTCATTATTCTTATTTTTCTCATACCGAGCAGGTGCAGATCTTGCTAAGTATACGGAAAAATATCAATGGTTTGGATTTATCAAAGATGGTCCGTTTTCAGTTGAATATGATCTAGGAATTAGTGGATTCTCTCTAGTCATGATCCTGCTGACAGCCATTCTCTCAACCTTGGCAGCGATTGCCTCCATTCATATTAAAAAAGAATGGAAAGGTTATTTCATGCTATTCCTACTTCTTGAATTAGGGATGCTTGGAGTATTTGCAGCAGAAAACTTAATTTTATTCTTTATCTTTTTCGAATTAACATTAATTCCAATGTTCTTCTTAATTGGTAAATGGGGTTATTTTGAAAAAGAAAAAGCTGCGTTTAGTTTCTTAATTTACAATGGAATCGGTTCTGCCATTCTATTGATTGTAATTATGATTTTATTTGCAAAAACAGGTACTACAAAAATCTCAGCGATTACAGCGATTTTAGCTTCACCACAAGGGACTGTCCCTACATTTGGAGCAATTACAACTGAACTTCGTTATGGTTTATTAATTGCATTAATGGTAGCATTCGGGATTAAGTTACCGATCTTCCCATTACACAGCTGGATGCTTCGAGTTCACGTTCAAGCACCACCAGCCATTGTAATGCTACACTCAGGGATCCTTTTAAAAATTGGTGCATTCGGTTTAATCCGATTTGGATTAGGGTTTTTCCCGGAAGAGTTTAAATCGATGGCTGTCCTAATTGCTATTCTTGGGGTAATCAACTTGTTGTACGGGGCATTTTTAGCATTCATCCAAGATGATTTTAAAATGGTCCTTGCTTATTCAAGTATTTCCCACATGGGAATTGTCTTAATTGGTCTTGGTTCGTTAAATGAAGCAGGAATTCAAGGGGCTATTTTTCAGGTAATCTCACACGGATTGATATCAGCATTGATGTTCTTCCTAATCGGAGTCATTTATGAGCGTGTTGGTACATCCATGATTAGACGCTTAGGCGGACTTGCGAAAGTAATGCCTTTAGCATCTGGATTCTTATTAACAGCAGCGATGGCATCACTAGGCTTACCAGGTATGTCAGGGTTCGTTGCAGAATTTATGGCGTTTTTAGGTCTATTTAAAGAAATGCCAATTATCGCAGCAGTCGGAACAATTGGTATTATCATGACGGCAGTCTATTTACTAAGAGCTGTACTAAATGTGACTTACGGAAAACCAAACAACACATATGAAAAAGCATTTGACATGCGTCCAATCGAATTCGTCCCTGTGTTTGTATTACTTGGTTTAATTGTATTAATCGGGGTATATCCAAATGTCCTTTCACAACCTTTACAGCTAGTGCTTGATACTATAATGATTGGGTTAGGAGGGTAAGCGAATGGATCTCAAAACATTTTTAGGCTTTGAATGGAGTATCATGGCACCAGAGTTTATCATCATCGGTGTAGCTACCCTTCTATCCATCATTGATTTATTTATGGGGAAAGATAAAAGCCGAAGACCTCTAGGTTGGATAGGAGTTGCCGGGGTTGTTCTAGCCATCATTTCGCTAGTGGGGCTACTAGATAAAGAGGCTACATCCATTCTACATGATACATTCAGATTAGATGGTTTCGGTAAAGCATTTAAGCTAATCATGCTTGTTGGGGCAGGAATGGTTCTTCTTTTAGCAATGAACTATGAGCCAAAAGAAGGCATGAAAGAATACCGTGGTGAGTTTTACTACCTGCTCTTAACGGCCCTTTTAGGTGCGATGATCATGACATCAAGTGGAGACTTAATCACTCTATTTGTTGGTCTTGAGCTATTATCGATTTCATCCTATATCTTGGCTGGACTTCGTAAGAAAAACAAACTCTCTAACGAATCAGCTATGAAATATGTAATCAATGGTGGAATCTCAACAGCATTTATCTTGTTTGGTATGAGTTATGTATACGGGTTAACTGGCTCAACAAATCTTACTGAGATTTTTACGCTATTAAGTAACCTTCAAAATGAAAAATTAATTTATGTTCTTGCTATTGCGTTTTTCATGATATTCATTGGATTATCATTTAAAATTGCAACAGCTCCATTTCATATGTGGGCTCCAGATGTCTACCAAGGTGCACCAACACCAGTTACTGCTTTCTTAAGTATCGTCTCAAAAGCAGCTGGGTTCGCGATTATCCTTCGTGTGATGATCATTATCTTTGGTCAGGTTTCATCTGGAAATGAAGAAACACCAATTTTAATTTTCCACCTTCAGGATTATATTGCCTTCCTGGCAGGTGCTACAATGATTATTGGAAATACAATTGCGTTAAAGCAACGTAATATCAAGCGTCTACTTGCTTACTCAAGTATTGCACAAGCAGGTTATATCCTAGTTGCGTTTGCAACACTGTCCTATTTTATGATAGATGCCGTTTGGTTCTACCTTGTTGCGTATCTATTCATGAACCTTGGAGTATTTGCAATCCTACAGGTTATTACGGATAAGTCAGGATCAGAAGATATTACTCAATTTGCTGGCCTTTATAAGCGTTCACCGCTTGTAGCAGTGGCGATGGGTATTTTCATCCTATCTCTTGCTGGAATTCCAGGTACGGCAGGTTTTATTGGTAAGTTAAACATCTTCCTTGGTGCATTTGTGACAGACCCTGCACATTATGTGTTAGCGTCGATCATGATTGCAACAACAGTAGTTTCTTACTTCTATTATTTTGGAATTCTAACACAAATGTTCTTTAGACCGGCTATAGATGATAGCAAAGTGAAGCTTCCTTCTGGAATACTAATTGTTGTTGTTCTATGTGTAATTGGAACAATCGGCCTTGGTATCTTCCCAGGAATCGCACTCGACTTCCTAAGCCAGTTTGACCGTTTTTCTGATTTTATTGGTTAGTTCTTAAGGGGATATGTTTATATAAGAAAGGAAGGGGTTGGGGGACCCCTTCTTTTTGTTGTAAAAGGGGTATTTTATGTTGTAAATATAAGATAATACTTAACTTTTTGGCTCTGATACTTACCTTAATGGATTTTCAAAAGCACTTACTTAAATTCAATTAATTCTTAATTAACTTAAGGAGGAAGTACATTATGCTCGCAGGATTCGGTCAGCAAGCCTTAATCAGTATCTTGTCACATTTATTATTTATATCAATCACCTGGTGGGCTCTACAATCCATTAACTACGAAAAAATACTAAAACCAAACCATGTTATCCAAGCACGACTTGTACTTATTTTCGCTACAATTGCCATTGGATCAACGGTAAGTAACTTTTTCCTAGACTACTTATTGTGGTCACAGCAACTTCCATCATTGTTTTAACTAAACTCCGAGATGATCGGGGTTTTTTTGTTTATTAATTTGAACGTTGACCGTTCCTTTCCTCTACTTCCCGCATGAGTCAAGTACCTTTCGCTCCATTGCACGCTGGGTTCTAATTTTAGTTATTTTTAAACAGCTTATGTGAAAAGAGACTAACATTTCTAACATTAATTCTAAGCAATCGGTGTTTTTGTTTTAACTTATTTACAGAGACCGGTTATGCGCTAACATCCACGAAGACTCCTGCGGGAGAACGGTTCAGGGAGACCCCACAGGAGCAAAGCGACGAGGAGGCTCCCCGAATCGCCCGCGGAAAGCGAAGTGGATGTTCGCGCATAACAAACCACATATTATTAATAAACCATTTTTGCATAAAAGTATTTAATATTCTAAAAGCCGAACCTTCACCAATATTGTCAAAGAATGACGAGTTTTTCCACGTATGTGACTCTAATATCTGGCAAGAATGAGTAGTAAGGAGAGGGAGTGAGCGGTTTGAATAAAATAATCACAATTAGTATGACAGTTATTTTAATTTTTACATTGGTTATGTATGGAAGTTTAGAAAGTAGTGCAACGGGGAATAGGCCTATAGATGATATGCTTAAAGTTTTCGAAAAAAATAATATTGCTATAGACGAATGGTCTTTTTATGCAAAAGAAAACATCACAACCGTACATGATTATACTGATTTTTTAGAACTGGTTCAGTTAAAGCAAACACAAACAGACAATCGTTTTAATTGGAGCATTACTGAAGAAGAAGACAAATGGGTAGCAACAGGGATTTATACAGATACAGAAAAAACAGAAACAATAAAAATTTTATCAACCCCCATAAACCAAAAGTCCTATACGTATTTAGTTTATGATGCAAAAGGGACGCAGCTAGACCGCGATTTAGTGGATTCTTTCTATAATTCTTTCGAATCGACAATGAATGACATCTTTCTAGAAAATCCCACAATTTTCACTTGTTTAAAAGGTGAATACAGTGATAGAATTGAAGGGGTTTTGTATAATCAGGTCGATTATCTTTTAGAAGAATTTAATGCAGATGAAATTGAAGCGACGAAAGAAGAGACATTTGTCTCGGTATCTGCATATACTGACAACTGGAAGAACGATATTCCAACTTTAAATGAGAAAATGAATATACAAATCGCGTTACGAAATTCTGGGTTGGGTTCGGCGACAACTATAGTAGTTGGAACACCAATCATAACTTCTGAATATTAATATAGAGAAAATGGACGCGGAGGGGAATACCTTGGAAAAAATCATCGTCCGCGGCGGTAAAAAGTTAAACGGCACAGTCAAAGTTGAAGGCGCAAAAAATGCCGTACTACCTGTTATCGCTGCATCCTTGTTAGCTAGTGATGGAAAAAGCATTATATGTGATGTACCCACGCTTTCTGATGTATATACGATTAATGAAGTTCTGCGCTATTTAGGGGCAGAGGTTTCTTTTAAAAATAATGAAATCGTCGTTGATGCATCAGGAGAGCTGAAAACAGAAGCACCATTTGAATATGTCCGCAAAATGCGCGCATCCGTACTAGTTATGGGATCATTACTAGCACGTAATGGTCGCGCACGAGTTGCATTGCCTGGAGGTTGTGCAATTGGATCACGTCCGATTGATCAACACTTAAAAGGCTTTGAAGCAATGGGAGCAGTTGTTAAAGTAGGTAATGGATTTATTGATGCACAGGTTGAAGGAAAACTTCGCGGTGCTAAAGTTTATCTAGATTTCCCAAGTGTTGGGGCAACTGAAAATATTATGATGGCTGCATCTTTAGCTGAAGGAACATCCGTAATTGAAAATGCTGCAAAAGAGCCTGAGATTGTAGACCTTGCAAACTTCCTTAACTCGATGGGAGCGAAGGTAAGAGGAGCAGGTACTGGAACAATCCGAATTGAAGGTGTAGAAAAATTACGAGGTACTAGACACAATATCATTCCTGACAGAATTGAAGCAGGTACTTTTATGGTTGCTGCAGCAATTACTGGCGGAAATGTACTTGTTCAAGGAGCAGTACCAGAGCATTTAAGCTCATTAGTAGCAAAAATGGAAGAAATGGGTATCAAAATTATTGAAGAAAGAGACGGTCTTCGTGTAATTGGACCAGAAAAGTTAAAGCCAATTGACATTAAGACAATGCCTCACCCAGGATTTCCAACAGATATGCAGTCACAGATGATGGCTTTACTTCTATGTGCGAAAGGCACAAGTGTCATTACCGAAACGGT
This sequence comes from Cytobacillus suaedae, assembly GCA_014960805.1. Taxonomy (GTDB): domain Bacteria; phylum Bacillota; class Bacilli; order Bacillales; family Bacillaceae_L; genus Bacillus_BV; species Bacillus_BV suaedae. The sequence continues at coordinate 4,304,160 of CP063163.1, read as the reverse complement.
ATTCGAAAATCGTTTCATGCATGTTGAAGAATTCCGCCGAATGAATGGCGATATTAAAATTGAAGGTCGTTCCGTTATTATTAATGGCCCTTCAGAACTTCAGGGAGCAGAAGTTTCTGCAACAGACTTACGTGCAGCAGCAGCGTTAATTTTATCAGGCTTAGTTGCTGACGGTTATACACGTGTAACCGAATTAAAGCATCTAGACCGTGGTTACGTTAATTTCCATGAGAAATTAGCTGGTCTTGGAGCTGATATCGAGCGCATCGCTGACCTAACAATCGTTCAACCTGAAGAACAAGCAAAAGCAAATATGTGACTTACTCAAAAAGATTAGAGAATCGACTGATTAAAGTTGTCAGTGGTTCTCTGATCTTTTTTTTTGTGTTTGTGTTTTGAAAAAAAGTAAGGGTTGTTGTATTGACTAGACCGTTCCTTTCCGCTGGAGGCACTTGCTTTCCGCGGGGAGGAAGTCGAGCCTCCTCAACGTTCCGTCTGCGGGGTCTCGACCTTTCCTCTATTTCCCGCAGGAGTCAAGTGCCTTCCGCTCCAATCCACTCTAGTTTTTTAATGTTGCAAATAAACAAACTGCCTAGTGAATAACAGATTAGTCTCATTAACATGCCTATTATTATTGGCATACTTTTGAAAAATAAAGTTTGTCTAATCTACTTGTCATAAATGCTTGTCCACCACCATATCATGAAATATAGGCAAGAACACTACACAATAATGGAGGCCAGCATTGATGAACCCATTGAAACCAATAGTCGCACTTGTATCAGTCTTATTCGTTGTCATTTTAATGATCCCTACATTACTTGTCGTCCCCTTTGGTGACAAAGTAAGTGGCCAACTTGGAGAAGAACTCCAATCCGTCAAACAAGAAAAGGTGTCACTTCCAACAGGACCTACTTTTGAAGTGGCTGTCCACCGTAGTAAACTAAATACAATTGAAAAGGTACAACTAGAGGATTATGTCGTTGGCGTGGTTGCGTCAGAGATGAATGCTAGTTTCGAACCAGAAGCATTAAAAGCACAGGCATTAGCGGCACGTACATACATAGTGAAACATCTGCTAAACCCTGAAAAACTTGGAATTCCTGAAGAAGCAGATGTAGGAGATACAGTCTTACATCAAGTATATAAATCAAAAGAGGAACTTAAAAAGCAATGGGGAAAAGACTATGACCTATATTTACAAAAAGTCCAAGATGCGGTTGCTCAAACACAAGGTAAAATATTAACGTATGATAACCAGCCAATTGAGCCTTCATTTTTCTCCACTAGTAATGGATATACAGAAAACTCAGAAGCATATTGGCAGAATGCATTTCCTTATCTAAAAAGTGTTGAAAGTCCTTGGGACAAAGAGTCCCCTAGATTTTACGATCAAAAAACAATTTCAGTTAAAGATTTTGAAAAAGCTCTAGGTGTAAAGCTTGGAAATGATAGTACGATTGGGAAGGTAATATCGAGGACACCAGGAAAACGTGTAGGGGAAGTGGAAATCAGTAACAAAAAGTTTACTGGCCGTCAAATTCGCGAATTACTTGAATTACGCTCCTCAGATTTCGAATGGAAACGGAACGGTAATAATATTGTTATCTCAACAAAAGGCTATGGCCACGGTGTAGGTATGAGTCAATATGGAGCAAATGGAATGGCAGCGGAAGGGAAAACTCATGAACAGATTATTTCCCACTATTACCAAGGTGTCCAAATCACTTCAGCAGACTCATACATCACAAAATTCACAGCCAAACAATAAATATGTCTAGCGGGGCCTGACCCCCACTGCGTTAATGCTTTAACGTGCTGGGGGTCAGGCCCCTTTTTTTGTCAAGTAGAAGTGTCGGATTAGATAGTAGGCTACAAGAACTCCTATTGTATCTTTAACGATGTCGATGACGGTTGCCGATCGGTATGGCACAAAATATTGATGTAATTCATCAATAAATCCATAGGAAATGGCAATTGCAGCAGAGATCTTGCTTGTTTTATGGGTCAGCTTTCCATCGACAGCAAAGAAAAGAACAAATAGGAGATAAAGAATCCCAAACGCAATTAAATGAAGTGATTCCTTAAAGGCTCTGTCCCATGAATAAGGTGTATCAATAACTGCATCATGAGGCAGACTCGAAAGAATCCATATTAATCCCATATATAGAAAAGGAGCGAATTTAATAGAAACATACAGAATACGTTTGAACAAATGAAAAACCTCCTAGTATCAATTAATAAACCACTCTAAGTATATCATTTTCAAAGAAATTTTAGCTTTTATGTATATTATTTTGATTTTGTCGAAAAATAATCGAAAAAAAGTTTTTAAGAGATGTATATAAAATGCTAGATTTGTTCAGAATGATTGCTGAGGTGATGAAACATGAGAGAGGAAGAAAACAAACGTACTTCTCAAAATTCAAGTTCAAATTTACAACGTTTTTTTAAAAAGCGTTGGGTGTTTCCAGCAATTTATTTAGCTAGTGCAGCAATTATTCTGACAGGTGTGTTATGGTTCCAAGGTGCAAACAATGATGTCGCAGAAAATGAACCAAACACAAACGAGGGATTACCAGGAACAGCACAAAATGGTGAACCAGCTGTACCGGTAAACTCAACAGTCGAAAACTTTGCAATGCCAGTACTTGATGAAGACGCGGTTGAGATTCACAAGCAATTCTATGATGCAGATGGTAGCAAAGAAGATCAAGAAGCAGCGCTAGTATCCTATGAAAACACGTACTATCCAAACAAAGGAATTGACATCGTAGCAAAAGATGGAAAAAGCTTTGATGTAGCAGCTTCACTATCTGGTACAGTTGTAAGATCTGAACAAGATTCTTTATTTGGAAACATTGTTGAAATCGAGCATGCAGAAGGTGTGGTAACAGTATACCATTCACTAGCTGATGTGATGGTTGAACAAGGTGATCGTGTAGACCAAGGTCAAGTGATTGCTAAAGCTGGAAAAAATCTATTTAACAAAGACGCTGACACGCATGTTCACTTTGAAATCCGTAACAATGGCGTAGCAGTAAATCCAATCGAGTTTTTTAATCAACCACTAACTTCTTTAGAACAAGAAGAAAGTGCATCAGAACAACCAGTTGAGCAAGCTGATCCAACTCAACAAAAAGAAGAAAACACAGAAGATGCTGAAGAAGCTCCAGCAGATGCTGAAGAAACACCAGCAGATGAAGATAAATCAGAACAAGACGAAAATACAGATGCTTCAATTGGCATGGCAACCGTCTAACTGACACAAAAAGTCTACCCCTAACCGGGTAGGCTTTTTTTGTGTCATCGGGGGCCTGACCCCCACTCCGTTAACGCATCACCGTGCCGGGGGTCAGGCCCCCGATGACACAATTTGAAAAAAGTTTATTTTTTATTGAACTTTTTTACTACTTCCATCGTATTATCTTCGGAAAAACAAATTGAGGGGGAAGATAGTTATGGCAGAACTTGCACAGTTAAATTGGGCGTTACTTGCACCAATCGCAATTATACAATTAATTTTGATGGTAACAGCATTGGTAGATTTGATTCGAAGTGAGGAAACAAATGGACCTAAGTTATTTTGGGTGTTATTGATTTTATTTGTTAGTATGATTGGACCGATTCTTTATTTTGTTATTGGAAGGAAGAAATAGATATGCCATTAGTGACCATAAATAATTTAACAAAAACGTTCGGAAAAGATACGGCAGTTAACAATGTTTCTTTTAATATAAAAAAAGGAAGCTGTTTTGCATTACTTGGTCCAAATGGTGCAGGGAAAACAACAACATTGCGAATGCTTGCTGGTATTATAAAACCTACTAGCGGTTCTATTCAATTTACAGGAATGGAAAAAGGGGATCACCGTCAGCATATCGGTTACTTACCGCAGCACCCGGTATTTTATAACTGGATGACGGCAGAGGAATTTTTAGTATACGTTGGACAGTTAGCTCACTTATCAAAAAAAGAGGCAAGAGCCAAAGCAGATGAATTACTAGAATTAGTTGGTTTAGTAGATGCAAAGAAAAAGAGAATTCGCGGGTTTTCAGGGGGAATGAAACAACGTTTAGGGATTGCGCAAACGATGATTCATAATCCAAGGCTAATCATGCTAGATGAACCCGTTTCAGCTCTTGATCCAGTTGGGCGTCGTGAAGTGATTGAAATGATGAGAGAGCTTAAAAAGCAAACCACCATCCTCTTCTCAACACATGTACTGCATGATGCAGAAGAGGTTTGCGATGATATTGTCATTATCCGCAAGGGTGAGGTTGCATTAGAAGGAACGTTACAAGAGCTTAGACGCAATCATCAACAACCGTTATTAACGGTATCTGCAGATGAAAATATCGGGAGTTGGCTTGAAAGCGTAAAAGAGAATGAATGGGTATCAAATGTTAACGTGAATACAGATGGTCGAACAGCTACAATAGTCGTAACAGATATTGAACAGGCAAGAACGAAGCTAATCCAAGATATCTCTACAAAAAATATCCCAATTACATCTTTCTCGGTAGGGCAAACGTCATTAGAAGATTTATTTATGAAGGTGGTAAAATCATGAGTCAATGGTTTGTGTTGTTTAAAAAAGAATGGGTTGAAATGAGTCGCAATTTCAAACTACTATGGATGCCTCTAGTATTTATTCTTCTTGGGATTATGCAACCCGTAACGAGCTATTACTTACCTCAAATTCTTGAAGCAGCTGGTGAGCTACCAGAAGGAGCGGTCATGGAAATCCCAGTGCCGTCAAGCCCAGAAGTTTTAATCGGGACACTTGGTCAATATGGCCAAATTGGAGTTCTTGTTTTAGCTCTAGGGTTTATGGGGATTATTGCAGGTGAAAGAAGTAGTGGTGTAGTTGGGATGATTCTAGTAAAACCAGTTTCATTTACATCTTACATTACAGCGAAATGGCTGAGTGCGGTATTACTAACAGGCATTTCATTCTTTTTAGGAATGATTGCTTCATGGTACTATACAAATCTACTGATTGGTGACATTGCCTTTTCAACGTTAATTAATGGATCACTTGTTTATTTTGTGTGGCTTGCATTTCTCGTGACAATTACCGTGCTATTTAGTTCATTTTTAAAAAGCAGTGGGATTGTTGCATTCGTCACAATTGTTACAGCTATCCTACTATCAGCGATTACTTCTCTTCTGTCAAAATGGATGACCTGGTCTCCGGCGAACCTTTCAAGCCACTCATACTCTATATTTATGACAGAATCAGTAGGAGATCATTTTACATTAGTATTAACTGTATCACTTGCTCTAGTTATAATGTTATTAGTTCTTGCTGCACAGATTTTTAGAAAGAAAGAGTTAACAGAATAACCTTTCTGTTTAAAAATTGCCTCACCCACGCAAACTACATACGAATATGTAGGAAAGGGTGATACTAATGCCAGAAAAGAACCAAGGTAGAAATGAACAATTTCAGAAAACAAATGAAGGAAATGCTGCTTATCCTGAGTATAGTGACAGAGAGCACGCAGACAACAAAACATCTCTTGAAGAAACGAAGGAAGGTAACTGCGGTTATCCGGAATAAAAATAAAAAGACTTTATGGTACTAAGATACCTTAAAGTCTTTTTATAATTTTAAGCCTGTTCTACTTTTAAAGCGACGTAATAAAATATGACTCTCTACCCTCGTAATTCCTTCTAAACTGTAAAGTTCCTCGTTTATAAAGTTCTCTAACTTTACAAAATCCTCTACAAGAACATGCATATGTAATGTACTAGGGCCAGTCATCTGGTAACAGCTTGCCACCTGAGGGTTATTCGCTAATGCTTCAGCCACCCTAACTAATGATGCAGGTTCACAATCTACTTCGAAAAATGCAGAAACCCCTTTTCCAACCTTTTCAGAGTTGATCACGACTGAAAATTTTTCAATCACACCGTTTTCCATTAGTTGATTGACTCGTTCACGGATTGCTACCCTTGATAAATTTAGTTCTTTTCCAATATCAACATAGGACATCCTACCATTTTCAGTTAAGAGTTGAAGTATTTTTTTATCTATTTCATCAAGCTTCAAAGAGTTCACCAACTTTTTTAAAATATCAGCATGTCTATCTTACCGTATGAACTTAACTTCTCACAATAAAATATTAAGTTTATTTGATTAAACTATTGGAATATTAACTTTAACTCTACTATAATTATAAGTATCTGTTAGTTCCGTTTGTTAATTGTTTTTAAAAAATAAATTAACAAAGGGAAGGTAATTAGTCAAATTAACATCCATATAAATTTAGGGGGAACTTGTATTATGAACTTTGATTACTTGAACCATCCGTATCCATCACAAAGAACAACTACATTCGCAAAAAATGGAATGGTAGCAACATCACAGCCACTAGCTGCTCAAGCTGGATTGGATATTTTGAAAAAAGGCGGAAACGCAATTGATGCAGCCATTGCTACTGCTGCATGCCTAACCGTTGTTGAACCAACATCAAACGGTATCGGTGGAGATGCATTTGCTCTTGTTTGGGTAAAAGGCGAGCTACACGGTTTAAATGCAAGTGGTCCAGCACCCAAAAGCATTTCAATAGAAGCAGTAAAAGAAAAAGGCCATGAAAAAATGCCAACATTCGGTTTAACTCCAGTAACAGTACCAGGTGTACCGGCAGCATGGGCAGAGCTTTCAAGAAAGTTTGGTAAGCTTCCATTATCAGAAGTGTTACAGCCTGCAATTGAATATGCTGAAAAAGGGTATCCACTTTCACCAATTCTAGCGAAGTATTGGAATGGCGGATACAAACGTTATAAAGAGATTTTTAAAGGCGATGAATACAAAGGTTGGTTTGAAACATTTGCTCCAGAAGGAAAAGCGCCAGGTGTCGGAGAAATGTGGAAATCAGAAGGACATGCAAGCACACTACGCTCAATTGCTGAAACAAATGCAGAAAGTTTTTATCGTGGTGAGTTAGCAGACAAAATTGATGAGTTCTCTAAAACTCATGGTGGATTTATTTCAAAAGAAGACTTAGCTGATTATAAGCCGGAGTGGGTTGAACCAATCAAGGTAAACTACCGTGGCTATGATGTGTGGGAGATTCCACCAAATGGCCAAGGAATTGTTGCTTTAATGGCACTGAACATGATGAAAGGCTATGAACTAAATGAAAAAGAATCAGTTGATACATACCACAAGCAAATCGAAACAATGAAACTAGCATTTGTAGATGGTAAGAAATATGTAACGGATCCTGAAAAAATGAAAGTAACGTCAGAGCAGTTATTATCAGAGGAATTCGCTGCTGCACGTAGAAGTTTAATTGGAGAAGAAGCACTAACTCCAGAACCAGGTACACCTCCTAGTGGTGGAACAGTCTATCTAGCAACAGCTGATGAAGAAGGAAACATGGTCTCATTCATCCAAAGTAACTACATGGGCTTTGGTTCAGGAATTGTTGTACCTGGCACAGGGATTGCTCTTCAAAACCGCGGAGCAGATTTCTCATTAGATCCAGAGCATGATAACGCATTAGAACCAGGCAAGAAAACATTCCATACAATCATCCCTGGCTTCTTAACAAAAGACAATGAAGCAGTTGGACCATTCGGTGTAATGGGTGGATATATGCAACCACAAGGACACGCACAAGTAATAATGAATACAATTGACTTTAACCTAAACCCACAAGCAGCCCTTGATGCAGCTAGATGGCAGTGGATGGAAGGCAAAACTGTTCAAGTTGAACCAACCTTCCCAAGCCACATTGCACAGGCACTAGCAAGAAAAGGTCACAAAATTGAAGTAGCCCTAGACACAGGTGGCTTCGGACGTGGCCAAATCATCTGGCGTGACCCTAAAACAGGCGTTCTTTCAGGTGGAACAGAATCAAGAACTGACGGCTCAATCGCAGCCTATTAATGCTTTAAAGCACCGGTGGTCAGGCCCCCGATGCGGTGATGCGTTAAATGAGTGGGGGTCAGGCCCCCGATGCGGTGATGCGTTAAACGGGCGGGGGTCAGACCCCCGCCACAGTAATGCGTTAAAACAATGAGGGACTGACCCTCATCACATCAAAGCGGTACAACAACAGAGGGCAGGTCTCTCGCGAAGAAGGGATTTTTTATGAAGCATTGGCATTTATTTTTAGCTTTTTTTAAGGTAGGTATATTAGGGTACGGTGGTGGACCGTCGTCCATTCCTCTTGTTCATAAGGAAGTAGTCGACACGTACAAATGGATGAACAATGATGAGTTTACTGATGTACTGGCTCTTGGTAATACATTGCCTGGTCCGATTGCTACAAAAATGGCTGGGTATATCGGCTATCGTGTAGCTGGCGTACTGGGGATGATTAATGCAATCATGGCAACGATTGTCCCAACGATTATTCTAATGATTATTTTATTAACATCTTTAACTTCCTTTAAGGATCAACCATGGGTTGCTGGCATGACAAAAGCAGTTGTCCCGGTTGTTGGTGTTATGTTAGCAGTATTAACTTGGCAGTTTCTTGATGGTGCTAAAAAGGGACTTGGTTGGCTTAAAGTAGCTATTCTTGGTGTTATAAGCTTAGTCCTTTTAGAAGGCTTTGGCATGCATCCAGGAATAATTATTGCAATTCTATTAGCTGCAGCAATTTTCAAAAAGGATAAGCAAGAAGTGAAAGAAGGGGGGACGTCAAATTGATCTACTGGCAACTCTTTCTCGCCTTCTTCATACCAGGAATCCTAGGCTATGGTGGCGGACCAGCATCGATTCCCCTTGTTGAAAATGAAGTTGTTCACAATTATGGGTGGCTAACGGTTAATGAATTCAGTGAGGTACTTGCTCTAGGGAATGCGTTACCAGGACCTATTGCAACGAAAATGGCTGGGTACATTGGCTTTGCAGAAGCCGGTGTACTGGGAGCCGTTGTTGCAGTCTTTGCAACAGTTGCACCATCGCTTATCCTCATGATCGGCTTACTCGGATTACTTTATAAATTCAAAGACTCACCGAAAGTAAAGCGAATGACAAACTACATTCGCCCAACCATTGCAGTTCTTCTAGGACTAATGGCGATTCGTTTCTTTATCACATCTTACGAAGACACTGGCACTTGGCAAACACTATTTCTAATCGTAGCAAGCTTTCTATTAATGGAAAAATGGAAAGTGCACCCAGCCTATGTGATTGTAGGCGCACTAGGATACGGAGCGTTATTTTTATAAAAAAATATAGAGGTCAGGCATACATAGCCTGACCTTCATCTAAAGTGAAAGGTGACAGACAATTATGAAAACATTACTACTAACAGGCTTTGAACCGTTCTTAGGATTTCCCATCAACCCAACTGAGCAAATTGTAAACGCATTAGATGGTCAAACCATCGGGGGATATCAAATTGTAGGTAAGATTCTACCTGTTGATTTTGCAGAATCAGCGGTAAAGTGCTTAGAATATTTTACAGAAGTTCAACCAGATGTTGTTATCAATCTAGGGTTAGCAGGTGGCCGTTCAAAAATGACTCCTGAGCGAATCGCAATCAATGTGCGCGATGGTGAAGCAGACAACCGTGGTGTAAAACTACAAGATTCTCCGATTGAAGAAGAAGGACCAGCGGGTTATTTTTCAACCCTACCAATCCGCCGTTTCGTAGATACACTTCAGGAAAAAGGACTTCCAGCTAACATCTCAAATTCAGCAGGCACTTATCTTTGTAATAACGTGATGTACTCCGTGTTACATAAGATTGAAAAGGAAGGTCTAAACAACGTGCGTGCTGGATTTATTCATATCCCAGCTTCACATGAGCTAGCTGTGAAACATCCGAAACTACCAAGTTGGTCTAGTACCGATCTAGAACAAGCAGTTAGGTATATGATTGAAGTACTAGATTAAGGGGAATACGAATATTACAGCGAGAAAGACGAGTATTTTTCTAGAGGGGCGAACATTTTAGCGTAGTACGCGAGTATTTTTATATTTACGCGAGAATAGTAACCTTTTCCGCGAATAACTCAGATTATATGAAAAATGAAAAGCCTAATAATAGGTAAATCTATCAAATTATATACCCAAACTAATTTTTCAAACCCAATTTTCTATAACTAAACCAATAAGGAGGCCAAAAATCATGACATTTTCAATCGTAGGATTCGACCCGAAAACAAAAGAGTTAGGAATTGCCACACAATCGAAATTTTTAGGTGTAGGAGCAGTCGTTCCTTGGGCAGTAGCTGGAGTTGGTGCGGTAGCTACTCAATCGTATGCCAACACATCATATGGACCAAACGGACTGGACTTAATGGCATCAGGTAAAAGTGCGCAAGAAACGCTAGATATCCTTACATCTAATGACGATCAAAGGGAATTAAGACAAGCTGGAATTGTGGATGCAAATGGGAATTCGGCAACCTTTACAGGAGAAAAATGCTATGACTGGGCAGGCGGAATCGCTGGAGAAAACTTTGCTGCACAAGGAAACATTCTAGTGAGTGAAGAAACAGTTCAAGCAATGGCAAGCACTTTTCAAGCAACAGAGGGTACCCTTGCGGAGCGTTTATTAGCTGCACTAGATGCAGGCCAAGCAGCAGGTGGAGATAGTCGCGGTATGCAATCGGCCGCTTTACTGGTTGTAAAAGAAAAGGGTGGTTACGGCGGATATAACGACCGCTTCATCGACCTTCGTGTAGACGACCATCCAGATCCAATTAAGGAACTAATCCGTATCTATCAATTACAACAATTATACTTCGCACCAACGAAGGAAGAGAACATCCTTGATATAACCGGAGATGTGAAGGAAGAACTAACAACTCATCTTCAAAGGTTAGGTTATTTAATCGATGATAACCTGTTTAAAGCACTAACCACATATATTCATACAGAAAATTTTGAAGCCCGCGAACAAGCTGAGGGTAAGATTGACCGTGATATTTTAGAGTATATGAAACAACAAGCTTAATAGATTCTACAGACAGTGTCAGCAGATGTTGGCACTGTTTTTTATAGTCTAGGAATTATAAAAAGCAACCATGTGTATAACAAAGTCTAAAGTTTAACTAAGTCCAGCTCCGGCAACTAGCACCTCGAGGTCAAATAACCTGTGCCATAAAAAGTCTAAGTGCGGACTTTTTATGGCACAGGTTATTTGCTTGTCGGGGCTGACCAAGGTGCCTGCGCTTTTGCATAATGCAAAATTTGTAGAAACTTTAATAATAATTTTTATATAACAACTCTTGACGGTGGACAGAGAAATAAGCATAATTTAATTACTAGAATTTTCGCAAAATTGACACATCTATTTTTACACTATCACTATAGTACAAAAGCCTTTCTATAGGCTTATAATGTTAACGCTTTCAAAATAGGGGGTAATTCGACATTGCTAATTTTATTTTTCATCCTTCTTATAACAGGTGGAAGTCTTTTCTTTGCTTTTAGAAAAAAGCGTCCACAGTTTTTACTCGTACCATTTGCATCCATCTTTGCTTACTTCGTTGTTGAAATCATACTCTTTCCTGCGCCTTTGTCAGACACATTGAAATTCATCTTTGGTCTACGCTAAGTACATTCCTTAAAAACAGTAATACACAACCAAACAGGTTGATATTAAATAATCCAGACTAAAAGGTAGGTGGTCATCCAAACTCTACTCGTCTCATGATCAAGCTAGTGTTAAAGATTAATGGAGGTGGACCTTTTGAAAAAAATTGATAAAAAAATCGCGGATGGGTATTTCCGTGAGCGCACTCGTAATATCATTATTTACTTAATTATTTGGTTTATCGTGTCCTTTGTCGTTGTCTTTTTTGCTGAGCCTTTAAGTGGCTTCTCCATTAACGGATTTCCGTTCCACTATTTTATGGGAGCACAAGGCGCCGTAGTGACCTTTATTGTTCTTCTTTTTATTAATGCAAAAGTAAGCGACAATATTGATCGTAAATACGGTATTGATGAAAGTAAAAATGAACAAATTAGCTCCGGTAAGGTACTAGATCACTAGAAATGAGCTGCTTTTTAAAAAGGGGGATGAAATGTGGATACACAATTTTTGGTCTCATTAACAATTATTCTTGCAACATTTGGACTATATATTGGGATTGCAGTTTATAACAAAGCAAAAGCAACCTCTGACTTTTACGTAGCAGGACGTGGTGTACCGCCAATTTTTAACGGTATGGCCATAGGAGCTGACTGGATGAGTGCAGCTTCATTCATTGGGATGGCTGGTACTATCATGCTACTTGGTTATGATGGTCTAGCTTATATCATGGGTTGGACAGGTGGATATTTGCTTTTAACGTTCTTATTAGCTCCACAACTACGAAAATATGGACGTTATACTGTACCTGAGTTTATTGGGGATCGCTACAACAGTCATACAGCACGTATTATTGCAGCTTTATGTACAATTATTATCAGTTTTACATATTCAATCGGTCAGCTATCTGGATCAGGGGTAGTTATCGGACGTTTATTCGAAATCGATGCTAAACTTGGAACGATGATTGGGGTTGTCCTCATTGCATTCTATGCCGCATTCGGTGGAATGAAGGGAATTACGTGGACACAGGTTGCTCAATACATCATTCTAATTGTTGCATACCTAATTCCAGTTATCTTCATGTCACTCCAAATCACTGGTAACCCAGCACCATGGTTATCTTACGGAAAAATTGTTGAGGAAATGGGAGCGCTCGACCGTGAATTAGGAATTTCTGAATACTTCGCGCCATTTACAAACGGTACGAAGTGGCAGTTCCTAGCACTTATGTTCACTCTTATGGCCGGTACAGCGGGATTACCGCATGTAATTGTTCGTTTTTACACGGTATCTACGATGAAAGCTGCACGATGGTCAGGAGCATGGGCACTATTGTTTATCGGTCTTTTATATCTATCTGCACCTGCATATGCGGCATTTTCTCGTTTTATTTTAATGAAAAATGTTGTTGGGCAAAAGTTGACTGAGCTACCAGCTTGGACTGAAACCTGGGTCAATACAGGAAAGTTAAAACTAGCCGACGGCAATGGTGATGGAATATTACAATGGCAAGAACTAACGATTGCAAATGACATAGTCGTTATGGCAACTCCGGAAATTGCAAATCTAGGCTATTTTGTTATTGGTCTAGTAGCTGCAGGGGCTATGGCAGCCGCACTTTCAACAGCTGGTGGTCTAATGATTGCTATTTCATCTTCATTTGCGCATGACATTTACTATCGTGTATTAAAACCACAGGCATCCGAGCAGAATCGTTTGAATGTAGCTCGTTGGTCCATTTTAGTAGCAACTTTACTAGCAGGTCTTATTGCATTAAACCCACCAGGAGCAATCACTCAAATTGTTGCATGGGCATTCGCACTTGCTTCAGGAACGTTCTTCCCAGCACTACTTTTAGGAGTATGGTGGAAACGTTCGAACGCACAAGGTGTAACTTCGGGAATGATTGTTGGTCTTGCAGTCACGCTTGCTTATATCTTTGCAGCTAAGTACGGTGGCTTCACAATTGCAGGAATCATTGATACAGGTGCCGGCGTATTTGGCGCAGCAGCTGCGATTCTAACAAACGTAATCGTTTCATTACGTACAGAAGAACCTTCACAACAACTACAAGATGAAGTTATGGACTTACGTTATCCTGAACAAATGACATATAAGGATGGCCAAGTATGGCTAAAGGATGACTCATCACTATAAAGAGGGTTAGCTAAAATGGAAAAGATGTATGAAAAGGTCAAGTTTCATCCAATTTTCAGAGGTGTAGAACAAGAAGAAGCAATGGAATTATTAACCCTTTGCCAACTTCGAAACTATGAAAAATTAAATATCATTTTCCATGCAGATAAGCAGCGAGAGGGTCTCCTTTTGCTGCTTTCTGGCATTGCGGAGGTGTATGTTGCATCTGCAAAAACTTCACATCGTGAAGAAGTACTTGAAGTCGTCGAGGCAGGGGAAATGATTGGGTTTTCAAGTTTGGCTGATTTTTTAGGTGTTTCTAAAAAAGATCAAAAAGCTGAACAAATCGTCGAGGTTCGGGCTATTGAAAAGGTAGAGGCATTATATATTCCGTTTTCAGTTATTGCTAAACGCTGGGGAGATCAGGATTTACATGATTACTTATTAGCACAAGTCTCAGTTCGTCTTAAGGATGTCTATGTATCATTAGCAGAACAAGTCAAACTCGCTCGCCAATTTGGAGAAAGTGAAGCCATGGTCGTGCGAGTTCAAGACCTTATGACTTCTCCAGCCATAACGGTCACATCAAAAGATACAATCAAAGCTGTCGCAGAAAAAATGACTAGTAACCGTACTAGCTCAGTTCTAGTGACCGATCAAGAAACACTTACAGGAATTATCACAGAACAGGACTTAATCTCTCGAGTGATTGCGAATCCAATAGTTGATTCTAACGATTTTGCTAGTAAAATTATGACAGCAAGTCCTATCACAATATCAAGGTTTGCTTATTACTATGATGCATTATCAAAGCTCATTCTAAATGGCAAAAAGCACTTACCGGTAGTAGATGAACAGAAGGTGATAGGGGTTATTACCTTATCAGATTTACTAAGAAAAAAGAATGAAAACATGGTGAAAGCAATTCAGCGAATTGAAAAAGCAGATGAGGATACTTTACCAGAAATTAAACAGGCCATTTATGGAATTGTAGCCACACTTATTCATGGAAAAGTTCCTATTCTTCATACATTAGATGTCGTCACCACATTGTACGATCGGCTTGTCGAGCGGTGCATCAACCTAGCGATATCGAATTGTAAAAAACAAGGACTCAAAAGCACCCATTCTTTTTGCTTTTTTCAAATGGGAAGTAGTGGCCGCAAGGAACAGTTTCAACTAACAGACCAAGATCATTTTCTTGTCTATGAAGATGGTGGAGATGAAAGCTACTTTACAAGTCTTGCTCATGAGATTGTTAGACTGTTAGGACTAGCAGGGTATGCTAAATGCAAAGGAGACATGATGGCTAGCAATCCTTTGTGGAGGGGCTCAATCAGTCAGTGGCAAAACCGTATTCACAGCTGGACGTTACAGTCTACCAATCAGAACTTGCTCTTAGCACAAAACTTCTTTTCCTATCGTTTATTATGTGGAAGTATTGAACTCTATCAAAAATTTGAGAAAACCATAAAAGAACAACTATCTAGGGGGAAAATCTTTTACTATCGACTAACTGAACTTGAAAAGGAAAATCAAATTACTTTGCTAGAACATCCTATCAGGGCCATTTTTCGACTTGAACGAAAGCAAGTAGATATGAAGAAAGAAGTCCTCTTTCCATTTCACCATAGTCTTCAGATTCTAAGTCTACTAAATGGTATACTCTCGGGTACACCGATGGAGAGGTTAGAAAAACTCGTTGAGAAAAAGGTGCTATCTTTAGATTTTGCTAAGGACGTTCAACTAGCTTTTAGTGGAATCATGACGGTTTATGTGAAACAAAGATGGCAACAGCATGAACACCAAGAACCGATTACTTCTACAATACAATTTACCCATCTCACATCTAGAGAAAAGGAAGAGTTAATGTTAAGTTTGAAAACCTTAAGAGAGCTACAACGCGTTGTGTTTTCCTATTTTTAATAAGAAAGGGGCAGGTTAGTGTTCTTTTCCAAAAAATTAATCACTTGCAACCTTCAAGATGATATTCCATTATCCACTCCAATTGAGGAACTAACCTTTACCGTTTTTGATACAGAAGCTACAGGATTTCAAGTAGGTTCAACAGATCGCTTAATTGAAATAGGCGCAGTACAAGTAAAAGGTTTAGAGGTGAAAGAAATTGACAAATTTCACACCTATGTAAATCCTAAACGACAAATTTCTCGGGAAATAATGGAGTTAACGGGTATTTCCAATGGGGATGTTGAGAGTGCTCCAGATGCACATGAGGCTATACTATCATTCTTTCAATTTGTAGAAGCGCAAGGAAGTTCATGTCTTGTCGGACACTACCTTTCTTTTGACCTATTGTTATTTAAAAGTGAACTTAAGCGAAATAAGCTCGGACTTAAAAAGCCAATAACAATCGACACACTAGACTTCATAGGTTATATTGCTCCCTCTTATGATATGAGAGATTTAGAAAGATACGCGATGGCTTTTGGTACAAGAATATATGAAAGGCACAGTGCGATAGGTGATGCACTTACAACTGCCTATCTTTTTGTTGAGTTATTATGGCAGTTTAAGAATAGAGGATGCCGAACATGGGGTGAACTTCTTAAGGCAACTGATAGTCAATCGAGGAATATTATGTATTAAAAGGTGCATCTAGTAAGCTAGGTGCACCTTTTGTTTTACTTTAATCTTTTGTTGTCTCTGCCATATAGGCAGACACTAATCAGAACTCAATTCCTTAACTTTAAGCTTTAATTGTCTTAGTTGTAAAAAGGAAGAATGGATTTACATTAAAATTATAAATATTTTCCAAATGTGAAAAAGTGCTTAGAACAGTGCTTATGAAGCATTCTAGGCCTGTACTTTTCAAAAAAATTAGATAAAACCCTTGTCCCTCTTGACTTTAGTAGCATATTCCCTCAACCAAGCTAATAAAATGGTTACAAACCTTTTAAAAAGAGAGTGTTTGAGGTGAGGAATCGTCAATCGCCTTCGGAGTTTTAGTAATGCTAGTTGCCATAATTCTAAAACAAAAGAACTTCTTCATTCAGCCGTGCGGAACTCATTTCACACTTCTCACATCCATAATAGGGAGGGCGAGTAGTGTGCACGATTACATCAAAGAGCGTACTATCAAGATTGGAAAGTATATCGTAGAGACAAAGAAAACGGTTCGCGTTATAGCGAAAGAATTTGGAGTTTCAAAAAGTACTGTCCATAAGGATCTAACTGAGAGGCTTCCAGATATCAATCCTGAGCTTGCAAACGAAGTTAAGGAAATCCTTGATTACCATAAATCAATCAGGCATTTACGCGGTGGAGAGGCTACAAAACTTAAGTATAAGAAAGACGAAGAACTACAAGAAGAGCCAGTAAATTAAACAAACAATTTAACAAGTAGTTTACCTAATAATATTTGCTAAAGAACTGTAACTCTAAATTTTTCTTGCAACATCGACAATAACTAACAACATTTTTGTATCTTTTTTTACAAAATTCCACTTTCCATTATAATATATGATAAAATATATTATTAGGAAAATATGGTCTCGGCCATTAGTTGCAAGGAGGAAATTTAGAGCATGTTAGCAAGGGATATTGGAATAGATCTTGGCACGGCAAATGTTCTTATCCATGTAAAGGGAAAAGGAATTGTTTTAAATGAACCATCTGTAGTTGCAATTGATAAAAACACAGGTAAAGTACTAGCAGTTGGTGAAGAAGCTAGACGAATGGTTGGACGTACTCCAGGGAATATAGTTGCGATTCGACCATTAAAAGACGGGGTTATTGCCGATTTTGATGTGACAGAAGCAATGCTAAAGTATTTCATCAATAAGCTTAATGTGAAAGGCTTTCTTTCAAAGCCTCGTATTCTGATTTGCTGCCCAACAAATATTACATCTGTTGAGCAAAAGGCAATTAAGGAAGCGGCTGAAAAAAGTGGTGGGAAAAAGATTTATCTTGAGGAGGAGCCTAAAGTTGCAGCAATTGGAGCTGGAATGGATATCTTCCAACCAAGTGGTAATATGGTGGTGGACATAGGCGGTGGAACGACAGATGTTGCCGTGTTATCAATGGGCGATATAGTCACCGCCTCTTCCATTAAAATGGCAGGGGACAAGTTTGATCAAGAAATCTTAAACTACATTAAGCGTGAATACAAGCTTCTTATCGGAGAAAGAACGGCAGAAGATATTAAGATTAAAGTTGCAACTGTATTCCCTGGTGCGCGTCAGGAAGAAATCGATATCCGTGGACGTGATATGGTAACTGGGCTTCCAAGAACAATTACAGTTGGATCAGAAGAGATTGAAAAAGCTTTACGTGAATCTGTTTATATGATTGTACAAGCTTCAAAAAGTGTATTAGAACGTACACCACCTGAGCTTTCTGCTGATATTATTGATCGAGGAGTCATATTAACGGGTGGCGGAGCACTGTTACACGGTATCGATCAGCTTTTAGCTGATGAGTTAAGAGTTCCAGTCTTGATTGCTGAGAACCCAATGGAATGCGTAGCAGTAGGTACTGGTATGATGCTTGAAAGCTTAGACCGCCTTCCAAAATCAAAATTCATGTAAAAAAATGGACAAGTTTAAAAGTTAGGTGATATTTTCCTGTCTACTAAACATGGGAAATCCACTATAATGTTAGAAGGACAAGCTATTTATAAAAGTGAAATTGATGGGGTGAGATGTATGTTAAGAGGCTTATATAGTGCAGCGTCTGGTATGTTAACGCAACAACGCCGTACCGAGATTTTATCAAATAACATGGCAAATTCAAATACACCAGGATTTAAGGCTGACCAGTCTTCACTTCGCTCATTTCCTGAAATGCTAATACATAGCTTAGAGTCGGGTAAGACGCCGCTCGGAAACGGTAAAAATATTACAAAATCTACAAAGATTGGCAGTTTGAATACTGGAGTGTATATTCAGGATGCCACTGCGTTATTTAAACAAGGAGATATTCGCGAAACAGGTAGAGCAACAGATATTGCCCTTGTGGACGGGAATATTCCTGAAAATGGAACTTTGCTTTTCTCAGTTGAAAATCCTAATGGTGAATTAAGATATACGAGAAATGGTAATTTCACTCAAGATGCTGCAGGATTTTTAACGACAAATGAAGGCTATTTTGTTCTAGATAATGAAGGTAATCGTATTCAGATTCAAAGTGCTGAATTCCAAGTTACCTCCAATGGAACGATTATGGATGGTAATCAGGAGATTGCCCAATTAAATATTGCCTTTGCGGAAAATGCGAATGATCTGGTGAAAGAGGGAAATGGTCTATTTGGGGTTGAAGGTGCTGATTTACCAAGTGCTGTAAATAATCCAGAAATTAGCTATAGCTTATCTCAAGGTTTCGTAGAACGTTCAAATGTGGACGTTTCACAAACGATGACTGACTTGATGATGGCATACCGTGCTTTTGAAGCAAACCAGAAAATTTTACAGGCATACGATCGAAGTTTAGAAAAGGCAGTTAACGAAATCGGACGTCTACGTTAATTGTATTTGTTTTATCAGGGGGATAAATAAATGAATCGTTCAATGATCACTGCTACGAATACAATGAATCAACTTCAAAAGCAGATGGATACCATTGGTCATAATATGGCTAATGTAAACACGACTGGTTATAAAAAACGTGAAGTTAATTTCAGTGAGTTATTATATCAACAATTTAATAACCAGCCAACTCAAGGCAATGATGTTGGTAGACTTACCCCTGATGGAATAAGACAAGGAGTCGGGGCTAGATTAGGGCATACAAATGCTGTTTTTACGGTTGGAACAATTGTTTCCACAGACAGACCACTTGATATCGCGCTAACAAAAGAAGGACAGTTTCTTCAAGTCCAAGTAGAAGAGAATGGCGAACAATTCACAAGATACACAAGGGATGGTTCTCTATATCTATCACCACTAGGAGAAGGAACGGGTTTGGTTAGGTTAGTAACAAGTGAAGGTCATCCGGTTCTAGATCAAAATGGAGAATCGATTGTTTTTGAGGAAAATGCCAAAAGTATCTCTATCTCCTCTACGGGTCAGATTTCCGTTACTACAGAGGCTGGGGAAGAGGTTTTTGATTTAGGAGTCGTCCAAATGAATCGCCCACAGCTACTAGAAGCTAAGGGGAATAACCTCTTTGCAGTACCTAACCTTGATAACTTAAATGTTACTATTGATGATGTATTAACCTTAGTAGCCGGTGAGCAAATCGGTATACAACAAGGGGCATTAGAACAGTCGAATGTAGATATCTCAACTGAAATGTCCGAGCTACTCGTAACACAACGTTCATATCAATTCAATGCCAAAACAATTTCAATTGCTGACCAAATGATGGGTCTTGTCAATGGCATCAGATAAGAAGGGGAATTTTAATGGCCACTGATTTTAACAATACACGTGAAAAACCGCATGAAGAAAAAAGTGAAAAATCACGTGAAAGCTATCGTCGAGCTCGTTTGCAGGAAATGGAAACGGAACTGAATAATGAATCAGAACAGAAAAGTATGAGAAAGATTCGAATTCGCCTCATTCCAATTTGGCTTCGTCTCGTCCTTATAGCAATACTTGTTACAATTAGTGTCATTTCAGGAGTTGCGGTTGGATATGGCGTAATTGGAGAGGGAAAAATCTCTGAAGCATTTGAAAAATCTACTTGGCAACATGTAGTTGACCTTGTAAACAAGGATTCTAAATAGAGATAGATAGAAGAAGGTAGCATGGGGCTAGCTTCTTTTTCTGTAGGCTCTTTTAGTAAAGATTGTAGCTTACAGCTTTAATTAATTGATGAGTGGATTGAAGCGGAAGCCACTTGACTCCTGCGGGAAGTGAGGGAAGTTGGAGACCCCACAGGTGCTAAGCGCCGAGGAGGCTTGAATCCCTCCCCGATGGGAATTCGCCCTTGAAAAAGCCTGCAGTTGGGCTTTTTCATAATTCCCGCGGAAAGCAAGTGCCTGCAGCGGAAAGGAACGGGCTAGGTTCAAAAAGAAAGATACTACCCTTGAAAAAGAACCCTCCTAAAACTGACACTCGTCCAACTTTCGATTATAATGGTTGTTATATACATAAAGGAGGTATTTGCTTTGTTAGATATCACTCAAATTAAAGAAATTATTCCACATAGGTACCCTTTCTTACTTGTTGATCGAATCTTAGAAATAGAAGAAGGAAAACGTGCAGTTGGACTAAAAAATGTAAGTAGTAATGAAGAATTCTTCAATGGCCATTTTCCTGATTATCCTGTAATGCCTGGTGTTCTTATTGTTGAGGCACTTGCTCAGGTGGGGGCAGTAGCGATGTTAAAACAAGAAGATAACCGTGGGCGTCTTGCATTTTTTACAGGAATTGATAACTGCCGATTTAAAAAACAAGTGAAGCCAGGAGACCAACTTCGTCTTGAGGTTGAGATGACTCGAGTTCGCGGACCGATTGGAAAAGGGAGAGGAATCGCGACGGTTGATGGAGAAATCGTTTGTGAAACTGAAATTATGTTTGCTTTAGGTGATAAAAAAGAATAGATTCAGGGAAGTCGTCCTTATGGGGGCGATTTTTTTATTTTTATAAAAATATAATAAATATGTAATAAAAGTAAAATTTAGGGAAAGCTACTCACAGACCGAATAGTGTTAAGGTCCAACATATAATCCAACTTATGAAAGGAGAAATTCATATGAGTAAGAAATGGTTTGTTATGCTAATGAGCTCTCTATTAGCAGCTATGCTTGTATCAGGTTGTGCAGCTGATGACCAAGATCCACCACCTGAAGAAAATCAGCTAGAAAACGATGTTGAGGAAGAAATGGATGATATGACTGGTGACACTGGTGAAGAGGATATGAACGGTGAAGGTACAACTCCTGGAGAAGGAGACATGAACGGAGAAGGCACGAATGGTAACACTGGTAACGAGGGTACAAATGGTGATGCCGGTACAGGTACAGAAACGCCTGGTGACACTGCTGGAGAAGATGACGAAGAATAATAGCTTAGCCTTGAGACAGGATGAATAGATCCTGTCTTTATTTTTGAAGAAGAATTCAAAAAAGCCTAGACTCTAAAATCTAAGCTTCGATGATTATATTACGTATTAGCCTTGATTGGAGCAGCACTTCCACGTTTCTCTCTTAATCTAAGCTTAAACTGTTGTAAAAGCTCAGCTCCCTCCAAGCCTTCCTCCACTAAATCAGATAAAACCAACTCAGCAAGGTCTAGCTTATCTACAATATTCGCATCCATTAAAATGCTAATATGTTCTTCCATTACAGTAATTGATTTAATCTTCGCATACAGTGATGCAGGATCATTACTTTTTTTAGTAATTGTGGCTTGGATATGAATTTGTTCATTTTTCTCGTGTAGAGATTGAAAAAGCTCACTGTACTTTTTATCAACAAATGCTTCGATTAACCATCCATTTTCACCATCTAACTTATGAATGATTAACCCGTCCAATAATGAAATTTCTTCAATTACTTTTGAGTTTTCTAGGGTTTGAACAATAGCGAGAGAAACTAGCTTAAAGGTTTTCAAAAAGAAACACTCTCCTCTATTTCGTACGTTTACAAAAAGTATAACATACTAATTTGTCCAATCCTATTAGACGGCGGTGGAAAAGAATTGTTTTTTAAAAAAATTTAAAAAAGTAATGAATTTAAATTTTGAACTAATTTTTCGATAGAAAATTAAATTTTGTATTAAGAGAAATTTTAATTTTGTATTCAGGTTAACTATTTTTTCTTCAATTTTATCGATTTTACCTTCCAATTAAATTGTTATAAGATGGGCGTGTGAAAACATATTATTAGGAGGATTTTAGATATGATTAATAATGTAATCTTAGTTGGTAGATTAACAAAGGACCCAGACTTGAGGTACACTGCAGACGGACAGGCAGTTGCCAATGTAACTCTTGCAGTAGCAAGAAATTTTAAAACGAGTGATGGAGTAGTGGAAACAGATTTTATTAATTGTACACTATGGAGAAAAACAGCAGAGAATACGGCGAATTATTGTAAAAAGGGATCAGTTATTGGTGTTACTGGTAGAATACAAACTCGCAACTATGAAAATGAAACTGGTCAAAAAATTTATGTGACCGATGTTTTGGCGGAATCTGTAAAGTTTTTAGGAGCAAAACCACAACAACCACGTGAGCTTGTAGAAAATTAGTTGATAGATTAGCTATCAGATTAGGTAAGAATCCAACGTACTATACTTAAATGGAGGGTCGCAGATGAGAGATGAAGAAGTAAGACTATTTGAAGAAAGAATAGAGACCTTAGCCAAAGGTATTGGCAAACACCTCGAAACACTACAAGAACAAATTTGTGATAGATTTGACTCCATTGAACATAACACATCCAAACGCTTCTTTGAAATAAACTCCATACTAGAAGGCTATTCCGAAACAAAAAAGTAAGTGAAACTCCGTGCTATAGATTCCTTCGAAAGGAAGCCTCGAAACAAATCGCAAGACAACAAAATAAGAATGATAGAGAACAATTGTATCCTCGGACCATCACCTCTACGAAATTGCCAACCTACCAAGGTTGGTTTTTTTATGTTTTAACGCAAAACGTGGATGGCCGCCAAAAACGCAACCACCCACTAAACTACTTATTTTTTCAACTTTTGTTCAACCAACTGATAAAAGCGCTGCCACTGTTCTGACTTATCCTGATGCTTCTCACTAACAACAACATCTTTCTTACGACTGTTTTTTCTCTTAACCTTACTCGTTTCTGCCATAACAACACCCTTCCAATTGTGTCATCAGGGGCCTGACCCCCAGCACTTTACAGCTTCACCTCAGTGGGGGTCTGACCCCCGGTGCTTTACAGCGTTACTGTGCTGGGGGTCAGGCCCCGGTTTTATCTTAGTGTAAATAGATCTTTCAACTCTGTGGTTGAGAGTTCGGTAATCCAGGATTCAGATTGGATGATTTGGTCGTTGAGTGATTGTTTTTGTTCGAGCATGTCGTCAATTTTTTCCTCGAGTGTTCCAGTGCTTATGAATTTATGCACATGAACGAATCGACTTTGTCCGATTCGGTAAGCTCGGTCCGTAGCTTGATTTTCAACAGCAGGATTCCACCAACGATCATAGTGAATTACATGGTTGGCTGCAGTAAGATTAAGACCGGTTCCGCCCGCCTTTAAGGACAGGATTAGGATACTATGCTTTCCATCTTGGAAATCCTCAATCATCGCATCACGCTGGGCCTTTGGTACACTTCCATTTAAGAACAACACTGATTCGCCAAATTGCTTCTGCAATTCCTCACGAATCATTTCTCCCATAAAAATATATTGGGTAAATATTAAACAGCTTTCATTTTGTTCACGTATATTCGCAACAAGCTCACTTAGCTTTTCCATCTTGCTAGAACGCCCAAGTATATCCTTAGGTTGGCCTTCTTTAAGATAAAGGGCAGGATGGTCGCACACCTGCTTTAACTTACTTAACATTTTTAAAATAAGTCCTTTTCGCTGCATTCCAGCAAGTTGTTCAACCTGTTCAAATGTATCCTTTACAAGCTGTTCATAAAGACTAGCCTGTTCAACTGTTAGTGGGCAGTATTCTTTTTGCTCTAATTTTTCAGGTAGATTTAGCGCAACCTCTTTATCAAGCTTCGTACGTCTTAATAAGAATGGTCTTATCAATCGTTGAACCTGTTCAATTTTTTCAGTATCACGGTCTTTTTCAATTGGTGCTACGTAGCGTTTTTGAAATTGACCCAAGCTACCTAAATAACCAGCATTCGTAAAGTCATAGATGGACCATAGCTCTGTTAAGCGGTTTTCCATTGGTGTTCCAGTTAGCGCAATATGGTGTTCTCCATGTAACTTTCGAATTGAACGAGACTGCTTTGTATGAGCATTTTTAATGTTTTGTGCCTCATCTAAGCAAACTGTACTCCATTCATGTTCTGAAAGCTCCTCAAAATCGAGATGAGATAAACCATACGAAGTGAGCACAACATCTGCTCCCTTGACGGCAGCCTTAAAATCGTCACCTTTTCTGCGATTTGGCCCATAATGCAGATGAACTTTCAATGTAGGACCAAACTTCTCAAGCTCTTTTTGCCAGTTTCCAAGAACGGAAGTTGGACATATGATGAGCGCCGGTTTCGACTGATCATTTTGTTCTTTTACCGTGAGGAAATAAGCAATCATTTGAATCGTCTTGCCCAATCCCATATCATCGGCTAAACAAGCACCAAATCCAAACCTACGTAAAAATAATAGCCACTCCACACCATGTTGCTGATAAGGTCTGAGTTCACCTTTGAAACTTGCGGGCACCTCTACTTTCGGAAGTTCCGTAATTTCGGTAAGTTGTTTAATCATATTTGAAAGGTGACGATTCAGTTGAATTTCTATTTTGGCAAAGGCACGGTTGTCATCCTCAAACCCTTCAGCTGTACCATCCTCACCGCGTAATAGCTCCTGTTCAAGAACATCTCGGAAATGCAAGCCTTCTTTGTTCGCTTTTTGTAAAATCGATTGGACTTGTTTCATAAATTCAGGATCAAGCTTAATCCATTTTCCTCGAATATTAATCAGGCGGCGTTTTTGATCAACTAGTTGCATAAATTCATCTTCAGATAGTTCAACCCCATTGGTTGAAAAGCGCCAGTCAAAATCAATGATGGATTTCAAACCAACAAACGATTGACGGCCCGATGTAGAAGCGGACGTTTTAACCTTCGCCTTTACAGCCATCTGAGCTTCCTTAATTGCCTGCCACCATGCTGGCAACTGAATTTCTACACCAGCATTAATTAATCGTTGGCTATCCTCCATCAAGAAGTCCCAAGCCTCAAGCTCAGTTATTTCCCCAGCAATTCCCTCGTACCTACCCTTTAACGAAGGAACGATTTTACCCCATAGTTCATGGTCACGTTCAACTCGGTCAGCATAGGCCTCCCATCTACGAGGCATCACACCATCCCAAACCATCTGGTCATCCGAATCTGTTTTATTTTGTAATATGGTCTCTAATTTCCAGTTTCCATTGTCTACTTCAGGTTCATCAATACGTAAAATCACTTGGAACGGTGTTTCATCCTTTTTCCAGCCAATCAGTTCAAGCCAGTTCTGTTCATCGACAAACGAATCAGTTTCTGTGCTTGTCACTAGAGGGAAAGCTTCAGCAACTTCTGCCCATGCTTCTCTCAATCCTGAATCTTCTCGGGTCCAATCAATTAAAGAAGAACTTAGCCATTTCGTAGAAAACTCATCAAATTCCCCATCTGTTTTCCAACCAAATGCACCTTCACGCCACTGTGAAAAATCAGGGATGAAGTCACCAGATTCAAGGACTTCATGCAATGGTTTTGCAGCCAACATGTATTCTTGAACCTTTCCGCTACTTTCTATTGTTAGCAACGATCTATCCAGGGCATTTGCAAAAAAGTCCAACGCTAGCCAAGGTGATAGTAAAACGGCTTCGTGTTTTCCAATCGATGTTTCTTCAAGGAAAGTGCCGTAAAAAGATGCCTTGTGTCGTGAGAAAACACGGTCGCGCCAGCTATCAAGCTCTACAGTATGGTTATCCTTATCCGTACACCAAACATAAAAGCCTTTTTCAGGTACCCATTCTGCATCCAGTATCATTAAGCCAATCTCAAGCATCCACGTCACCTCCTAGCTGCTTATAAATTTTGCATTTAGTAATTCTTCTTGAAAGGCACGTAACCTCTTTGTTTTTACAGAAAGCTTGGTGATGTAATCCTCCCAGGCTTCCTCTTGCTTTAATTTACGATAATACGTCCGTAATTTTCGTAAATACCGAATGGCGCGTTTATAACTAGGTCGATTCTTTTGCTTCAATGCCTTTGAAACAGCCTGATGGTACAGCGGCAATAACGCTTGGCGATCGGTATCTTCAATTATTTTTAAAATATATTTATCATGCTCTTCAATCTCATAACCAACGGCTAATTGAAGTTCCACCCATCCATGATAATTTTTCTCTTCAAATAAATAGGTCGTAAACTCAATATAGCTATATGGCATCAGCTTTTTCATCATATTTAGATAAAAGCTCTCATCAAATTCAGATGCGTAATCTGTTATCATTTTTAAAAAAGTCCGAGTCATATGGCGACGGCTTTCATAGGAGTGCAAGCCCTGTATAAATGTTTCAAAATGCTCATTCGCATAATTCAACCAAGGTTGTAAACGACCCCATTGTTCTTCTTCAGATAATTCATTTATCCACCAAAATGTATAATAAATGGCAGGGGTATCAAGCAATTCTAAATACTCTATCGCTTCCTGATCACGCTTTGAAAGGAAGGATAAATGCGCTAGTGCCATAGCCATTCCACCTGACCAGCCATTTTCTTCTTTCATTTGTAAAAGTACTTCAGTCTCGCGCTCGACCCATTTTTTTCGATTAAAAATTGTACCCCAAAGCATACGGTACAAATGAAAACGTTCGTATTGAAACCATGTATTTTCAAGCAACCCATCTCGTATCTTCTCCTGCATTTCTTCAAGTAGAGGTTCAAGAGAAAAAGAAATGGTAACAGCTTGTAGCTCATAAGCGTTATCTATAACAGCATCCACAAAATTTTGAACATACGGTTTGACCGTAGAATCAAACTGGTAATTTGTTAGCTTCAGCTTTGGTAAAATCTCAATAATTTTTTGGATACCAGCTAAACCTGCATAGATGATAAATAAGCGTCTATGTTGCTTGCCTTGTGGGGCTTTACTTTTTAAGGTTGAAAAATAACGATGGTAAATGCTCGAAATAAAGTAATAATCACTTTCCGAGCGGTCTCCAACAAACTTCTTGTATTCCGAGTCAAAAAAGGCAGACCAGCCTTCCAGTGAAGCCTCTTCAAAAGGCTTTAAATCGCGTGCTTTCATAATTGGAATATCAGCAAGAGTCGGCTTCTTATTCTTTCCACCTGCTTTCCACTCATCTAAAAGCTTTCCAACACCGATTCCACTGCCAGATACGGCTGAGAAGAACACAGCAAATTGATGTCGGCAGAAACCTCCAGTTGGACAAGTACAAGAGCTCATCTCTAGAAAATCCAGATCAAGTGTAACATCAACAGGCGTTACATCCTGAACCCGACCGACAATCTCATTTCCAACGAGGTTTACATTGTAAACACTGCCCTGTCGGTATAAAACGAGTCCCTTTTTGATGAGAGCCCTGTCTACTTCGTTATCGTATTTATATAATGATTGCAGTTTTTCAGCAAAATGCTCAATCTGTTCTTTTGATACTTCATTTTGCAGCATGAACGTTGTCCCCCAAGCCCTTTTGTAAAAATCATCATCCTTTTATTATACCTCAAAATGAATGGAAATGCCTGCAAAGAATCTAGGCTTGAATTATAGCACCCCCATAAGCAGGCACACATTCTCGAAAAATCTATAAACTATTTTAAAGATAGTTTTTTACCAGAGACTCCAAGCGAGGTGAATCGAAACTTGGATAGGAAAGAGAACATCCATGACCATGAAATAAAATACAACATAACCGAAGAAAAACTAAGGCAAATCATGCTTCGAGCATACATCAAGGGTGAAAACCTTAAACACATAAACGCTAACGATCTCATCGAAGACATCGCCAAAAACCTAAAAGGAAAATCCGGGGCCTGACCCCTGCGCTTTAAAGCGGTAAAAATTGTGTCTTCTGGGGCCTGACCCCCGGTGCTTTAAAGGGGTAAAGTTATTATTCATCTTTCGGACTTGCTTAGTTAAGCAGGTCTGTTTTTGAGTCTCAACTACATACTACCTTTGTACTATGTAAATATATCTTTTGAGCAATAGCGGAGGAGTGGAATGTTTGGGATAATGTTTTAACAAACTTCTTTTGAGAAGTTTGACCCAAGGTTGGTCAGTGGCTCGCCATTCGACCAGTCTGGGTTTTTTCGTGCATTTAAAAACCTAGAATTCCAGAATCAAACAAAGTTTTGTATTGTACTTTTTACGGTTACCCTTTAACATTTAATTAACAGAATAATATGAAAAGTGGCTCTACTCAACTAAACCTTAAACAAGCCCAAACACAAACAAACCCATGTCCCATCCAAACAGGAGGAACGTTGTGAAACAAAAAATGACCTTGCAAAATAGAGAAAAGCTTTCAAAATTGTACATGACAGCAGTTAGTATTGTTGGATGGCTTATTATCATAACCAGTTTGTTTACTTTTGAAAAACCACGAGATATTCTCGTTTTCATTCTTCTCACTGTTTTTTTAGCCGTATGTGAATATTATCCAATGCCAGTTTGGAAAGGATTTAGCTCAATCGTTTTTCCTTTCGTCTATGTGTTGTACATATTATTTGGCCTTTCAAACACCATTGTTGTCTTTGCCTTAGCCGTATTGGTTGTAAATATTGCTCAGCGCAGGCCGTTACGGACAATTAGCTTTAATCCGGCTCAATTTGTACTAAGCTTCCTAATCGCTGAGCGAATTGTCTATTACATGCAAATCCCTTTTCTTCAACAAACAACGATTACAAGTCATATCGCAGAATATTTCTTACTACTTTCCTTATTCTATCTTTTCAATAACATCTTTGTGGACATCGTTTTACTTGTTCGACCACAGCCTTATCCTTTCTCAGTATGGAAGCAAAAAACACTGATGGAATTAAATAGTGCCACAATCTCTCTTGTATATGGATCTCTGTTATTTTTCCTGGGAAGTCAAAATCGTGGAGAAATTGACGTCGCTTCGTACTTCTTTTTCTTCTCACCTTTAGTTGGTCTCTCGCTCCTTAGCTCAGTAATTGTTCGGTTAAAAAATGAAAAGAAGCGTCTGGATGCACTTTTTTCCATAACATCCGAACTGAATCGCTTGCTACCAACAAAGGAATGGGCGGCAGTTCTTAAAAATAGTATTCATGATTTTATTAAAGTAGAGGGAAGTGTTCTTTGGGTCAAAGAAGATGGTATGTGGAAACGTCGGATGGAGGATGGGCCAGTCTCTAAGGAACATACTCCTTCGGCCGAGCTCCTATATATCTATGAAAATATGAAAAAACCTAGTATTTACAATGATCGAAGGAAGGCTGATGGGAGGATTGGAGAGTGTTTTACCTCTGAGATAAAAGCAATCGTTTACTCTCCACTGGTAATTGAGAATGAGACTGTAGGGATGTTTGTCTTAGGCAGAAGCAGAGTGAAAAGCTTTGAGGAAAATGATATTAGATCCATTGCTACCTTATCGAATCAGCTTGCCGCAGTTATCAAAACGAGAATGTTATTTAATGAAAAAGAAAAACGTATTTTGCTAGAGGAACGTAACCGAATTGCTCGTGACATTCATGATGGAGTGGCACAAACGATGGCCGGGGCAGTCATGAAGCTTGAGACCTCACAACGTAAATTCACCAAGCATCCAGACGAAGCGATTAAACTAGTGGGCGACAGTGTTAGCAAGCTTCGCAGTTGCTTAAAAGAAGTTCGTGAATCAATCTATGCACTAAGACCCTACCCAACCGAACGAGTTGGCCTGATAACCGCTATTACCAAACGAATTGAATCCATCAAAACGGAATTTCAACAGGAAATTCAGTTTGAAATTAGAGGGGAAGAAGTTCAATTAAGCTCGATGGTTGAAAAAGTATTATTTGATACCTGTAACGAAAGTCTACAAAATTGCATTAAGCATGCAGAGGCCACAAAGATTGATATCCTTCTAAGTTATCAGACAGAACATATTCTTTTAAAAATAAAAGACAATGGCAAGGGTTTCTCTCTGTTTCAAGCAATGATAAAAGCCCAAGACCAACCTCACTTTGGCATTTTACAAATGAACGATGCATCGGACAAAATCAATGCTACCTTACAGATTGATAGTAAAGAGGGAGCCGGTACAGAAGTGACGATTACCGTACCAAAAATGGGATTAGAAGGAGGGTATATTCATGATCAAGCTAGTGTTAGTGGATGACCATGCCGTGTTAAGAGATGGCCTGCGCAATATCTTTGAGCTCGAAGATGATATCACAGTGGTTGGTGAAGCAGTATCAGGAGAGGATGCTATTGAAAAAGTGAAAATCTGTCAGCCTGATGTTGTGTTAATGGATATCAACATGCCAAAAAAGAATGGGGTAGAGGTTACCGGGATTTTAAAGAAGCAATACCCCGGGATTAAAATTCTTGTGTTAACCATGCATAGCCATGACGAATTCTTTATGGCAGCCATCCGAGAAGGGGCAGACGGCTATTTATTAAAAGATGCTCCTTCCAACCAAGTAATTGAAGCAATCCGAACTGTAGCCCGGGGTGAGTCAGTTATCCATCCCTCAATGACAAAGAAACTACTAAGCTTCCACCAACAGAACCAACAGGAGTCAGTTCAGGATTCATCTCTCACTGAACGAGAGAGAGAAGTGCTTATGTGTTTAGTAGAGGGCTTAAGTAACAAAGAGATTGCTGAGCGTCTGTTTATTAGTGATAAGACAGTCAAAATTCATGTTAGTAAAATCTTTAAGAAATTTGATGTGAAAAGTCGTTCACAGGTTGTGATTTATGCTGTCCAAAAACAGTTAGTTCCGATGCCGCCTGCGAATTAAGGGTGGTGAATTGCACCTCGATTTTAGTGAAATCGGGGTGAAGTTTTATTGGAAGGTCCTTGTCCCTGGACTCACATTTGCCCAAGGCTTCAATTCATCAAAAAAGCGGACTCAGATTCCGCTATTCCTTTAAAATGAAAGCTTCTAACAGCCAAACCGGACTCAGAGAACGCTATTTACTAAAACCTTGGTCAATATCCCTTGTTTTTTAGCAAATAACGGTATCTGAGTCCGAAATCAACCCCAAAATAACCAAAAAGCTACATATAACGGCCTCTCAGTCCGTAAACCTCCAGCAACATAACCAACCCTCACTACCCTTTACCAAACTAAAGATTATGTTTATAATAGTCCTTTGCAATAAACTTATTCAAGCCTGTATAAATCTTAAATAGGACGGGTGAGTGGAATCAACATGAATAATCATAGAATTAAAGAATTAGTTCAATATATGTTAACTGGGGACGAGTCTAGTTCGTGGAAGTTAATCAGTGAATGGATTAAGGACAAAGATAGTGTCTATCTTTTTGAAGATATATTAGCAGCAGCCATGCGTTATGTTGGGGAACTGTGGGAAATCAATGAGATTACAGTGGCAGACGAACATGTTGCTTCGAATGTATGTAATCTACTAATTTCCAGGTATTCATTGGAATCGGTACCAGCTAATGATAATATAGAAGTTGAGATACATTCTTCTAGGACAACACCGAAGGCAATGCTCTTTTGCATTGAAGGTGAACAACATTCTCTAGGAATGAAACTAGTATCATCTGTGTTCAAAGAACATGGGTGGGATACTCGTTATCTTGGAGCAAATCTACCAATTAATGATTCTATTATATATGCCAACAGATGGAGACCAGATGTAATTGGGATATCTGTCGCTCTTATATACAATCTTCCAGCTCTTACGGAATTTTTAAAAAGATTAGATCAATTGGATTATAACCCCAAAATTATCGTAGGAGGGAGAATCACATTCTTGTATCATTTAGAAAGTTATTGCCCTGAAACTGTACTTGTACTAAAAGACTTATACACTCTTCAAGCACTGCTTTTAGAAAACAGGCTGTGTAATCAATTACATGCAATCTCTTGAAAAATCGTTTGACCTTATTCCGTTTCCATTTTTTGTGATTGATGCTGAATTTAACATTACAGGAGGATCTGAAATAGCATTTAGCCAGTTTCCAACTGTATCAAACTTTCTAGATTTAGTAGACTTCGGTAGCCGAAAAAAAGCAGAACGCTTTATGAAGCCTGTTTTTGCTAGTTCGAAAATGGAACTTAACCTAATGACTAAAAATCACTCTCTACTTCTGTATGATGTATATACACAATGGGAAGGCGATTCCCGAATCTTTGTTTTTTGTATTGAAAAACAAGAAAGCATTCAGCAGATTCAAGAGATTATTACAAAGCTAGAAAAACAACTAGAAACCGAGAATCTTACACTGTTAGAAAAACAAGAGCAAATGGAAAGTACATTGAAAAAGATGGAACAAGTAGTCATTCACCATGATAATTTGATTAATTTTGGAAAAATGGCAGCTAGTATTGCAAATGAGTTAAAGAGACCACTAGTAAGCATTCGTGGCTTCCTTCAACTGCTTAAGCCATACTTAATTGAGGTTGATAAGGAGCATTATGCAGATATTGCATTAGAAGAGGTTGATCATGCGAATAACCTAATCTATCAATACTTAAGCACAACCAGTCCTTCAATACCTGAAGTGGAGCAAGTAAATATTCAAAAAATGATCATGGAAGTGATCAACTCTACTCACGGCTTAGCTTCGCAATTCCATTGTGAATTGAATTATATGAAAGAACAAATCCTTCCTGTAATAAACATCGACCCTAAGCAAATCAAGCAAGTAATGTACAACCTGATTACGAATGCTTTTGACGCTATCGAAGGTAGTGAAAATAACGGAAATGGTCAAATCACCATCCGAACCACACTTACGAAAAATACCCTACAAATATCTGTTCAAGATAACGGTAAAGGAATGGACCTGGAGACCAAGAAAAGACTGTTCACTCCGTTTTTTACAACAAAAGAAAAGGGGACAGGCATTGGATTAGCTGTGTGCCTTAAAATCATCCAAAACCATGGTGGGATTATTGAAGTTGTAAGTAAACCTGGTGAAGGATCAACCTTTATCGTTGTACTTCCGATAGAACTATAGAGATTCGAAAGCTTTACATGTTTAAGAAGATAAATCAGTGTTGAGCCAGGTTGACTAGCTAATGCTATCATTACTTCTAGAGAGTAATAATAAAGACAAAGGGGTAAATCTAGAGTTGAAGATATCAGATTCGAAGTTAATTGAAGCTTATTTTAGTGCCTTAGAATTAAAGTTAAATCATGAGTTTATTCTTATGCTAGAAGAAGAATTGCATAAGAGAAACCTTATAGAACAGTTAGAATTACGCGTAATTCAAAAATAGAGAATAGAGTATATGCCAATCATTTATCCCTTACAAACTAGAATGGCAGGTAATATATTTAATAATAGATGATGAATCCTGCTCGAATATTGGTGGGACTTTTTTATGGAGAAAAAGAGACACTCAGGCGAGGAGAGGGTGTATAAAAGTGTTTATGAGCCCTTATGAGAGGAAATCAGCCCGTTTGAGGTCACGTAAATGAGTTTACGTTTCGGGAAATAGTGAATGCCAGGAAATAAGGTCACGTAAATCAGTTTACGTACCGGGAAATAGCCTATCCCAGGAAATAAGGTTACATAAAAGAGTTTATGAACCCTGCAAAGAGTAGACAATGCAAGGAGAGGTCGCATAAACATAGAAAAGGCTTAGAGAGCTAATCTCCAAGCCTTTTAATGTTATATGACTCTCAAAAGTCCCTCCCCCACCATCAATTATGGTGGGAGATTAGAGGGCAATGGAGGAATCAAACTAAGCAAGTTTTTCTTTGCCTATAGTACCTGTAGTGCCTGTTTTATCATTTTTGTTAATTTTGAAGTTAGTTACTTTTCTTAGATAAGGTAGTACGAAGTAGTCTGCACCGTAGCGGCCAGCGTTAGCGCCTGCAGCTAGGATAATCACACCCAGTAAGATCATTTCAGGGTTTGTGCTCACAGTACCGGCGAACATGAACATGAAGTTCATCATTACTCCGAAGAATGCAGCTGCTGTTGTTAAGCAACCTAGTAATAATCCAAGACCTACTAGAAACTCTCCCCAAGGGATTAAGAAGTTGATTAGTCCAACATTCGGAAGAGCAAAACCTTCGATAAACGCGTTGTACATTGGGTAAATTGCTTCTCCAGTTCCTTTATCTAGTACTGGGTTTGCTACTACATTTCCAAGGTATCCATTTGCATCAAATCCACCAGTAATTTTTCCCCAACCAGCTGTCATCCAGCTCCAACCAAGATATATACGAATAAGTGCTAAGACTCCAGCTACGATACGGTTTTCTCTTAAGAAGTTGTTAATCATTTCGATCCTCTCCTTGAAGGATTTATTTGTTTTTCTTTACACTTAAATCATAATTCATTGTGAAGTTTTTCACAATATAATTGTGAATTAGTTCACAATCTATTCAATAAGATATGAACAATTTGTTGCATTCGGAAAAAAGCTGAAGGAGACAGGAACCAGGACTGGTGAACAGGGATGCCAGGAGAACCGTCCCCATGGCTCCCATGGCTCTCAACACAAAAAATTTACGTTCGAGTTTTACATATTAATGGTCCTATTGGAAATAATTATCAAGATGTTATCACGAAGGAACCAGGGGGACTGTCCCTGTGGCTCTCACGAGAGGATGAATATATGATGGATGACTTACTGATAGCTCGTTCGTTATTCGGGACCACGATGGCCTTTCATATCATTTTTGCAACGATAGGGGTTGGGCTACCTTTAATGATGTTAATTGCAGAGCTTCTTTATCAAAAAACAAAGGATCAAGAATATGTAGTAATGGCCAAGCGGTGGACAAAAACGTTTGCTGTACTGTTGGGGGTTGGGATTCCGACAGGAACGATTGCTGGTGTGCAGTTATCTCTGCTTTGGCCTGGTTTTATGGAAGTGGTCGGACGAGTGATGCCTCTGCCTTTTCAAATTGAAATGTATGCATTTTTTATTGAGGCACTTTTCATGTCAATTTATGTATACGCTGCGGAAAGAATCGCTCCGTGGATGAGGATCCTGAGTCTAATTCTAGTAGCCCTTGGAGCTTTAGCTTCAGCAGTATTAATTACAAATGTGCATGCCTTCCAAGGAACACCTAGAGGGTTCCGTTATGAAAATGGACAATATGTGGATATTGATCCTTGGGCTGCTTTTTTTACCCCTAGTTTCTTCGTAACAGCGGGGCATGTTGCTTTATCAGCATACGTTGTTGGCGCATTCGTTGTGGCATCCGTTGCTGCTTTTAAAATGATGAAAAATGAAGCAGGTTCGCGCGTGTATAACTTTCATCGAAAAGCACTAAAGGTAAGCCTAATTGTAGGTGGAATCTTTGCCTTTTTTACCGCGACAAATGGACATGAAGCCGCACAATATTTACATGAATACCAACCAGAAAAGCTTGCTGCTGCAGAAGGGTTATTTGAGACACAATCACATGCGCCACTAGCCATTGGAGGTTTTACAGACAGGGAAACACAGACAGTAAAGTGGGGGATTGAAATTCCTTGGGCCCTCAGTTATCTTGCTGGAGATAGCTTTGATACGGTCGTTGTAGGATTAAATGATTTTCCAGAGGCACTATGGCCTCCGCTATTTGTACATACCTTATTTAATGCAATGGTAGGTATTGGCACTCTGCTTATCTTAATACCACTACTCGTGTTTGCATGGCGAAAAATACTGAAAAAAGACTATTATCCAAAGTGGATGCTTTGGGGACTTGTGACGACTGGACCATTGGCAGTGCTTGCAATTGAATTTGGTTGGGTCTTTGCATGTACAGGCCGTCAACCATGGGTTATCTATCGAGTCCTAACAACTGCAGCTGCTTCCACGACCGCTACCGGTTTAAACGTATTATTTATCTCTTTTATCATTGTTTACATTATATTAGGGATTGCTGTCGTTTCCGTATTGCTCTACTTCTTTAGAAGAAACACAGAATTAGACGATCTCGAGCGAGCAGAAAAAAAGGGAGTCCAGTTATTCAGTTCAAATTCATAGGAGGTTACGCCGGATATGACTGATGCTCTTATTGCAATTACCGTACTCTGGGGATTCGTCTTTATCTATGCTGTTATGGCAACCATGGACTTTGGGGCTGGCTTTTGGGCAATGGTCTATATAAATCGTGAGAAAACGAAAGCAACAAACATTGCTAACCGCTACTTGTCCCCTACATGGGAAGTTACCAATACGTTCATCGTTGCTTTAGTTGTAGCTATCTATAGCCTTTTCCCTACTGCTGCATATAGCCTAGGTACAATTTTACTTTTCCCAGGAAGCTTGATTTTACTTTTATTAGCATTACGAAGTGCATTTTTAGTGTTTTCGAATATAGCAACTGAATATCGAAAACCCCTTACTTACATATCGGGAATCACAGGTATTATTATTCCAGGGATTTTAATAAGTGTCCTTCCGATTACGCAGGGACAATATGTAGACGTCAAAGAAGTTACTGCTAATATAGACTTTTTAGCATTTTTAACAAGTCCGAATGTTTATGCATTTATTGGCTTTGCCATTACCAGTACGCTCTTTCTTTCTTCTTTATTGTTGGCTGACTACTCAAAAGCTTCGAATGAAATGGAGGCATACCGTGTTTACCTAAGGGACGGTAAGATAATGGGCCCCATTTCTCTAGTGATGGCTTTTCTAATCATGATCACACTGCAGAATGAGGCAACTTGGTTGTACGATAAAATGATGGAAGACCTTCCACTCCTGATCTTATCCGTTGCTTTCTTTCTAATCGTTGGAATTGGCCTATACGCACCAAATCCGTTTCAAAAAGGTGTAAAAGGGATGCCGAGATTATCGGTGATTGCTGTAACAATTCAGTATTTAATTGCAAGTTACGTTTATGGAAAAGCACATTTGCCATACATTATCTATCCAAATGTGACAATCGAGTCAGCCTTTACCGATCCAAATTCATTTAGAGCGGTGTTTATTACCTACATTATTGGCTTTGCGATTCTATTTCCTGGCTTTTTTTACTTTTGGAGCTTATTTATGAATGACAAACGCTATCTGCGGCAAAAGGGATAGGGATAGGTTACTTTTCCAAGTCTAAAAGGTATTTTATCGCTTAATCAATTTAACATTTTATAACAGTGATGAAAACGATTTGCTAAGGAAAAAATGTATAAAGTAGTTTTATAAAAAAGGAGGGTTAAAATATGCCACAACCACTAACAACAAAAGAAGTTGAATACATAGTTGATTCTATGTCGAATGAAGATTTGCTAATTAAACAAGCAGTTGTGTCTTTATCACATTCACAAACACCAGCTGTTCAACAACTATTTCAACAATTATCACAACGACATCAACAGCATTATGACCAATTGTTAACAACACTACAACAACACGCTTCACTTGCACCAAAAATGCAGTAAGCAAGAGGAGGAGTCAACATGAATCAACAGCCGTTACTTCAAGAAAAAGACATTGTCTATTCATACTTAGCTGATTTAAAACGTTCAGCTAGAGAATATACGACAGCTTGTACCGAATCCAACTGCCCTGAAGTTAGACAAGTGTTTCAACAACTTTTACAAGATACGTTAAATCTTCAAAACCAAACCTATCAACTCATGTCTCAGCAGGGCTGGTATAATACATCATCATCTGCTGCCAATAGCGAAATTAATAAGCAAATCCAAACATACCAGCAAACACAAATGCAAACAAACCAAATGGTCCAAAGCAATTTAAGAATGAGCTAATAAATATTTTAAAGAGAAGAGGAAATGACATTGCAAAATCACGAAGAGCAAGGATTTTCACCAGATGAGTTTAAGTTATCAAAAACAGGCTTCGACCCAGCTATGCCTGGACATAGCAACCAACACATGGATCAAATGATTCTTCGTCAAGAGCCTAGAACTGCCAAAAAACAAGGCTGTGGAATTAGCCTACCTTATGAGACACGCTTAGAAATGGGCTTACAGCTTGATGAACATCTATGTGCACTAAATGTCGCATTACATCAGTATACAAAGCATCACTGGTTAACAGAGGGTGCCGAATCCTTTGGTAGCTTGCATCATATTTTAGATGAGCATATCGAAGTAACTCAGAAGCATATCGATGATGTTGGAGAACGCGTTGCACGTTTAGGAGTTGTTCCAACAGCTCACCCTGTAACTCAGCATGAAATTTCATATATTAAACATGAGGTAGAAGGCCGTTATACAATGCGTGACTTCCTTCGAAACGACCTTGAGCATGAAATTAAAATTCAAGGAATGCTACGAAAAACCATTAAGCGAGCACACGAACTGAATGACTTCGGAACGGTTCAAGTATTAGAGGAAGTGTTATTAAAAAGAGAAGATTTAGGCTATCACATTTGGAGCCTGCTAGAAGATGATACATTGGTTCGTGGCATGAGTCACCTGCTTAACGAAGAAGGAAATATCGCTAAAAATCGTCATTTGAATGATAATCTAAATTAAACATTGTGAAAAAGGATGAATCATTATGATCGCATCCTTTTTTATTTTTATAAATGAAACCTAACTCACTCCTTAAACGTATCCATATAGAGTGAGACAGAAAACCTAATGTCCCACAGAATGTGAGGTGATCCCATTGTTTGATTTGTTGCTTGAGATATCAAATGTCTCAACTGTTTATACGATTTATATGAGTATTCTCTTAGGAATTATCCTTGTTTACACACTTAAATGGGATCCGAACTTTACGCGTGTTAACTCTCGCATTTCACTTAGAGATGAGTTTGATTTATACGTCATTTCTAAACTTACGATAAATACGAAAGTGATAAATTGGGTCGTGACTTGGATTAATCACATTATTAAAAAATACATATACTCCGATCTTGATATCGAAGATTCTTTTTTTCTCCTTACACATTCATAAATTTTATAAATGTAGGAGGAAAATAGAGTTGAAAAAGATTTGTGGAGTTTTGGTTTTAGTTAGTACTTTTACGTTTTTAACAGGTTGTCAGCAGGCTACTGGGAGTGACGTAAGCTTATTTCACACCTACCTTGTTGAACCTTTAATTATAGCAATTGAGAGCATTGCTGGGGTTTTCAATGATAACTATGGAATAGCGATTATCATCATTACGGTGGTTCTCCGTTTAGTGATCATGCCGTTTATGTTAAAACAATATAGAGTGCAGCAAGAGATGAAAGGTAAGATGGAATCCTTAAAGCCTGAAATGGAAGCTATTCAAGAAAAGCTAAAAATGACAAAGGATAAAGGAGAACAACAGAAATTACAGCAAGACTTGTTTAAACTGTATCAAATGCACGGTGTAAATCCGTTAAATATGGGTTGCTTACCACTCCTTATTCAAATGCCAATCCTTATGGGGCTATTTTATGCAATCAGTGGTTCTCACGAAATCTCGACCCATTCATTTCTATGGTTTAGCCTGGGTCAACCGGATATATGGATCACTGCTATAGCGGGTGTTGTTTATTATATTCAGTTTAAAGTTTCCCAAAATTCGATGACAGTGGAGCAGCAGAAACAGTTTAAATTGATTGGATTACTTTCACCAATTATGATTGTCATTTTTTCGTTTACTGCTCCAGCGGCACTGCCACTCTATTGGGCAGTGGGAGGTCTGTTTTTAATTTTACAGACGATTATTGGGAGGAAAATATATGCTTCAACAATAGATAAACAGAAAACAATAGAAACTGCGATTGAAAAAAGTAAAATTTAACAAAGAAGGGATGAAGTCTATACAGGGTTTCATCCTTTTTTATTGAATAAATATGGGGAAGACGAAGACCAAAGGAGAGGACGATATGAAACAAATCATTGCAATGGGCGGTGGAGGGTTTTTGATGGAGCCGGAAAATCCATTACTAGATACATATATCCTTAATCAGTCTGGTAAAAAGAACCCGAAAGTCTGTTTTATTCCAACCGCAAGTGGGGACTCGGAAAATTCCATTTCTAGATTCTACACCTTTTTTGAAAATCAAGAATGCCTGCCATCTCACTTATCCTTATTTAGACCTCCGACAAGAGATTTAGAGAGTTTTATTTTAGAGAAAGATATTATTTATGTTGGTGGCGGCAACACGAAGAATCTCCTCGCGCTTTGGAAAGAGTGGGGACTTGATGTTATTTTGAAAAAAGCTTGGGAGCGAGGAATCCTTCTAGCTGGTTTAAGTGCAGGTTCAATCTGTTGGTTTGAAGAAGGTGTGACTGATTCATATGGAGATGGTCTTGAGCCATTGAAGTGCTTAGGGTTTTTAGAAGGAAGCAACTGTCCACATTATGATGGAGAAAAAGACCGAAGACCATCTTACCAAGACTTTGTAGATTCTAGAAAAATTGGCCCTGGACTCGCGGCAGACGATGGAGTAGCTTTTCATTTTATAGACAAAGAAATTCATACAATCATTAGCTCTAGACCAAATGCTAAAGCATATAAAGTCTACTATGAAAACGGAGTAAAAGAAGTAGAACTTGAAACAACTTATTTAGGAAAGTTCTAATAAGGAAGGCTTAGAGAATGGGAATCTCTAAGCCTTTTTTAAAGGAGGGTTTTACTTAACTAAGCAAGCTTTTCGTTAATAGTACCTGTTGTGCCAGTTTTATCGTTTTTGTTGATTTTGAAATTCTTCATCTTTCTTAGATAAGGTAGTACGAAGAAGTCTGCACCATAGCGGCCAGCGTTAGCGCCTGCAGCAAGGATAATCACACCAAGTAAGATCATTTCAGGGTTTGTGCTCACAGTACCAGCGAACATGAACATGAAGTTCATCATTACTCCGAAGAATGCAGCGGCTGTTGTTAAGCAACCTAGTAATAATCCAATACCTACA
Source organism: Cytobacillus suaedae (assembly GCA_014960805.1). Classification (GTDB taxonomy): domain Bacteria; phylum Bacillota; class Bacilli; order Bacillales; family Bacillaceae_L; genus Bacillus_BV; species Bacillus_BV suaedae. The sequence goes on along the minus strand of CP063163.1, from coordinate 4,262,969 downwards.
AGGAATTCGCCCCAAGGGATTAAGAAGTTAATTAAGCCAACATTCGGTAGAGCGAAACCTTCGATAAATGCGTTATACATTGGGTAAATCGCTTCTCCAGTGCCTTTATCTAGCACTGGGTTGGCTACGACATTTCCTAGGTACCCATTTGCATCAAATCCACCAGTAATTTTTCCCCAACCAGCTGTCATCCAGCTCCAACCAAGATATATACGAATAAGTGCTAAGACTCCAGCTACGATACGGTTTTCTCTTAAAAAGTTGTTCATCATTGTGATCCTCTCCTTAAAGGCTTTAATTTGTTTTATCTCTATGTCTAAATAATAAACCCTTGTGAAGAGTTTCACAATATAATTGTGAATTAGTTCACAATCTATTCAAGAAGATTTGAACACTTTGTGTATAGGGATTTTTGAATGGAACTAGTCCAATTTTTTAAATGAAAGAAGGGGTTTATTGTAAAAAGGAGAATGTATAGTAGCTAACAAAATAATCACCCGTAAGAATAGAAAGAGTGTAGTCCTTAATTAGATTACTTTAAAAAGAGACAGGAGTAGGTATAAATTGATTACTTTTTTAATCTTATTAGCAGAAGTATGTTTTTGGATATTTATAGTAGTTGGACTGATAACAAGGTATATTTTCAAAAAAGAGAAGTTGAGTATTTGGCTATTTGGAGCAACACCACTCATCGACCTATTCCTTTTAGTGTTTACTGTAATTGATTTGAAAAATGGTGCACAGGCAACATTTGTGCACGCATTAGCTGCAATTTATATCGGTGTTTCAATAGCCTTTGGAAAACAATTGATTAAATGGGCAGATAGTCAATTTAAATACTACGTTTTGAAAATTGATGAAAGACCAGGGAAGCTTTATGGTGTTGAACGTGGAAAAAAAGAGATAGAGGGTTTTTTCAGACATGTACTAGCTTATCTAATTGGTGGAGCTTTAATAATGGGAATGCATTATTTATCAAGAAACACTACTGATACTGAAGCCTTATTGGGTACGTTACGTACATGGTCAGTCGTTCTAGGAATTGATTTTCTTATTTCGTTTAGTTACTATCTGTTTCCGAATAGTAAAAAAGAAAAGGTTAAAAGAATGTAGTTTCAAAAGGACCAAGGGGACACATTTCCCTTGGTCCTTTTACACTTTAAAGCACCGGGGGTCAGGCCCCCGGTGACACATTTAGTATGGGAGCAGCCCGATAATTCCCAAAATTGTTAGGGCGATGTCAAAGAGAATGAGGATAACGATCATCCACTCAACGAATAGTCCTCGAATTGAATGACTGATGCTAGAAAACCCGTCCATGATATTATAGAGAATTTCAGTTTTGCTTTTTAAGATTTTATATCGATCGTTTAACTCAAAAAAGTCGACCATGCAGTCGTAAAACTCCCCAGCATTGCTACTCGTCCATGTGATATCTGGTTTGTCTAAAATCATGATATAAGCAAGGGTATTATACTCGTGTCTAACAATCTTGGCAGTCGTCCGTGCTAGTTCCTTATTTCCAATTCGTAGCTTTCCTTTTTCTAAACGATCAATCATCGTTTCAAGCTTGTCATGTATTTTTCCAAGCTGCTCTTCTGTTTTCTCGAGAGCAACTGATTTTGCTATGACAGTCGAGATCAATTCAGGGTAGAATTCCTCATATGTTGGCACTACAACATATTCATCATCGTACTCAATTCGTTCGGTCTCCTCGACATGCAAAGAGTAATCATCTGAGTACTTTTCAAATTGAGTTAAATCAATTTCAGGCTCAAAGGACTGGATAAAGGTTAAAAAATTCTTAATCTCGGCGGGTTCCGAGTAATTGATAAACACAATGCTCCCAAACGAAAAGACCATGATTTGTTGAGTATCTTTCACTTCTTTTATAAGGATTGACTGCAGAATATCTCCTCTTAAAATTAAAGGTTCTTCCCACGTGAACTTCTTCGGAATCCCGCAATGAATCGCAATTTTATTCAAATCAATTTCATTTGTGATTGCAAATGCTTTAAACGTAATCGGCTCCATATCGTTCCACTCTTTCTGAAATTGTTTTATTCATTTTATTCTGTGGGCTTTAAAAACATGTCTACAGGAGAACTAGAGGGAAAAGTATTAAGAGCGATTATTATTCCATATGAATTTTAAATAGTTTGAAAAATTAGCTTTCAGTTATGGCTAATAATTAGTAAAATATAGCTAATACTAAGGATGGAGGTGAATACATACAGATGGAAACTAAACCGCTACATTATGATGGAAGTATTCAAAATCCAGAGGCTTACGATGCTTCTAGCTTAACCGATATCTTCGTCCTAACAGATGGAATGAGAATGAATATAAGTGGAAATCCTTATGTTCTTGAGAAAAGCGAATAACACATAACCCTTCTAGGTGTCTTATAGTGAGACATCTTTTTTATTTTTAAAAAGCATTAGTTTCTCTCTTTTAGCTAAAACTAAAATGCACAAACAGAAGAGAGGAATGATTAATGATGACTAAAGTGCTATACATAACAGCCCACCCTCATGATGACACAATGTCCTACAGTATGGCGGTAGGTAAGTCATTTATCGACGCATACCGAGAGGCAAATCCGGATCATGAAGTGATTAACCTTGATTTATATTCAATCGATGTACCGGCAATTGATGTGGACGTTTTTAGCGGCTGGGGTAAGCTCCGTTCCGGTCAGGCTTTCGAAGCTCTATCTGCTGAAGAAAAAACAAAAGTGGGCCGACTATCTGAACTTTGTGAGCAGTTTATTGCAGCAGACAAGTATGTTTTTGTAACACCTCTATGGAACTTCTCATTCCCACCAGTGATGAAGGCTTATATTGACTCAGTCGCAGTAGCAGGGAAAACCTTTAAATATACGGAAAAAGGACCAGTGGGACTATTAACCGATAAAAAAGCTCTCCATATTCAAGCACGAGGTGGAATCTACTCAGAAGGACCAGCCGCAGCAATGGAAATGGGCCACCGTTACCTAGATATCATGATGCAATTCTTCGGAGTCCCATCATTTGAAGGCTTATTTGTCGAAGGACACGCTGCAATGCCAGACAAAGCAGACGAAATTAAGGAAAATGCCATTGCAAGAGCGAAAGATATGGGGCAAACATTCTAATAGGTAGAGATGAAGGATGAAATCAGCGGGATTTCATCCTTTTTATGTGGGTTTTAATAGGTTTTGGGTGAGTGATAGTCCATTTAAATAGAATTACTCGCGAGAAATAACTAAATACTCGTGGTTAAACATTAAATATTCGCGCATAATCATCAAATACTCGCGGGAAAACCCAAAATACTCGCGAAAAACCATCAAATACTCGCGGAAGAACAAAAACAACCTCTATTCTGCACAAATGTGTCCACCGGGGCCTGACCCCCGGTGCTTTAAAGTGTAAAAGGAGTATCTCCAATATCATCAAAACAACTTTAAAGTGATATACTAGGCTTATAAGAAGAGACCTAGTGCGGGATCAGTATACTACAAATGTAAGTAGATGATTTTTCTATGATAGATACAGTGTCAGTTTTGAGGTGCGTTTAATGGATGTGTTTAATAGGGAAAAGGAATTAGAGATAGTCGACTGTTATGTTAATAGCGAGCATTATGAAGAAGCGGTCAATCATATTGAGTCCTTGTTGAAATATGATGTTAATGGTCAATACTATCAAGAAGCAAAGCAACTTTATAAGAAGACACTTAAGTCGAACCCGAAGTCTGCACTACTTCATGCTACGTATGGGTACTTGTTGCTGCTTAAAGGGTACGAAGAAGAAGCACTGGAGCTGTTAGGACAGGCGTTAAAACTTGATATAACAAATAAGACCGTGAATAACTACATACAAAAATATTATTTAGTCATAACAGAAGTAACCAATCAAAAGGAAATTGAACAATTACTAAAGAACTCAAGTCCCGAAATTCAAAAATTCATAAACACTGCGATGTTCAAGGAGCTCCATGGTGACATAAAAGAGGCAAGAGAATTTTACCGCAAAGCAGCTCAACTCGATCCGCAAAATAAACCACTGTTGGGTTTACTCGAAAAAGCAATTGAAAAAGGGCACCCAATGTATCTCCCCCATCGGCTAATGAATAAAATCGGCGGACCAGGTGTCTTCTGGGTCATCGTTATGACCGTTCTTTTTATAGTATATTACATGACGTATTATGTAGCTGCTATTGCAATAGCCATTAGCTACATCTTTTTTCTCGTTTACATATGGAATACTCCCAAGCTATATAAACGTATTACGGGTAGGAGGAGATGAGCCACGTGTTCTTCCTCCACATGCTTCCCCTACTACTTAAGTAGTAAAAAGATAGTACTTCCGCTCACCCTTTTTATGCCCTATGCAGAATAGTACCTATCCCGAAACGGTGCGATAATGGTAAAAACGATTACTGTTAAGGGAGTTGGCGAAATGAAAGGGAAAGCACTACTACTATCCATGCTACTTGCAGTAGCAACGATTTTTGGTTCAATTTATCCTGCTTCATCTTCAAAAGCAATATCTCTAAGTGAAACCTCCATCATCGATCCAAGCCTACTAAAATTATTATCTATAACTACAGAATTACAAGAAGTCATTGTTACTTTTAAAACAGAAAACAGCCCTACAAACAATTACCTTGAGATTTTAAAGGATGTAGGAATAACACAAGGGTTTACATTCCAGAGCTTACCAATGGCTGGAGCACTTGCTACCCCAAGCCAAATTATAAAGCTATCAAACAAAAGTGAAGTTTACTCCATCTATTTAAATAAAGATTTATTATTTAATAATGAAGATGCAACTGACCTAACAGGTGTGGATCTTGTTCGAACTGATGAAAAAATGAGAGAACTAAATGGCGGCCTACCTGTTTCTGGAAAAGGGGTTGGGGTCGTTATTAACGATAGCGGAGTCGACGGAACACACAAGGATATCCAATATGGTGATCACCTTGTTCAAAACGTCCTCGGTGCAACAAACCTTCATGCCATTAACACTTTACTACCAATCACGTATGTGGAAGATGTCCCTGCTACTGATAATTCTTCTGGGCACGGTACACATGTCGCTGGTATTGTAGGCGGAACAGGAGCAATGTCTAGTGGTAAATATGAAGGAGTGGCACCTGGCGCAAACCTAATTGGCTATGGCTCAGGAGCAGGAATTGCCATGCTAGATACACTTGGTGGATTTGACTATGCTTTAACACATCAACATGAATACAACATTCGCGTTATCACCAATTCATGGGGTGCTACAAGTGATGCAGGTACAGATTTTGACCCTTATGATCCAATTAATATTGCCACTAAAAGGCTATCTGACTGCGGGATTGTAACGGTATTCTCGGCTGGAAACTCGGGCCCTGGTGAATCAACAATCTCCGGTAACTATAAAAAAGCTCCATGGGTAGTGACCGTTGCAGCAGGTGATAAGAATGGCAATCTAGCAGACTTCTCATCACGTGGTGTAAAAGATAAGGGTGGAACAGTTATAGTGGACGGCGAAACATTCACATGGGAAGACCGTCCAACAGTAACTGCACCAGGAGTAGATATCATTTCAACAAGAGTCATCTCGCCAATTACCCTACTTGGTGCAACAAGTGATGTGGAATACCTAGACCCAGCACACATCCCCTACTATACAACAATGAGCGGAACATCCATGGCAGCACCACATGTGGCGGGAGTGATTGCATTAATGTTAGAAGCAAACCCGTTACTATCACCAAAAGACATTAAGCAAATCTTACAATCTACAGCTACAACAATGGAAGGCTATGAATCCTGGGAAGTTGGAGCAGGTTATGTGAATGCATATAAGGCCGTAGATATGGCATTTAAGAAAAAGAAATAGTTTTCAATTTGAGTGGTGTCATTTAGTTGGCACCACTTTTTGCTTTTTAGTTGTAACGTTTTTGTAATACACTCCGTCTACTTATATGAAAGACAAATCAACGAGGTGATAGAGATGAAATTAAATAAAAGTATTTTAGGCGTAGTATCTACAATGTTTCTGACAGCTGCATTAGTAGGTTGCGGTATGACAGTTGAAAACCAAATAGAAGAAGGTAAAAATGGATCTGAGGTTGCTGAAAAACCAGGAAGCATAGTAGAAGGATTACTAAAAACGACACTTGAAAAAGTAGAAGGTACTGTATATAAGTACACTTTTACGATTCAAAATGATAAGACAGAAGATCAAACACTAGTATTCCCTTCATCACAAGAATACGATTACAGAATTATGAATGAAGCTGGAGAAACACTGTACACGTTCAGCATGGATAAATCTTTCATGCAAGTGATAACTGAAAAAGTATTAAAGCCTGGTGAAAGTTTAGAATTTGAAGTAGATCTTACAGAAGGTTTACAAAAAGTAGAGTCAGGCAAGTATACGGTAGAAATTTGGGCAACAGTAAAAGATAGTGATGGGTTAAAAGCCGAGGTAGAGGTTGATTTTGATAAATCTACTTTAGAAGACGAAACAACTTTAGACGGAGAAGTATTTACTACTGAACCGGTAACGTATGTCGGGTTAATAGATCTTAATTCAATTGAGATTATAAATGAAGAAGGAACACCTGAAGTTTATCGCTTATCAGAAACAGCAAAAGAGCAAGTTACTGAATTAGCGAAAGACGACACAATTATAATAGAATTTACAGTTGATTCTGATGGACAGCGTGTGGCCGAATCGTTCACTATTCAGAGTAATTAAGACAAAAAGGAGCTCTTCTCATTTGAGATAGGGCTCCTTTTTTACTATTGAATCTTATTAACGATAGAAAAAAAGTTTGCCTAATCAGACAAACTTCTTTTTCTATAAGTCTATTATTGTGCTACAGCTGAAATATTAATAATACGTCCTTCAGCTTCATATGCGATTGGAGATGTAAAACTCTTAACAAATTCAATTGTAGCAGTCAGGTCTTCAGTCCCTTGAACCGGATTTGCACCATAGGCACGTAATTTATATTTGTCAGAGTTATGTTCATACATATAGTTGTTAATTGTTAATGTGTATGTCGCATTTTCATCAAGAAGAGTTCCATCGGCTAATGTTACTTCAGTTACTTTGCTAGTTGCGCTATCCCATTTGTATTTAAATCCTGCGATAGAACAATCTGGACCGTAATCAGAAATTTGGGCATTAATAATTTCATCCATATTAGAGCCTGCTACTTCTATTTTAACAAGAGTGTTACCAAACGGTTGAATATTGTATAATTCTTCCCACGTGATATCACCAGCATTAAGATCTGCGCGGATTCCGCCGCCATTCATCATCGCGAAATCACTTCCCATTGCAGCAGTCATTCCGTCTGCAATCAAATTACCAAGGGCATTATCACCAAAATAAGCTTTTGTTGCATAGCCACCCTCCATAAATTGACCTGCTACACCAACAACTTCATTTAATTTAGAAGAGATAGCACTTGAGTACTTTTCTAAAATTGCGGAAACTTTTTGGTCAGGAGTAACTCCCTCTTGAATAACATCCACGATTTCAGCTTCTTTTTTTACAATATCACCTGTAACAGGGTCAATTTCAAGATCGATATCAACGAATGCTTTTCCATATTCCCAAGCTTGTACAATAAGCTTGTTGTCGACCATTGCATTTACCTTTTGATGATTATGAGCTGCAATAATCACATCTACTTCATCATCTATCTTTGTTGCAATGTCTGCGATTTCCCCCGTTACTGTATCCCCTTCCTGTGAACCAGGTACGTGAGCCAGCACGACAATTGCTTCTACACCGCGCTTCGTTAATTCAGGAACAAATTTGTTGATCGCTTCTGCTTCATCAGTAAAATTGATAGTTTGAATTCCTTTAGCAATAACCATATTTGGTGTTTGTGTTGTAGCAACACCGATAAATCCAATTTTCTGCCCTTTAATATTTTTAATGTAATAAGGAGGAAGAACTAATTCTTCACTATCTTTATAAACAACATTCGCAGCTATCATCGGAAAATTAATTCCATCGTAGTTTACAGTTCCATTTGGATGGTCACCACCATAAATTAAGCGAAGCATCTCATCAACGCCTTCGTCAAATTCATGGTTTCCAACAGTTCCTACATCAAAACCAATAGATTCCATCACTTCTACAGTTGGCTCATCTTGATAAAGAGCAGATACAGGTGGGCTTCCTCCAACCATATCTCCTGAATGGATAATTAATGTATTTTCATTAGTTTGTTCACGTTCTTTAAGATAAGTTGCTAAGTAAGCAGCATTCCCATACTTGTTTGGATTATTTTTGGGTTGTTCTGTTACGTTAATTTTTCCATGAAGGTCATTTACACTTAATAATTGGACTTTAATGTTTTCTTTCTTCTCAAGACCAGGTGGAACTTTATGTTCTTTGGCTGATACTGCTCCCCCTATAACACCAGACATCAAAATACTGACAGATAAAGAAGTAGCTAGCACCTTATTTTTAAATAATGACGCCATGAATAATTAACCTCCTAGAAAAGTAGTAGTTTACTAGACTCATTCTAGGTTCTAATTATTAACTTGGCAATCTAAAAAGTGTGAAGATTTTGTAAATGAATCTAATAGACTAGTAGGTAAAATTTTAAGGATTACAATAGGCTTAGTTTTTTTCTGCAACCTAGAACTTTAATGTTGCAAAATACCCAGACGAAAGATTTAGTATAAATGTCCATTTCTTCAAAAAGAATTCCATATAAATGCGTACCCCTTTTCTATATAATGATGGTATCTATGTTACTAAAGGGGGAACCGATACGAATGCTATCAAACTTAAACCTTACATCCTCCGTCACAAAAAAGGACATTGGACTAATCCTAATTATTACGATCCTTGTAGATCTTGTACTCTACTTTACGAAGTATTCTAGCTTCATGTTTACACTCTATGATTTGCTGCTGATGATTACGTTTTACGTAGGAATTAAGCTTCATCGTGTTCTTAGTAGCAACGATGGTGAACCAAAAGACAGAAAATCTCTTCTAAATAAATTTGTCATCGTATTTATTGCGTTTTACTGTGCGATGACTGTTATCGACGCATTGTCTTACTCTCTTTTTGAATCGTACTGGGATAATCATGAGCAGTATGTGGAGGATTCGGTAGCTTATGTAGAATCTGCTGTAGCAGAACCTCCTACGGAGAATGCAACTGCCGAGGACGTCACCTACTATGTTTTTAGCATGATCGATTCAGTAGGGTACGAGTTTCTAAGCTCTATTCTTGCGGGAACGGAAGAAATCTGGAGACTGGGATACATGATTCTTATTTTGTTAGTACTAAAGGCAATTTTCCAAAAGAAATGGGAAAGTGGGACACAAAAACCATTCATGATCACAGCACTTGTGCTTAGTTCTTTTTTATTTGGCTGGGGACATACCCTCTCATCTCATTATGATGATCTATCTATTTATCTCGGAACTGTTATCCTTTATTCATTAGCTGGCTTAGTCCTTGGGTCACTTCTTTTATGGGCAAAAAATCTATGGATCCTCGTAGCGGTCCATTCGTTATACGATGTGTTAGTAACCATCTCGTGGTACTATTTTAATCTAGCATTAGAAGTAACCATTATTCTTTTACTAATCATTTATGCTTTTAATCACTTGGGGGTTAATAAAAGGATCAACGTACAACAACAAACTTATTAATTAAAAAAGAACTAGTTTCCGATTTGGAATCTAGTTCTTTTACTTTATTTCTCGGGAATTTCGCACCCATCATCATCGCAATTAAGACCTTCTTGGTTGTTTAAAACAACAATTTTATCTTCTGCTGCAATTTTTTCAAGTGCCTGTATAAATACTTCAGTTGGTTGTGCTCCTGTTAGAGCATACTTTTTATTAATTAGGAAGAATGGAACGCCTGTAACACCAATCTGTTGTGCGGTACGTTCATCAGCACGAACATCTTCTGCCATCATATCACTTGCTAACATTTGGCTTACTTCTTCCCGGTCTAATCCAACTTCTACAGCCAACTCCGTTAATGTTTCATGATCTCCAATATGCTTGGATTCTGTAAAGTAAGCATACAAAATCCGTTCAGTCATTTCTATCATTAATCCCTTGGTTTTGGCATACATCGTCAAACGGTGGGCATCAAACGTGTTTGTTTGAATTAATGTATCCATTTGAAAATCCAGGCCGGCTTCCGCTGCCATTTGGACCATGTTTCGAGAATTGGCTTTCGCTTGAGCAAGGCTCATGCCATATTTTTTGGATAAGCTTTCGTAAATACTTTCTTTTATATCGCGTCCCTTTGTTGGATCTAACTCAAAGCAACGATAAATGACTTCTACAGGTTGATTAAGTTTAGTAATGGCCTCTTCCAGACGCCTTTTGCCAATATAGCAAAATGGTCAAGCAAAGTCTGTCCACATTTCAATTTGCATATGTATCCCTCCAATTTCGAATTCTCTTCTAGTATACCTGTGGAGGATGTTTTTTACACGAAAGTCGACTCACCGAACTGGGGCCTGACCCCCACCGCTTTAGAGCGGTGAAGGGTCAGGCTTCTTTAGAACAAAATAGTCGGAGATGTATAGTACCTTTTATAAATTCCTACTACTTTTGATATACATACAAATACTCCTACATGCGCCTCAATTTATAACCTTTGCGTAATAGGAAACAACTCACAAAATCGTGATAATTAAAGTAAGAGCTACAGCTAGAAAGATTGTAAGGTTTTGCTTCGGGTCAGAAGACTCAGTTACTTGCGTCCCAAGCTTCAAGTATGGAGTTTTGCATCACCCAAGCACACTTAGCAATTACATCTAGCTTCGACAAACAAGTAATAGAATACGAAAGGGGTAAAAAATATGAAGCATTGGTTATCTATTGTTTTTACGGCGGTATTACTATTTCCAACTTTCTTCTCAGGGTTTCAAACAGCGAGTGCAAGTGAAACGAGTGTGGTTACAATTGACCCACTTTTAGAAAATGCATTTCAACATGAAAGTGTTCAGAAGGTTATTGTTTCTTTTAAAGGAGATGGGTCGCCGAGTTCAAGTGCACTTCAGCTTTTACAGGATATCGGAATTGGAACAGGGGTAACAATGCAGTCTTTACCAATTGCCGGAGTTCTTGCGACAAAAGACCAAGTAGAGCTTCTTGCAAAAAGTAGTGAAGTTCGCTCGATCTACTTAAATAGTAAACTTGAATACTTCAATGGAGACTCGAATGATATTACTGGCGTAGATAAAGTTCGCACGGATAATGAGTTCCGTCAGCAAAATGGTGGCCTACCACTATCCGGCAAGGGTGTCGGGGTTGTTGTTAACGACAGTGGTGTTGATGGTACACATAAAGATCATGAATTAGGTGAAAATTTAGTTCAAAACGTAGCAGCAAACTTGAATCTGAACGCCATTGATCCAACTTTATTACCAGTTACTTACCTTGAAAATGTTCCTAACACAGATACAAATTCAGGTCACGGTACCCATGTTGCTGGTACTGTTGGTGGAACAGGTGCCATGTCTAGCGGGAAATATGAAGGGGTTGCACCTGGTGCTGACTTAATTGGGTATGGTTCTGGCGCGGCGTTACTCGTTTTAGACGGGATTGGCGGATTCGATTATGCGATTACTAACCAAGCGCGATATGACATCCGTGTCATCACCAATTCGTGGGGATCTTCTGGTGACTTTGACCCGAATCACCCAATCAATATTGCCAGTAAAAAAGCGTACGACCGCGGAATCACAGTACTTTTTGCAGCAGGAAATGAAGGACCTGGTGAAAATACACACAACCCTTACGCGAAGGCACCTTGGGTTATATCGGTTGCTGCAGGTGTTAAAGATGGTAGTTTAGCAGACTTTTCGTCACGAGGTACAAAAGGAGTAGGTGGAACATTCACAATGGATGGCTTACAGTGGACATGGGAAGATCGCCCGACAGTCACAGCACCTGGTGTTGATATTGTTTCGACAAGAGTGCTAGCACCGGTATCGAGTTTAGCTGCCGAGCAAGATGCAGCTACCATTGACCCAGCACATTTACCTTATTACACAACAATGAGTGGAACTTCAATGGCAACTCCTCATGTAGCGGGAATTGTAGCGTTATTACTAGAAGCAAACCCACTATTATCACCAGACGATGTGAAGCAAATTTTACAAGAAACGGCAACGAACATGCCAGGTTTTGAAGCTTGGGAAGTTGGTGCAGGTTATGTGAATGCGTACGCAGCAGTGGATAAGGCTCTTAATGGTAAAAATTACGGAGAGACCGTGAATCTCTATCAAACATTCAACAGCAATGTGGTATCTTCCACAACACGAGTTCCTTTTTCAGTAAACTATAATCCTGTGACTCTTGTATCTGACAATGCCTATGAATTTACAGTAGAAGAGGGGCTTTCAAGCCTAGTCGCAAAAGCGAATGGAGCCGGATTACTAGGCCAAACAGGGAACACAATCAATCTAGTATTGGTAGCTCCAGATGGAACAGAATATAGCTCAGGAGTTAGCGTGTTGTTCCCACTTTACTATGACCGAACAGTATCGGTTAACTCACCAATGGCTGGAACATGGAAGGCAGAAATCAGAGGCTTACAAGGAAATACATTAAACCCAATCGGGGTTGCGTTACCTGAAGAAGTACAAGGAACACTAGCGTTTTCAAAAGTAACTGGATTCACAGGTTTGAGTGATATTGCAGGCCACCCAGCAGCGGGCGCAATCCAAATGGGTGTAAATGAAAGATTATTTGACGGCTATTCAAACGGTACATTTAAACCAGACCGTGTTTTAACGAGAGCAGAACTTGCTAAATACTTAGTAATGGGAGCAGAAATTCGTCAATCGCTACCGGCAGCAGCAACATTTACAGATGTAAAAGCAACAGATATAAGCTTCGTTGAAGCAGTTCTTGCAAAAGGTGCAGCGTTCCGTGGAGCTCAATTCTACAATGGCGTTATGCAAGGTAAAAGCGGGAAGTTTGCACCAAGTGATGCAGTAACTAGAGCAGAACTAGCATACTCACTTGTTCAAAGCTTAGGCCTACAGGAAGAAGCACAAGCATTTACTGGAGATGTGACGGTACAATATAAGGATGAGCGCGTGGCAATTCAGGATGCTGGACAAATTCCAGATGAGCTAAAAGGTTATGTCCAGCTTGCATTAGACCTAAACATTCTAAACGCAAACTTCTCAGTCACACAAGGACAATTCGACCTGCAACCAACAGTAACCGCAACATTCAGCCCAACAACACAAGTCACACGTGGCGAATTTTCAGTAGCCATGACAAGATTCTATAACGCATATTTAAACTAAATATGTCTTCTGGGGCCTGACCCCCACCGCTTTACAGCGGTGAAGGGCCAGGCGTCTTAACAGAAATTTGTCAGTGGGGGCCTGACCCCCACTGCTTTACTTTGTTAAAGTTCATATCTAAATGCTGTTTCTTAAGAGTTCGACAAAATAATGTCGAACTTTTTGTATTTTCTAAAAAAGGTTTCGGTAATTTAATACAGAATACTTTAAAAATAGACAGAATAGTTGTGATGGGGAAAAGCTGACTATATCGGGTTGAGCTTAGTGGGAGGGGGTCTATACTGTGAAAAATATAATTATCTCACCAGCGTTCATTAACGTAGAGGCGGGTGATTATTTCGAATCAAACGGTGAAGTATATAAGGTCCTTAATGTGAATTACAAGGATGAGCAAGGCAGGGGAATTGTTATAAAAAAAGTGGGAACTGAAGAACTGTATAGACTAGAAGGAATCAGAATCAAAACAGAAGAAGAAATCGCCCGTAATTCGACGGACCTTTTAAAGACAGTAAGTTAGGGGAAACCCCAAGAAAGCCTGGCCTCGTAATACACATCTGTAGCGAGCCAGGCTTTAACTAGAATGGTATGTATCTCTAGGTCAACCCTCTGAGAAACTCCTCAAAATAAACTTTTGGTAAGGTCTGATTATCAGCCTGCAGTTGAGCTTTCGCGACTGCAATCATATTTAATTTAGGTACGACAAAGATATACTGTCCAAATAGCCCAGCAGCACAATAATAATCCAAGCCACTCCCAGTACCGTTGCTGGTAAACGTCCAAAATTGATACCCATAGCCATACGTTCCAAACTCACTCGTTTCAACATCTTTAAAAGGAGTAACTGCCTGCTTTATCCATTCAGTTGATACAATTTCTTTAGATTGATAGCTCCCCTCTTGAATAAGTAACTTACCAATCTTCATCATATCTTCTACACTCAAAGAAATACTGAATCCACCACCACTTATTCTTTGTGGATCACTGACCCAAGTGAATTTATTTATCCCTAATGGCCCAAACAGGCTTTTTTCAGCAAACTCAGCTGCACTAACACCTGTGACCTTCGTTATAATGGCACTTAGTAGATGAGAACTACCTGAGTTGTACTCAAAGACTTCTCCAGGCTCATGAATCAAGTCTTGCTCTAAGATTGCATTAACCCAGTTCCTTGATCCCTGAAAATTAACCACTTTTTGACCAGAAGTCATTGTTAACAGATGTAAAATCGTAATCTCTTTTTTCTCCATATCCATATCTGCAAAGTAATCACTGATAGGCTGATGTATACTTTTTATCAACCTTTGATCCATCAAGATACCTATCAATAATGAAACAATACTCTTCGTAACAGAATAAACCTTGGAAGAATTGACTGGAACCTTTTTATTTTTGAAGTACTCAAATACTCTTTCCTGTCCCTTGTTAATGATAAAACCCTCTATTTTAGTGCTTTTAAGCTTTTTTTCTAAATGACTTACTAGAATATTTTCCATAATCTTAATCCTTTCACGATGTTGAATTTAACGTGAGTTCACACGAATATAATCAAGCGTATTCTCAATTATCAAAGCCACCTTTGGGCACCAGAATTGTTGGCTAAATTAATAAATAAAAAATATATTCCATATATAACAAGGACTAATAAAATAAACTGTATTACTCGTCGACTTGATTTTACCTTCACATACAAATACCCAATCAGAAAATATGCAACTAACCCCACAAGCCCAAACAAACCAAAATTTAAAGTTAGTAATATTTCCATCTCAAAAGCTGTAGCTATGAGAAAAATAAGTACTATAGTATAGATTAAAAACAAAACCCCACCAATTTTTAAATATATGCTCATATTCAAACCTCTTTTCGTAGGTGAACTAACTTTATATATTAGTCGGAAAGCCAACAGATTAGGTTTCATAAAGAATCTAAATTCCACCCGCATTGTTTAAAATCCTGCAAAACTAGTAAAGGGCATTGTGAAAAATAAGGCATACTTATAAACCAGTGATAAGAAGAAGTTACCTTCAATGCCTAATACTACGGCTGAGAGATGAAAACCAAGCGATTGTTTATTCCGCTAATGGACAGAATAGCAATTCTTTCTTACTAAAGTTGCTATGAAACAAACAAAGGTTTCAGGCAAATTGCCTGAAACCTTTGTTGTGTTAACCACGGTTATTCAAATAAAAAGTTTAAACCAGTAAGGTCAGTCTGACCTTTATAAGTTGTGTAGGCATATACGTTATAGTATTGGCCTTTTTGAAGTTCAGTTCCGTTTGTTAGTGTTCCATCCCAAGCAAAGTACTGCCATCCTTGGGCAACATTTTCAAACGATGCGATGTCTCCTAAATATTGAAGTGGTTGACCGTCAGCATTTGATAGGTACACAAAGAATTCTACTGACTCAGCCCCACCAGTGAAGTATCCGCCAACTTCAGTGATTAGTCCATTGCTATCAATTGTTACATCAAGAGATTCAACACGTGGGTAATCTGGTTCTTGTACAAATAGGATTGCAGGAACATCAAATGTAGAAGTTCCGTCACTCACTACCACTGTACCTTCATAATAGCCAGGAGTAAGCTTGCTTGCCTCTACTTGAACATTGAAGTTCACTTGTTGAGTTTGACCAGCGTTTACTTTTAAGTTGTTGCTCGTCATCACTTTAATGCCATCAGGATTTCCTTTAAAACTTACAGCAAAACTATATGTTTTTCTTTCGTTTGAAAGGTTTTTAATTGTAAAATGTTGTTTCTCAACTTGCATATCTTCAACTTTAGAAAATACACCAAATGAATGGCTACCAGGTGTTACTAACGTTTCAGCATTGATTGCATCAACAACTCGAATACTTCCAGCACCTTGTGTGTTGTGTGCATAATCTGCACCTGTTGCAGGATTAATTAGGTTTTCAGCTGTATTCATTAATGCAGCTTTTACATCATCTACATTCCAATTAGGATGTGCTTGTAAAAGGATTGCTGCAGCACCAGCAACGTGTGGTGAAGCCATACTCGTACCTTGTTTTGCACCATATCCACCTGGAACTGTACTTACGATATTCACACCAGGAGCAGAAACGTCTGGTTTAATCATCCATGTACCTGTTACAGGACCGCGAGATGAGAAGTCTGCCACGATTTCAGGATCTGTTGATTCATAAGTTAAATCAAATGTAACTTTATTATTTCCTTTTTCCAATTCAGCAAGCATGTTTTTTCCATCAACATCAGACATTTTAATTGTAGGAACTTCCATTCCAGGAATAACAAAAGGAATTTCTCCAGCACTACTATTGTAAATGATCGCACCAACTGCACCAGCAGCTTTAGCATTAGCAGCTTTATCAACGAATGCAAAACCACCACGGCTAATTAATGCAATTTTTCCTTTAACATCAATATCAGCAAAATCTGCTACAGACCCTAAACCAGCATCGACAAATTCAATCTCTTTGCCGTCAAGAGCTGTTAAATCAGCTACCGTAGCATAACCCATTACTTTAGCTGTAGCATAAGTAACGCCACCAGTAGTTGTCGTTTCAACCGAATAGTTATCATAAGGAAGCTGAGTTGCTCCTACAGAAATCGCATCACGAGAAGTACCTGGTGAACCAACAGTCCAGTTTGCAGGACCTGAGTTACCATTTGAAGTGATCGCAACTACACCTTCAGCCATTGCCCAGTCAAGTGCAATACTTGTTGCAAAATCAGGGATGTTTAGAGAGTTTCCTAATGATAGGTTCATTATGTCTGCACCGTCTTGAACAGCACGCTCAATACCAGCGATTACGTTTGCAGTCGTACCACTACCACCTGGTCCTAGTACGCGGTAAGCTAATAATGTAGCTTCAGGTGCTACCCCTTTAATAAGTCCATCTGCAGCAACCGTACCAGCTACGTGAGTACCGTGTGTTGTTGCTTCTCCACGAGGATCACCAACAGGCGTTTCTTGTGGGTCATTGTCATTGTCAACAAGGTCATAACCTTTATATGAACCAAAAGCATGATCTAAGTCAGGGTGAGTGTAATCAACACCAGTATCGATAACTGCAACTGTCACACCTTTTCCTGTAAAACCAGTTTCCCATGCTGCATTAGCTCCGATATGTGGAGCACTGTTTAACATTTGTGGGCTATATGCTTCAGGAGAAATAAGCTCTCCATCATCACCAGTTACAGTATATGTAACATCTGGATAAACCGCTTTTACACCAGGTACCGCTAAAAGAGCGGGAATCTCGTTTGCAGGTAGCTCAACTGAGAACCCAGAGAATACATGATCATATTCACGATTTACTTTACTAGATTTTGCTGCTTGTTTAACAGCATTCTTCACTTCATCACGAGCCTTCTTTAAGTTTCCTTTTGACTGTGATTTACCTTTATGTTTCGCTTCAACAATTGACTCTTCTGTTAATTCTACAATCACTGTAGTAGATTGAGAGGATGTTACATCAATATTTCCAACTAGTTCTGCTAATTTTTGTGGTGTCGTACTTGTCTTCGTCGTTTCAGCAAATGCTCCTAAACTAAAAGAGGAGAATGCTAATAGAAAGACTAATAAAATAGTAGATGAACGTACAAAGCGCTTCAAAAAATCAGCTCCTATAATTTATTATGTAGAATCGTCCTTTAATGTACGAATCTCATTAGTTTCAATTTTATATAAATTTCGACAATTTATCGTGATTAGAAAGTAGGAATCGGACTTTAATCCTGTAGGTAATTTGTAGTAATTTTTAGAATATTATAAAATTATAACTTTACCGTATTAGAGAATTAGTGTGTTATTGGTGCCTTAATACCTATAAGTGGAACGTGAAATTAGGTCTGTTGTCCTACATACTCAAGCTTGGAAAGAGGACGTACCACATATCACAAATCTATCTAATTAATCAAAAGGAGGTTATAATCATGGCTTTTATCGCTTATTTACTTACTTCATACCTAGTTGGCTGCATAATGTTTGGGTATATTGTCACAAAGCTTTCAGGGAAGGGTGATATTCGATGCAAAGGAAGTGGGAACGTAGGCTCTCGAAATGTTGGGAGAGTCGTAGGTAAAAGTGCCTTTGTTGCTACTTTTTTAGGGGATGCAGGTAAAGCAATAGTGGTAATCATGCTTGGTCAATATTTAGGCCTACCGCTAATAGTTCAATTGATTGGGTTTCTATTCGTTATCATAGGGCATTTGTGGCCAATCACCTTAGCCTTTCATGGAGGGAAGGGGATTGCTAGTTTCCTAGGTGGGATTATCTATCTTGAACCGATGATGGCCTGTGTTCTGGTAGGAGTTTTTGTGGTTATGTATCTTATCTTTAAAGGATTTAATAGACCTGGACTCATCGCGATAGGATCAACACCGATTGCTCTATTATTCTTAGACTATGAGTTTGTTGAATGGGTTATTGTGTTTGTGATTGCATTGCTTGCGATTTATGCTGATCGATTTGAGAGGAAGAGGTAGGGAGATTGACAGATGTGTTGTCCGCAAAAAAGTACCCTTTTCTATTTTGAAAAGGGTACATGTGCTAATCTGTGGACTCATCACTTTTGCTGTCAAACTGAAGGGTTAATATAACTAATTAATCTTTCTTCTTATCTTGATTTCCTTCATTAGTACTATAATAGAATTTAGCAGTAATAGACCCATCTGCATTTTCTATGATATCTGTTACGTGGATTCCAGAATCAGCTGGAGTTGATCCATTGCCTTTCCAGAAGTAGTACGAGCCAGTGTGAACATTGCTTGAATTTGGAGTTAATTTGTCTCCAGTTTTAAAGAAGTCACCAGCATCACCACGGTTTAGATTTTTCTCTAAGTCATATTTTCCATCTGCTTGAAGAACAGATAAACCATAGTGGGTTACAACGGTGCCATTACTAGCAGTTTGTGTTTGATTATACTGGAATCGCTTATTCATCCAGTTCTCAACATTGTTCGGACGGAAGCCAGCAGTTTGGTATAAACTAATGATATTTTCATCTACATGCCATGCTACTAGACCATGTGAATCTTCACCTTGACGGTTAAGACCTTTATTAAATCCACTTTGCTGAACATTTTCGAATAGGAAATATTCAGTACCGTTTGAACCAGGTACTTCCATCTTAACAATACCGTTATCAGCATCTGCCTTATCAATAGAAGGTAAAGTAATTTCTTGAACACCATTTTCTGGTGTTACATTAATAGGATTTGCCCATCCTAAGAAAATCTTAGAGAATGGATCAAAGTGGGTTGGTGAATTTCCAGAGTATGCCGGTGCATTTGGATAACGCATCCAAGATCCACCTGCCATCATAGAGTAGTTTCCAACACCCTCAGATGAATAAGCAGTGTCATAGAAATCTGGTAAGCCTAAAGCATGACCAAATTCATGTGCATATACCCCAGTTTGTGCTGGGAAAGGACCTTCTTTCGCACCATCATAACCGCCAGTTGCAAGGTTATATCCTGATACGTTTCCGCCGATACCTGGTTGGATGTTATAGTTATTTACAATAACTCCATCATAAGTCATATCTTCGGCAACTGTTTTTGCAATCCATTCAGCCTGGCTCATGCCAGCATGAGCATCTGCAGGTTTACCAGTTTCATAGTATTTTCCGTAGTATAATGCACTTAATAGTCCCCATTTATGAGACCAAATTTGTGCAGGATCCTGGCTGAACTCTGCCCCTGTTCCTTCATGGACAACAAAAATAGTTGGTACCTCACCATTTTCTGCATATTGTGAGAAATCTACCTGATCATCTGCAGCTTTTAGTAAGTCTCTAACAAATTCACCCATATGAGCGTCCCCATTAGCGTTTCCAAGTAAGTATGTACCGTTTTCAGCATATGTTCCTTCTTGATCTAAATAGTATGAAGCCCCTTTAGGTAGCTCTACCCATACAAAATCAGTATTTTCTTTACGTACAAGGTTAATTGCCCCATTACTCGATTCATCATAAGCATTTCTCATGGTACGATCTTTCGGCACATCTGGGCCATCATATTGTTTAAACTGTTCGAGTTGATAAGGATCATATTCAGTTCCAAAAATTAAGTCCTCATAGTAATGAGCTGGTACTTGCCCAGGCATGTCCCCAATTGGCTCATCGCCTTCTTTATACTTCGCTAAAATTACAAGTACAGGAACATCCCCCGTAGCACTTCTATAGGCTACATGATTATCCCCAGCTTGTTGGAACTTTGAGCCATGATTTGCAATCTTTTCGGCTGGGTCAGCCTTTGAGACATCTACCCCTAACCTTTTTGCCTCTTCAGCTAATTCTGGCGATGCACCTACATAATGAGCAAGATCTAAGTCATATTTGCTAGCTTCGGTTGTAGCTGTCTCACTAGGTTGGTAGCCTGCAATTGCGACACTTCCTGCCAGAGCAAGAGCTAAACCTGTTTTGGATAAAACTTTTAACACTATCACCACTCCTTTTTTTAAATGCCTTTCAAATATATCAGAATAGTCTGTTATCTAGTAGAGGGAATCGTTCTACACATTTCTACAGCTCTTTTTTGATAATCATCTATTTACGACGTAAGGTCTTAAACTCATCTAGATATCGACATAATTAGTAACAAAAATATTTTTATTTTTCTCTAATTCTCTTATTGTATTGTCAAGGCTTGTAGAAATATTTTGGTAATCGAATAGGCTTTAATAAAGTCATAGTTTAAGGGAGAATTAACTGAGGCTTTTTTATTTGGGACATGCGACATGTTCCCTTGTCCAAATATGTCTCATTTTAAAGATTAGTGTAAATGTTTGTATAAATAGGTATTTTTGTAGTATTTACAGTCAAAAAGTATAATGAAAATAGTCGCAATATTAGTACTATTTACCTAGAGGAAAATTGGCATATAGTATGTAATTATATATAGGTGCAAGAATTTTTAGAATTTACTAAAAAATAAGGAGGTCGATTCGTACATAGATATAAGGAAATACATGCACTTATTTTTATATTTATATTAAGAGAGGATGAATTGATAGGGATGAAGAGAAATTTTTCGAAAGCGTTAGTTAGTTTCTTAGCATTTATGTTAGTCTTTTCAACTTTTAGCTTTGCTGCAACTGCAGATACAGGAGCTAGATCACAAACAACCGTTACTGAATTAGATGTAGCAGAAATTTTTGGAGACATTGAATTATCCTCAAACAGACCAACGTCTGTCATTGTTGAGTTAACTGAAGAGTCAATTGTTGAAGCGAAACATAAGGGGAAAGGCCAATCTAAGGCAAATCTCCAAGCAGAAAGAGGTAAAGTAATTAATGCTTTACAACAATCCGTTTCAGGCGCAGCTGTAAACAGAGAGTATGATTATGTATTTTCTGGTTTCTCTGTGGAACTACCTGCTAATGAAATTATTAAACTAGCAACAATTCCGGGTGTAAAAGCGATTTATCCAAACGTTCATTATACACCTCAAGTAATTTCTTCTGAAGAGATTTCAACAGAAGAGTTCAGTCCTGCAATGGCAAATAGTGCTCCATTCATGGGTGCGAATGCGGCATGGGATCTTGGATTTACTGGAGAAGGTGTAACAGTAGCAATTATTGACACAGGTGTTGATTATACACACCCTGACTTAGCTCACGCATTCGGAAACTATAAAGGGTATGACTTTGTAGATGAAGACAGTGATCCTCAAGAAGGTCCTGGTCAAACACATGGTACACACGTTGCTGGAACAGTTGCAGCTAACGGAGTGATTAAAGGTGTAGCAAAAGATGCAACACTATTAGGATACCGTGTATTAGGTCCTAATGGTGGTTCAACTGAAGATGTAGTTGCTGGTATCGAACTAGCAGTTCAAGACGGTGCTGATGTTATGAACCTATCACTAGGAAACTCTTTAAACAATCCAGACTGGGCAACTTCTATTGCTTTAGATTGGGCAATGGCTGAAGGTGTAGTAGCTGTTACTTCTAACGGTAACGCTGGTCCAAATAACTGGACAGTAGGTTCTCCTGGAACATCTCGTGAAGCGATTTCTGTTGGGGCTACACAGCTTCCATATGCTAACTATAGTGTTGAAACAACAACAACTGGTGGCGTGGCGTATGATACAGATAAAGTGATGGGGTACACATTAGAATCTGATCTAGAAGCATTAGATGGTAATGAATATGACTTTGTCTATGTTGGTCTTGGAAGTGCGGAAGAATTTGCAGAAGTTAATGTTGAAGGTAAAATTGCATTAATTAGCCGCGGAGGATTCGCATTCGTTGATAAAGCTGCAAATGCAAAAGCAGCAGGTGCAGTCGGTGCCATCATTTTTAACAGTGGTCTAGGTGAGTTTGATTTTGTCATCCCTGGAATGGAAGTACCAACAATTAAAATGTCTGGTGAAGACGGACAGAAAATGCTTGCTGAATTAGAAGCTGGAAATAACAGAGTTTCATTTGACCTTACGTACGTGTCAACAGATCCTGAAGTTATGGCTGACTTCTCATCTCGTGGTCCAGTAGCACTTACGTGGATGATTAAGCCAGACGTTTCAGCGCCGGGTGTTAACATTGTAAGTACAGTTCCTGGTGGGTATGGTTCTAAACAAGGTACGAGTATGGCTTCACCTCACGTAGCAGGAGCAGCAGCCCTACTATTAGAGAAAAATCCTCATTGGGGAACTGAAGATGTAAAAGCAGCCTTAATGAATACAGCTGTAGATGTGATTGACCCTAGTACAGGTGCACCATATGCACATAACTCACAAGGTGCAGGAAGTGTACGTATCGTAGACGCATTAAATACGAATACACTAGTAGCTCCTGGTAGCCACTCATTTGGTAAGTTTGTAAAAGGTAGCGGTAAACAAGTAGAAAACCAAAGCTTTGAGATTAAAAACCTTTCAAATGAAAGAAAGTCTTATAGCTTTGATGTTAAATTTGATGGAAATCCAACTGGTATTAAAGTAATGCTAAGCAATAACTTAAAAGTTAACCCTGGACAATCTCAACAAGTGAACTTTAATGTTCAAGTAGATGCTTCGGCATTAGCTCCTGGGTACTATGAAGGAACAATTGTAGTAAGCGATGGGTCGACTTCTTTTGATGTACCAACAATCCTGTTTGTAGGCGAGCCGGATTACCCTCGTGTAACTGGTGCATTTATGGAAAAAGCTGCAGAAGGGTATTACGTTGGTGCTTACTTACCAGGTGGTGCTGAGGTATTAGCATACGACTTGTATGCATTCAATGCAGATGCAGGAACAATCGGTGGATTTGTGGATACACTAGGAGAATTTACAAATGCACCAACTCCTTACCATGAATTCTTATGGGATGGAACAGTACAAGGTGGTACTGAGCTTCCTAATGGTGATTGGGTATTAATAGTCTATGTAGAACAAGCTGGAGTAACTGAATACAAAGCATACCTAGTAACAAAAGAATAATAACAACAGTGGGACAAGGGACTTAGGTTTCTTGTCTCTTTCTTCAAATTCCGACATAAACTCCCATTGCTAAAGCCTGTCCTGCCTACTATAATAGACCTAATTACAGGATTTGGAAGGTAAGAAAATGAGAGAGAAAAAACATGAAAGTTATAACATAAGTCAAGAAGAGCTACTTGAAATGCTGCAGAAGGCACAGAAAAGAGGAGAGAAATGTGACCTGACTGCACGTGAACTCATCGATGAGTTAATTACAAACATAAAAAAAACATACCAAGAAACATAATTAGATGGCATTACGTACGGATTAGAGCGTAATGTCTTTTTTGTTGAAGTTGAAAGGTACGACTTATTACAAGTCGCCCCCCTGCCTATCTACTCATACGACCACAAAACCCTCCACTCCTCCTCATCCTTAGCCACATACACTCTCTGCTGAACACTAAAATTCCCAAAAATCCCTTGATATTCCTGAGTCACCGACACTTCATACACATCTAACAGAGGCTCCGATTCCTCAGTCATCTTCCAATTAGTCAACAACTTTGCATTCCCAACTGTATAATCAAATGTCTTCGCCCCAAGCTGATCCACAAATATCTGGTTCCGATACTGCACGTAATTACTTTTCGTAAAAATGTTCTGCATCTGAGGGTGGAACAGTTCCCAAGAGCTCGCAAAATCGTTATTTTGTTCATATTTATAGAATGTCGCAACTACCTCTTCAGCCTTCATTTCTGGGGTCGTCCTAAAAAGAGTATATATCGCAACTAACACTAGAATAGGTACTAAAATAATCATCAATTGAGGAATAACGGAACTCCGATCATACCGTCTCCTTCTTTTAAATTTCATAGTTACAGCGCTCCTTTAAAGCTTGTTTACTAAGATGGATATGCTCTAAAGATCTTGTCCTATTCTTCTTTCATAATAAAAAGAGGGCCTCCAATGTTATGGAGAACCCTCTCTGGCGATTATTGAATGACTATTTCACTTATATCTAAAATAAAGAATCGCGGTAAAGTACCCATTCTAATATCATCCTCATACGGATAAAGAAGTAATGTATACTCATATCCAATGAACTCAAAGGTAATAATTTGAATTTCATTTGCGACAAAAGGTGATTCAAGCTCGTATGCTTCCTTTTGAATATGTGTCATCATATCAAAGTTAACGACAAGTGACGTTTGGTAAAAATCCTCTGTATAAAATGAATCAAACATTGGTCCTTCAAACTCATATTCAGAAATAGCACTAAACTCTTCGGCTACTTTGATAAGGTCAGTTTGTAATGCTAGTTTCACATGAGCAGGTTCGAGCGTTGATAACAAACCGCTGGTTGTAGCAATGAGGTCAACCATATAATAAATATCAACTTCTTCATAAGTCAGTTCTTCCTTAGCTGCTTCAACTAAATCGTAAACCGTTACAAAATGAGTTAATTCATTTCTCACTGCCTCACCAGGAGCTTTATATTTAGCAAGAATGGCATCCCTCGTAGACTTACCATATACACGATAAAGTAAAATAGCCTGCTTTCTTATTTCAAACGAGAGTTTATGGTAGTACTCACTCGTACGAGGAAGCATTAAAATTTCGTTATCAACTTGATGCCTTAAATCTTTTGTTAAAGCTTCAATTTTTCTACCACCCGTTAGCGCATCAATGTAAGCTACAGCACGATCAATATGAAGCTTAACATTCGTACCTAGTCTTGCTTGTAAATGTGTTTTTGTCGTTCCATTCTTTAATGAGGAAACAGCGGTTAAAGCTTTATTGTATGAATCCTTTGTTTGGTTAAAAAGCTTCATATCTGGATACGTCAAAGCCTTATTGTATTCGTATGAGATTTGCTTTTTTAATCTATTTCCATTCGCTTCAGCTATTTTGACAAGACTCTCAGCATAACTAGGAGACGCTGCCGCCGATACCTGTAGAGAAGGACTTAAAAAACTAAATACCAAAATGAAGGCTAAAAAGTGAGAAAATAGTTTTTTTGAGTTCAATGTATTCTGC
Source organism: Cytobacillus suaedae (assembly GCA_014960805.1). GTDB lineage: Bacteria > Bacillota > Bacilli > Bacillales > Bacillaceae_L > Bacillus_BV > Bacillus_BV suaedae. The sequence continues at coordinate 4,237,235 of CP063163.1, read as the reverse complement.
CCCTTTCTTAACAGAATATAATCGAATTTGTCCTTATTTACTATAGGTATATTTATGGAAAAAAATAAAAAAACCCGACTAAACCGTCGAGTATCAATCCCCACCCAAAGGAGCAGGTTCACTTTCATTAAGTATATTTACTTCATCCTTCTCTAACTCTAGATGTGAACGAAGCTTCTGAGTAAGAGTTTTCTTTTCTTCCTCATTCACTCTGTAGTAATAAATTCCGTCTATATACTGATCCTTCCCTTTAACCTCTAATTGCTCAATATTCTTTCCAGCATCTCGATATTGCTTCTGTATTTCAAGTATTTCACTAAATGTTAAGTTCGTCTTCACATTTTTACCGAGAACTTGAAACAAATCATCAAATCGAGTTAGAGAAGAAATACTTGTTCCTTTTTGAATCATTGCTTTTATAAGTGCTTTTTGTCTTTCCTGACGCCCGAAGTCATTAAGCGGATCATTCTTGCGCATTCTTGAAAAAGCAAGGGCTTTTGGACCGTCTAAGTTAAGTTCTCCTTCATTAAATGTGTAGCCGCCATTTTTAAAGGAAAGCTCATTTTGTATTTTCACGCCACCAATCGCATCCACAGCCTCTTTAAATCCATCCATATTTACCTTTATAAAATAATCGATTGGGATATCTAAAAAGTTTTCAACCGTTTCAATGGCCATGTCAGTTCCACCGAATGCGTAGGCATGGTTGATTTTATCTTCTATGCTTTTACCGGCAATTTCTGTTCTCGTATCACGAGGTATACTTACCATATAAGTGGTCTCTGTATTAGGATTCACGGTTAAAATAATGATGGTATCTGATCGCCCGGTGTCATATTTCCGTTCATCCACTCCAAATAACGCAATGGAGATCGGAGACAGCTCTTCCACCTCGACCTTTTGAACTCGTTTCTTACTTACCTTTTTCTCTTCATACATAATTTCCACTGTATCTTCTGCTGTGTGGTAAACAGAATAGGAGTACACACTAATACCAATGATAAAAAACGTAACCACTACTCCCATAAAGAGCAGAGCACGCTTAATCTTTCTGTTTTTCATAACATCACCCTTTTAGAGTAGTGCCCGAAAAACGGTGCAATTTCGGAATGCTTAGTATACCCAAATAAGAGGTAGAATATCACGGGACAGCATACACGTCCCATATCAATCAACTCTAAAGTGTATGGAAATAGATAATATTTTATTAAATTATTCCCGAAAATATTACGAAAAAGTTTAATTTAGTTTCAAAAAAATTACCAAAACACCAATTAATTAATAAAATGGGACCATTTACCAGGTGTTTTTCATGTATACTATGAAGAAAATATGGTTGAAATGAGGAGGGTCTATTGTTGAAGGGGAACATTATATCTCTTTTACTCTATATTTGTGTCGTTCTTTCAATAGGAGTACTTCTTTTTAATGGTATGTTCGGATTTTTTATATTATCTCAAATGTATGGTGAGACAAGCGGATTGAAAGCATTTATTGGAATATCCGTGTTTGGTATCATAACAGCTTTACTTCCAGTCCTCTTTAAAAAGGACAACAAGCGCTTCTATTATTGGGTCATCTTACTAACGAATGTCTTGGTTGCCTTTTATCCAGTAACCTACCGATTTATCGCAAAAGTTATTATTTCAAGATTATTGTAGACAAACGAATTGTGTCCAAAGACCTAAAAGTGTAAAGTCTATTTTCTTGTGTGATTTTTTATTTATCTAGTATTTTAGACAGAAATATGACGTAAGGTATTAAAAAGAATGATGTTATTTGTAAGGAAATGTAGGTTTTCAACCTATGAGTTTCTAGCGAGATTTACCATTACCTGATACGTTTCGCCGTAATTATTTTAGAGCCCCAAAAAGCATCTCATATTTTGGGATGCCTTGTTTGTTTACTACTAACTTTCTTCAGTCATTCTCTTCTCCATGATTCTATGAAGCCTTTTCCTCCGTGCATTTTTTTACCTAATTCTAATCAATCGTGCCGACTAGTTAGTTATTACTCACACTTCATTCGTTTAGTACTATTTAATATCGACTTACATAATTCTTTATAGATGTAACTGACGTATCTACTTTACTATTACAAAGGACAAAGTCCCTGTCCCTGTTATCCCAGCTGAATTTAAAAAACGGAGTGAGGTGGTTTTCCTCACTCCGTTGTTCTTATAGTTAGTCTGTTGTCCATATATTTGGTGTTCAAGAAGAAAAGAGTCTTATAGTAAGATTCTTGAGCTTCTTTTATTTTTTACCCAAAATAATAATGCAGTAGCTCCTAAAAAGAAAAACAATAAAATGCTAGGGTGATAAAGTGAGTATATAATAGCCACAATAGGTGTTAAGAGTGCTCGTACTGTGAATTTTAAGAACTCATTTTCGGCGATAAAGTTAGCGACAGGAGGTGAGTTTGTATAGTAGAACTTTACAAACTCCTGTCCTAGCTTATTTGTTAGTAAAAAATCATCTCTAAAGCTTCTTAATAGCTCCACTGATGGCTGGAACTTGGAGCCAAAAGCTGCAGTCGCAATAAAGCACTCGTCAATTCTGAGTGTTTTTCCAGTTGTTTTCAAGCTTGTTGATAATACCTGGCCATCTTGATTTAAGGTCTCAACGTGATACTCGTACGAAGTGTCGGGTAGTAAGGCATTATCAATATATTCAGGTGTTGTAACAGTAGCAATTAGTTTGTCATTACGATAAACCTTATAAGATGTGACATTAGAAGAGTCAAACAGATTGAATTGTAATTTAATTTCATTTACAGATAAGCTTTCAGCTTTAAGTTTAGGTGTTGTTAGGTCAGTAGTTGTAGCAGGTACCCATCCTGTTGAAGTGTAGATATTCACTTTATTTAGCGACACTAAAGTTAAAAGAGTTTGTTTAAGCTCACTAGATAAAGAATTAGGATTATTTAATATAAAAAGATGATGATCACTTAATGAAATTTGTAAATCTCCAGGAACTGCTTGTCCTACTTTTTCATGATAAAACAGTCTAGCAGTTGATAGCCATTGGTCTATGTCGTTATTAAATAATTCGATACCTGTTAAATCGACATTTGGCTCTATTCCTACTTGATTATAGGATTCATTATCCTTAGATTTCATTTCACTCACGGTATAGACTAAGTAGCTTCCATCCGATAGTTCTTCTGCTTCTTGCTGAACTCCTTTTCCATACGTGTTAGACCCCATAATTACCCCAAATTCATTTGCTTTTGCCCCAATCGTTACAATCTCTGAAGCACTAGCTGTTAGGTCATCTGTCAGAAAAATAGCAGATTCTATAAAAGGAGTAGTTGCACCCGAACTACCAATAGAATAGGGGTCATAATTCCTTTCGAATACGTTAACGAAAATGGTATCAGGTGTTTTCACAAAGTGTTCTAATATCTGGAGTGCTGGTACGACAGAACCACCACCATTACCTCTTATGTCAATAATCCATTTTTCAGCACCTTGAGAATGGGGTGTGGTTAAAACCTCTTTAAATTCCTCATAAGTTTCTTCTCCAAAGGAATAAATACTAATATAACCAATCTTTTCATCCAAGAGAGTGCCCTCAACTAAAGGAAAATTAATAAAAGCTCTCGTTAGAGTTAAGGTAACATTCTCATGCTCTCTTTTAACCTTAAGGGTAACGGTTGTCCCAGGCTCGCCTGATAGAAGGGGAGCAACATCCTCACCTTTCATATTGATAATGGACTGCCCGTTAACTTCTAAGATAATGTCGCCTTTCATGGCTCCACCTTGGTGAGCTGGGCCATCCTCCAATACATTAACAATGAGGGATCCTTCGGTATGTTGTTTTAGAGTAATTCCTACCCCTGCAAGTTTTAAGTTGTAGGAATCTCTGAATTTTTCATATTCAGCGGGAGTCATGTAGTTAGAATATGGATCCATGGGTCTATATGTACCATTACAAGTGTCTTCAGTATAAGGTAAATAACCAAGCATTGAACCAAGACGGGAAAAGTACTCAATCTCCATCATTGTAAATGAGTGCCTCCCATGATGAACGGTAAGGTTTAATGTATGGTAGTTCCGCACATATCCGTCAAATAGCTTCATAAGATTAAGCTTCATTGTTTTCACTTCCTAATTCTTCTAGTCTATTAAAATATAACAGAGCGTTACAAATTTGATTAACGTGGCCTTTATGAAAATAGGTAATTGGTTAGAAAATAGTCTTGGTCCCCTCTTTTAATATTCTGAAAAATCTAGGATAATAGAGTTATTAGTTATAAATTCATGATCCATTCTACTCATTGATCTTGTAAGAAGAGGTGTAGCAAATGAAATCAAAAGTTGAAAAATTTAATTCTTCTAGTACTACAAGAAAAATAGCAAAAATGAAAGATTATCTTGCCCAAATTAATCATGAAATACAATCTCCTAGCTTAAAAAAGCGTATAATTCATATTGAAAATCTCTTAAATACATTTAGGGACATAGTTGAGCCTGAGGAAACTAGATACCGAGAATCGGTAAATAAGAGGAGAGTTTTAGTTAGTTATGAAAGAGAGCGGACAAGTTATAATCCAAGCACGGATGGTAGAGTGCCTCGTGCAAATTATTCAGGTCAAGGGGATATGGGGTTTAGAAATAAATAAACTTTGACATTGAAGAATAGGGTCAGACACTAATACTTTGGGAAGCTACCTATTCCCTTCTAGCTAGTCAAGTTGCCAGGATTATAGAGATTAATGTTACAGGTGTAGGGGGATGAGGATGATAGGACCATCCCCCTATTTTTTTATCAATTAAACAACCGAATAACAAAATAAACCCATCCAATAGCCGATAACCAAAGCGGAATACTTAAACTAATTCCCCATACTAATCCTTTGAAAAAATGGTTTTTATCCATCGTATACACCATCACTTTGATGAAGCGAATTTAAAGAGTGTTCTTTTACGACTATCTATTAACTTTTCTAGCAACATACATACTATCCAAACAAATTATTTACTGTAAAATAAGACCCTCAATATCTTGACCTTCAATTGTCACGAATTGAGATGCATTAATACGATCAGCAATGATTTTGAAGGTAGCACCTTCGACTAGACCATCCAGCGTGAAGTTCCCTTCCGAATCTGTTCTCCAATTGCTTTTACCATAAGTGCCCCCTGAGTTAGGCCCATTTTCATACCTTACTACTATATCTTCAAAAGCTACCGGAATTCCTTCCTTATCTAATACCGTACCACTCACAGAAAAGGTAGGTTTTGTTAATATAAATGTGATTGAATCTATACCTTCAGTACCAACAGAAAAGGAGGGATTCTCTAATGTGTACTCTTCATACCTGATTTTCAATTCGTACATTCTGTTCTTTGGTAAATAATAGACAGCGGTACCATCAGAATCAGAAAGTGATGTTAATCTAGCATATTGAACCCCACTGTCTTTATCCTCAATATAATGACTAAACATGAATGGCTTACCCTCTGAGTCGACCATATTCCCCTTTACCTCTACAGCCTCATATGTTGAAACAGCACTTAGGTCATGAACATTTCCCTCTACTACTACGTTCACTTCCGCAAGGGGTTCGTACCTGCTACCAAATTTTAAGGTATATGTACCTTTTGGAACTCCATTTATTTGAAATGAGCCGTCATGCTCCACAGAGCCATAATTAAGACTAAAGCCGTTCTCACCTGTTACATAAATTCCATAACTTAACATTGGAAGTCCATTTGCGAACGATGCTACTCCTTCAATACTGTACACTTCTCCAGTAGCAGTTAGTAGGAGATTGTGAATATTATTCCCTGATACTACTATCTGTTTTTCAGCAATAGGATTTTGGTGTTCACCAATTTTTATCGTATAAGTTCCATTTTCTAAATCATCAATAGAAAACTCTCCATTGTGATCTGTATGGCCATTACTCCACCCATTTGCACTTGAATCAAAAACATGAACCTCTTTAAGACTAATGGGTGTCCCATCACTATATATAGCCTGCCCACTTACCGTGAATGTCTGATCTGGGTCTAAAAAATCAGCAATTACCCTTTTTATATTCTCAATTTGCTGGAGGACCGTTTGAATGATTCCATCTAGCCTATTTACTTCCGTTGCTGTTAAGGCAGCTTGTTCTTGAACCATGTCTACTCGAATATTATTGGATTCCTGATAATTAGTGAATTCTTGAGCCTGTGACTGTAATTGCTCATAAAGCCTGTCAATTTCCACTTTCTGTTCCTGTATGACTAGATTCTGCTCACTGACTTTTCCTTGTAATGAATGAATAAGAGCTTGCTGTTCTTCAAACTTAGACGTTAAAGCTTGAATTTGCGCTTCCAAGTTGCTTAATTGGGTTGGTACACCGCCGTTATTTCCCCCCTTTTCTGCAGACACGGTTAGGGGGATGAGGAATACTAACGCGATTAAAATGAATAGTTTGCTAAGCTGTTTAATATGAATCACTCCTTATTTCGTTCTTTGTAATAAGTTATATTATTCTTTATTTAGAACAAAACACCTTTAAATTTTTAAATATTTCTTTGCTCATAGTACTAGAAAGAGCTTAAGGGTCCTACTTCTGGACCCTTTTCTAAGTGGTAAGTTTTTGTCTATCAAATAGAACTAAAGACCTACTGGCTATATTGTTTTTTTAAATATTATGTCAATTCCCCTCGATTTTATAGGTAATAATACCTGCTATTATCTATCGAACTACCAATGATTTTGTCGAAAACACAAATATATTTTAAATAGTAAAAATTAACTAAAAATTCTATATGTTATGATAGTTAAGTCGTAAAATTTTATAAGAATTAGAGAGGAGATTTTTGAATGAAGAAGAAATGGCTTTCTGTTTTGTCCACGGGTGCGCTAGCATTATCATTACTAGCTCCACTTGCAACACCGGCAACATCTGTTGATGCCGCCACGACTAGCCCAAACTGGGATGTAGAGCGTTATGGGGATCGTGTTGATATTGATGGTGTACTAAATAAGCTATCTCAAGATGATACTTACTTAAAGCAAGCTGAAGCAAAGATAAAAGAACAAGCAAGCAACATTAATTTTAATGAAGAGGGTAGTGAGGAATCTAGCAGCGAAGATAGTCCTTTTACATATGATGGTGGTTCTAAGTACTTCTTAGACAGAGATCTTGCTTTTAAGCAATTTACACTTAGAAGTGTAGGGGAGAATGTTGAAATCTGGGTAGCAAATGACCTTAGCTTCCCTGAAGGTGATCCTCGCCCTGCACAAGTGGTAACACAGGAACAGGTTGATAAGCTTCGTGATGAATTTGATAGCAATATGTATCCTGTAGCAACTGGGTTCTTTGGTATGCCAGATGTTCATGATGGTTCACATTCATTACTTGCTGATTTGGGCTATGTTCCACCAGGATACTATGAAGATAGTGAAAAAATTATCATGCTTGTCGACAATATTAAAGATGACAATTATACTGATCCAACGTATCCATTCTTTGTTGCTGGATTTTACTGGGGAACATTAGAAACTTATATCGACCGTAATATCGTTACGATTGATACAAATTCTTGGGAAACCCGTTTAGAGAGCACATTCTTCGCAACCACAATTCACGAGCTTCAGCATTTAATCCATGCTGACAATGATGGTGCTGAAGAAACGTGGTTAAACGAAGGAATGTCAACTTTCTCTGAGTATCTTGGTGGTTATGGACACGGAGAAGGATCAATTAACTTCTATTTAGATCATCCTGAAAACTCCATTGTGAACTGGGATGAGCACCGTGTAACAGCAACAGGTCCAGAAACCATTGCTGATTACGGCCAAGTATACCTTTTCACCCTTTACATGTATGACAAGTACGGGAAAGAATTTATTCGTCAGCTTGCTACAAGTGAAGTAGTAGGGATGGACAGTGTGAATAAGGTGTTAGCAGACTTTGGAGCGAGTGAAGATTTTACTCAAGTGTATCAAAACTTTATTACAGCTCTAGCATTAGATGATGGTACAGGCGGAGTATACGATTTTAATAGCATCGACCTTCGTGACCTACCAGTTGACAGTGAGGGAACAAAACGCGGTATCACGGTTAACTATGAAAAAGCTGTAACGTATGAAAAAGAAGGTGTTCCTGCTTGGGGTGGAGACTTTAAAGAGTTAGACTTTGAAGACAAAATCCGCAGCATTACGTTTGATGGCGTCGATTTCCTACCAATTCCATGGCAGTCGGTTGCTGATCCAAAAGGTTCAGATAATCAAGTACTATGGGGTAACGAAGGAGATGAGGCCGACAACGCTCTTATTTTTGAAGCTGATTTATCAGGTGTATCGACAGCTACATTAACATTTGATAACTTTATTGATATTGAAGAGCAGTGGGACTTCGGAGTGGTTCAAGTCTCAACTGATAACGGTCAAACATGGACATCACTTGCTAATGAAAATACTCGATCAGATGTAGTGGAAGAAGGGTATCCAAAAATTAAGGAAAATGTTCCAGGATTCTCTGGTCACTATGATGACTGGCAAAAAGAAACATTTGACTTAAGTAACTATGCGGGTCAAAAAGTATTAGTTTCGTTCCGTTATTTAACGGACTGGGGTTATAACGATGCAGGATGGTTTGTGGATAACATTGAAATTCCAGAAATCGGCTTTAGCAATGATGGAAGTTCAACAGATGCATTTATGTCAATGAATGAACTTCTAGGTCAATATGTTAATTACACAGTGACCTTCATTAATGAAAAAGAAGTCGGCAATAAAAAAGGTGCTAAATCAAAGTACAAGGTTATTACAGTTGATCCGTTCAACGTAACAGAAGAGGACGCCCTTCAATTACGTCAGCTATTCCAAGACGGCAAAAACTATATGATCACGTCATATGCTGCACCAGCAAGTGACAAAAACGCAGTTGATTTCACATACGAAGTACTTTTGAAGGAAACGGGTAAAAATAATAAAAAGAATTAATATACAGTAAAGAAGCCAGGCACTCTATGAGTGTCTGGCTTCTTATTGTTTAGAGTGAAAAATCTACTAGGTATTTACATATAAACTAGGCTCTGTTTGAGGATTAAAATAACACGACCAAAGATACTATTTTTAAGCTTGTGGCAGCCATATTGTAAAGGTTGTACCTTTCCCTTTTTCACTTTCTACTTTTATTCTTCCTTTATGCAACTCTATCATATTGTAGCTCATAGATAATCCTAGACCTAAGCCATCTTTTTTTGTCGAATGAAATGGAGTAGACAGCTTTTCTAACGTATCTTTGTCCATACCAATTCCATCATCTCTTATTATGATTTCAATCCCGTTATCAAGTTGACCCTGTTGGATAGTAATTGATATGTTCCCATTGAAGTCTACTGCGTCGAAGGAATTTTGTAGAATATTTAACAACACCTGCTTTATTTTATCCTTATCTATATAAATCTTATCTTTGAAGAAGGCCTGGTAATCAATCTTTATATCTTTACTTCTCCATTCATTTTCCGTTAACATCAAAATATCTTCAATCAGTTCTGGTATACTCACACTAGATTTAATGATTTCTTTTTGATCAGGTTTAGCCATCATTACAAATTGCTGAACAAGATTTTTTATTCTTTCTAATTCACTGAAGATGATCCTGAAATATTCTTTTTGTTTAGGGTCACCAGTTTTACTATTTCTTTTAAGAAGATCTACTAATCCTATGATTGACGTAAGTGGATTTCTAATCTCATGAGCAAGTCCAGCGCCAATTTTGCCTATTGCTGATAATTTCTCACTTACCATTAGCTGCCTCTCTATTTCTAATCTTTCTGTAATATCTCTAAACTGACCAAATACACCAATGATTTGGTTGAATTCATCATAGATTGGAAAAGAGTCAAACAAAAAAATCTTTTCAGAGAAAGATATCTCTATATCTTCATACTTTTTTCTTCTTTTTAAAACATTTTCCATGTATTCTCCAATATCCATTAATTCAGTTATTGGGCGATTGACGATAACTTCTTTTTTACAATTTAATGTTTTTTCAGCATAAGGATTTATTTCAATTATTTTTCCATCCTCATTCGTTATAATGATCCCGTTACGACTGTTCTCAATTAACACCTGATTCAAGACTAGTAATTTCTTATTCTGTTTTTTTGTTTTAACCTCACGTTCAATAGAATCTACAGCAGACCTGAGTAATCCTAAATGGAATACACTTGCATGATGAGCGGACATCATGACCGAAATTGTCCCATTCATCTTACCCGATGAAAAAAATGGTACTGAGAAACAAGCACTCTCATGTAAACAATGGAAGAAATGGTCTGTTCCAATGAGTTGAACAGGTTCCCTCATTGCTAATGCCATTTCAATACTATTGGTCCCTGACTCATCTTCCTTTAGTTTGATTCCGGTGGTTAAACCTAATGATTCAACTTGCCCCTTAATGGTCTCATCTCCGTACATTTCGATAATGTATCCTTCATGATCAGTGATAACAATCAAAACAGCTGTCCCATCTAAATCAGATATTAACTTTGTCATAAATTTTCTTGCTACAGATAGGACATCTTCAATCTTACACTTTTTTTGCTTTAACCTCGTTTTCGACAACTTTACTTTAGGGGCCGAATAATTATAAGGATTCAATTGATATTCATTTAGACATCTTTGGTGTGAATTCACGATATAGTTATCTCTAGATTCTCTCATCATTTTAATCCTTATCTTTAAAATTTAAGTTAATTAATCAGCGTAAATTATAATATAATTTTAAAGGATAGTAAGAAGATTGTATATTGCTAATGTAACCCATCTAATTTACGTATTTTTATCATATAAGGACCTCCAAAGATAAAAGGTTGCATACGCCTGCCAACCTTTCCAATTCGCTGCATATTCCTCTATTTCTTCTATAGTTGGTTTACTCTCAAGTCCTAATAAATTCTTTAATGCATTGTGAAGGCCGACATCTGATATTGGGAAAGCAGAGGTATAGTGCAGGCACTTCATGATCACATAATCTGCCGTCCAGGCTCCAATCCCTCTTATCATCAATAATGATTTTTTAATTTGCTCATAGTCTTTTTCCTGGAGTAATAATTCTTTTGACAAAGTGCCATTTCTCATAGCCATTGCTGTGTCAATGATATACTCAGCCTTCCTAGTCGTAATTTGAAGTTTTCTTAAATCATCCACATTGAGGGAAGCTATGGTTTCAAAAGAGGGGAATATCCAGAACGTTTCTCCTTTGAAAGATAGACTTTCACCAAATTGTTCGACGAGGCGTTTCTTTAAAGTATAAGCAAATGTTAAATTGATTTGCTGTCCCATAATTGCCCATACGAGCGCTTCAAATAAATCTGGGATGCACATAACCCGTAAGCCGTAATATTTATGAGCAACTTTCTTTAAAACTTTATCTTGACTAGCCACTTGATAAAATTCTCTTAAATCCTGATTCAAATCAAACCATTCCCATATATACTCTACCACTTTTTTGCGAGAGTAATTAGAGATGGGGCTTATCGGGAATTCGACCATTAGGTGATCATGGTTTGAAGTTATTTTACATAGAATCAAAGCTTCACTTACTTTTATTAATTTATATACAGATCCTTCTTTAATTTGATGAAGCACTTCTAAGTCTGATCTGCCTAAAAACAGTAAACACTCTTCAAAACTAAATTCCTTTGGAGGATAAATCTCTAAATAAGATTCGTAATCAATCCACTTCATTTACTAGTTCCTTTCGATATACATTAAGTGAACAGTTTTTCGTTTGCCTTTCAATGCTCGGGCTGCCCGGGGAAAGCCAATTTATAGCAAATAACCCCCGTATATTTTACCAAACAGGTTTATTTTCAGAGTAGTCTTTGTTAAAAAAGTTTTAACCCTATGCCACCTTTTTCCCCCTCATCCCTATAACTAGGGTGAAAGGAGGTGAACGACATGGCACAAACGTACTTACAGGATGTACAACTTCGATTAGTGTTAGAGGCTGGATTAGACCTTGATGGCAAGATGCAATACAAAAGCAAAAACTACAACAACATGGTTTCAAGTGCAACACCAGCTCAGCTTTTTGCTGTAGCCAACGCGATTGCAAGTTTACAATCGCTACCACTTTACTCAATTGAGAAAAATGACTCTTCCACTTTAGGAGAGTAATCAATGAGAAATCTTAAAGAAAGGAGGCAAGAAGGATGGCTAAAGTGTTAGAAATGCAATTTATAAATGTAGAAGGTAAAGTTGCTAAAATTACGATTGAAAACCCAATTGAGCCTATTGATCCCATTGCATTATCAGCAGCAATGGACACAATCATTACAAATGATGTCTTTACAAGCTCAGGTGGTGGGTTTGTTAGTAAACAAGGTGCTCGTGTGGTTGAGCGTAATGTAGTAGATGTTACTTTAGCATAATGAATGGGGCCAACTTTCAGTTGAAGGTTGGCTCTTTTCCATAAAAATGAGAAAGGAGGAAAGACAATGGAGCAATGGTTACCTTTCATTCAAGACATAGGCTTTCCGGTCTTAGTGACATTTTATCTACTTCATCGAATTGAAACGAAGCTCGATAGTGTCATAGAATCGATTCAAACGCTTCCACTGAAAATGATGGAAGAACCAACGCAAGTGAGAAAGACTGTTTAGAGTGTGTGGGACAAGGGGGAGGGAGATCACCTGTCCCATTTTTTATATTCACGCAATATTTTGCGGAAAACTACAATGCTGATTTCGGTGCTAGGTCTAATGTCTTTTATTACACTTATCCTATAATCATTTTATTTCGGGATGGGGTAGTAGATTGCAAACTGTAAGCAGACAGCAAATTATGAAAGAGATGATGAATTTACTTGAAGTTGCTAGCCTACACCAGCGATTTGAGGCGCTAGTAAAAGAGTGTATTGGTAGTAATAGAAGTTTTATCTTTGGAGAGCTAACGATCCTTCATTATCGTATTTTTAAAGGGAAGGATAAGTTTATTTATAAGATAGCTGCAATTGTTGAGCTTTTTATCATGTGCTACGAAATAATTGGCGATTTAAGAAATAAGAAACAATGTGTTATACCAGTATATAACTCAATTGCCGTTAATAATGAGATAGGTTTATTGGTTTTATGTAATGATTGGATTGCTGATATACCAATGCCTGAAACGAATCGCCTTGAAATACAGAAAGCAATTCTTAATCACTTTTTATTTGGGCTGCATCTAAATGACTTGCATTCAGAAATGGATTACATAGAAATGGTTCGCTTAAAATCAGGAAGATTAACTTCCCTTGCCAGTGTAATAGGCTCATTGTGTGGAACAATTGATGAGAGAAATCTGGCGACTGTTCAAGCTTATTCAAAACAAATCGGTGTTATTGCTCAAATAAATCATGATTTAGATAACATTTTGAGAGCGGATGAAAAGAATGACCTACTTAATATGCCGTGTGAGACACTACCTATTCATTACTTATCTCAAGCTCAAAATAAGCACTCACAAGATGTTATCTCAGCTGTTAATATGGGTCGAGTATACATTGAAGAGAAATTACCACAACTCGTTGAAAAGGTAAAATATTCATGGGTTATTGACTATATTAGATTTGTACAAAAATTCCATGAGCTTATAGCTTTGAGTTACCTAGTAGAACTAGAAATCGATGAATTTGATAAGGGAGTTGTAAAGGAGTATATCACACAATTTCTAACTTAAAAGCGGTTAACTTGAATTGAAAATATTGTATACTATAGTGGTAGATTACAACTTAGAACTACCACTCTCTAGTTAAGGAATGAAAATCGTTGAACTATAAAAAGATGTTTATTTATACAACCCTCGTTGTTTCCTCATTTCTGTTATTCTATTATGTTTTTCTACTCTCACAAAATCCGTATATAGGTATTAGTGCAAAAGAGAAGGATGCAGAGCAGAACTATATTGTTACAAAAATCTTTCCAAACAGTTGGGCTCATGAAACGGATATAAAAGTAGGGGACAAAATCCTCTTACTAAATGGAGAAAGCCCAGAGAATCACTATTCCCTGCGAATGTTCGGGAATGTAGAAAAGATTAATAGTTTAAGGATAGAACAAAATAATGTGAGTAAGATCTTTACTGTTAGTAATGAATCTAGTGTGAAAGAATTGATGATTCATCTGAAATATCCAATGGTCGTGTTTCTTTTCTGTATGACGATCGGAATCTATGTTTATTGGAGACACGAAAGCAACGTAACCTTTCATCTTCTCTTATTTATGATTTCCATTGGTATTACCTACTTAAGTGCTGGGGGTTCCGCCCGTGATGATCTCTTAAGCAAGATTCTAAATATATCATCCATGTTGTTAATGCCAGTATTTTTTATTCTTTTTTTGAAGAGTTATTTTTGCTCTCGCTTTAACTTAGAAATAGTAAAAAAGAAAATAGTAATGGTATTACTTACTTTTTCTATAGTAGTAATAGCTTTATTTGTTTCTAGTTTTTACTTTAACAGGATATATGGCAATACGCTTACTGCTATCTTATTGCTATTTGGTTTTCAAGTTTTCTATGTTATCTATCTATTACTACGTCATTATTTTAAACAAAGCAGTTCTAATGTAAAATTGCATTTTAAAATATTAATAATCGGCTTCAGCTTGGCCTTTTTTCCTTTTATCTTTTTAAACATGATACCAGTGATGATTAGTGGAGAAGAACTTATCTCAGGTGAATTAGCGGCTTCCTTTATTTTAATGATTCCATTAACCATCGTTTATCTTGTTCTTGCCAAGCAATTTATTGATATTGATTTTGTCATTAGCCGACTAAGCTATAATGCAGTCATTTCCTTTATTTTTACGATTGTAACAAGTGTAAGTATGATTTTATTAGTTGACCATTCCTTTGCTGGTAAACATCTAGTCAAATTCATGTTGCTTTTATTCTTAATGTTGAATGTCTTTTTGTATTTAATAAAGGATGTGTTTCATTATCAATTTAAGATGAGTATTTCTTCTGGCAAAAATTTTTACCAATATAGTCTATATCGCTATATTGAGATGATTAAGAATGAGAGTTCAGAAGATCGTCTATTTAAGGCACTTATGGATGAAGTGAAAAGTGTGTTACACGTGAAGGACGCATCGATTAAGAAGTTGCCTAAAGCAGGAGATCAATCTGAGATAGGTACTGTATTGCAGGAACAAGAAGCATTTTATATGAAAATAGGAGATACAGCAGAACATAATGTTATCCTTTGTAGTAGTCCAAAATCAAACGGTACGAAGCTTAATCACGAGGAGAAGGAATGGCTCAACGCACTTGCTTACCATACATATATTGCCTTAGAAAATATAAAAAAAATAGACGAACTTGTCACTGAATTAAGAGAAATAAAGCATCTGAAGAAAGGCACTTCCTCTTGGGCTGCAAAATTTATCTTCTCTCTATCTGAACAAGAAAGAAGTAAGGTATCTAAAGATATTCATGACACGATATTGCAAGAAACAATTTATCTTTATCGGAAATTAGAAGGGTTAGAAAATTCAAAGGACACCCAAAAACTAAGAGAGGAAATTAGTGTGGTTCGTGAGATGCTGCTTGATAATATCTCCCTTATCCGAGAGGTTTGTCATGAACTAAGACCTCCCTTTTTACTTGAAAATGGAATTCACGTCTCTCTTGAAGAACTCATTGACAAGGTCCAGCTACGAACGAATATTGTAGTAGACTTTTATAGTGACTATCAGGCTACTATCGAGAGAGACGCTGATTTGTGCTTGAATATCTATCGTATTTTTCAAGAGTTATTGAATAATGCTGTTAAACATTCGAAGGCGACCACCATTCATCTAAGCCTAGTTCAACAAGGAGATACTCTTTCGCTCGAATATACGGATAATGGTATTGGGTTTGATAGAAACCTAGTGAAAAAGGAATCCCTAGGACTAGTTAGTATGACGGAAAGAGCGTTTAGCTTCGATGGGACATGCTCGATCCATTCTGAAAAAAATAAGGGAACTTCTATTCAAATTAAATTTCCTCTTACACTAGCAAAAGAAGCGCAGGTGATATAAGTAAATGATCAATGTACTAATTGTTGATGACCATCCTGCTATCGGTGAAGGAACCAAGCTGATTTTAGAGCAGGAAGCTGATTTTAAGGTAGACTTCATAGACCCTTGTCTCATTCCAACGATTGATTTTAAAAACTACCAGGTGTTTATTTTAGATTTGTATATGCCTGAAATTAATGGACTTGTTTTAACGAAAAATATCGTTGCGTCTCATCCAGAAGCAATCATTCTTATTTATACTGGTTTTGAAATAAGCACTCATTTTACATTAATGATTGAAGCGGGAGTGCATGGCTTTATTAGTAAGACTGCAACAAAGGAGCAGCTAATCACATCGATTCGTTGTGCACTTCGAGACGAAGTGGTCATCCCACTGCAACTTTTAAAACAGTTGAAAAAGGTAGAGTCCAAGCCGGTTGGAAATGAGTTAGATGATATTTCCCTGAACATGAGAGAACAACAAATCCTTGTCGAGGTTGCAAAGGGAAGTACCAATCGAGAAATCGCTGAAAATTTAATTTTAAGTCAACGAACAGTCGAATATTGCCTAACCGGGATATTTAACAAATTTGGGGTTAAATCACGGACTGAGGCATTAAATAAGGCGAATAAGTATGGGTTGATTCCAAGTCGGTTGATTGAAACAGAATGATTTGGGAACGTATCATTCCGTGCTAATTGATTCACAAGATTTGCCACCTGGATTGCGTAAAGCGCAAATGATTTGTTGGAAAACTTATATGGTTTTTCGGTGCAATTCTACAAAATTCTACATACAATAGCTTTATAAAAATTTGTTTTTAGGAAGGTGATCGTATGTCGGAAGTTATCATTGAGAAGGAAATCCAACAGGAAATCATTGAGGAAGCGAAGCGAAAGGTAGAGATAACTTGGAAATCTCTCATTCTTTTCTTGTTATGTTACTTAGGAATGGGTCTAGTGGTTGGCTTAGTGTTTGGAATTATACAGGGTGTGTTAGGTGGAAATTTGTTAGATACCCTTTTTATTGGGTATAACGGTTTATTAATTGATGCAGCGATGTTTTTTGTCGTTCTTCTTTTCTTTAAAAAGATAAGACGTTCTGTAATGACAGGAATGACCTTTAAACCCTTTAAGGAACGTAAAACGTATGGATACATGATTGCTAGCTTGGTCGTGTTTTTCGCTACACAATACATACTTGTTGGGGTATTAAAAGTGGATGATCCATCGGGCCAAACACAAACACTAAATGTTGCAGGAGCAAATGAGGGATTATTACAAACGTTCCTGTTCTTCCTAGCGGTTACACTCATCACCCCTATAAAAGAAGAAATCATCTACAGAGGCATTATACATAAATTCCTTTCAGACCGTTATCACTTTTTAGTGGGATTCTTTGTTTCTTCAATTATATTTGGAGTCGCACATATCGGCTATCCTATATCAGCAACCATAATGGGAATGACATTTGTGGGCTTATATTATGTAACAAGAAGTTTAACGGTACCGATTGTTGTTCACATCATCTGGAATCTAATAGCTTCTAGTCTATTACTGGTAAATTAATAGGTTCAAGGAGGTAGGCATAACTAGTTTTGCTAGTTGTGCCTATTTTCTTTGTTAATCTTTTGTAATAGAAGAGGTACTTTTTCTGATGTATAATATGAAAAGGGAGGTGAAAAGGAATGATAGAACAAAGACTTGATAGAATGGAAAACATGATTGCACAATTAATTCAAATGGTAGGAAATATGAACGAAAAAATGGATAGAAAGTTCGAAGATGTCAACACCAAGTTTCAGGAGGTGGATTCTAAGTTCGAAGTGAAGTTTCAAGAAATGGATACAAAGTTTCAAGAAATAGATACCAAGTTTCAAGAAATGGATACAAAGTTTCAAGCAAGGTTCCAACAAATGGAGGATAATAGTAAAGTTCGCCATGAACAGCTAGTGGAACAAATTAAACAACTAGAAATTGATCAGGATTATCTATGGGAAAAGACGGCTAGAAATGAAAGAGAGATAGCAAAAATAAAAACAAGGCTCGGTTAAATTAAACCCTGTAACGCACAGATAGTAGTACGCAGTCTTCTTATTTCTCCATGAAATAGCTCCATATTGATTTCCTCATCAAACATAAATTAAATCCATAATCAAAAAGGAGGTTCTCTTGGTGCATTCTAGACCAAGAGAACCTCCTTTTTGATTATAAATAAACCGTTGTGGTTGTCTGTTAGGTAATAGTCAAAACTTCATGTTTACTAGCCAACTCAATGAAGTGGCCCATACCGCTAATTTCTCCACCAACTAATTGGTCTTCAACTTTGTAGTAATCCACACAGGTTTTACAAGCTAATACCGGGACACCTGATTTTTCAATTTCTTGAAGATGCACAGAGACTAAAGACTGTTCAGTTAATGTAAACACTCCACGATTCATTAAGAAAATAGCTACCGGCTTTTCCTCGCGTTGTTTTAATAAGGTGAAAAAGGTTTCCAGAACAGTTTCACCTAGGTCTTTATCACCTTTACCGAGTTGATCTGAACTGACTAAGATAACTTTGTTTTTCATGAAAATGCCTCCTTATGTAGTTTTACTTTAGTTTACTATAAAAGTTTAAAGAAACACAGGAACTACCACTATCCTCAGTTTTAAACTGTGTATAAATACCTGAACTGGGCTTTCTATTTTTTGGAAAATGGTATAAAATATTTATAAAATTAAAACGAGGTGATTTCATTGGCTAAATCAAGAGCTAAAAAAGTACGAGAGAAGATCGAACGAGAAGGAAAGCGCAACCCGGAGTTAGGTAGAAGCCCTTTTGCATTTGCTGACTTACGGTCGAGAAAAACAAAAACCAAGAAAGATGTATTATATAGACACAAACACAAGAACCAATTCTCCAGCGGTGGAAGAGATGGTTCTTTTTATTTTGCGCAAATCAGGGGAGCAAACAAGCAGATTCTGCTCGTCCAATAGGGAAATATATAGCATGGACATCACTCGATCCTGTTTGATATGATTGATAGGAATTTTTAAAAAAGGTGGGGAATAATTAAATGAATATTTTAGTAACAGGATCTACAGGTTTTGTAGGTAAACAGTTAACCATCCGATTATTAGAACTTGGACATTCTGTTTATGCATTAATTAGAAACCATAAAAAAGCAGAAGACCTTCTTTCTTCTGTACCTTTAGAATATAAGGAAAGATTATTGATAATAGAGGGCGACATTACATCTGCTGGGCTAGGAATTTCCCCTGAAGTATCTATGACTTTAAAAGATCAAATTCATAAAATCTATCATATAGCAGCTTATCTTTCTTTTGATCCTAATGAAAGAGAGAAGAGCTTTGAAATTAACCTTGAGGGTACTCGAAATGTCTTGGAATTTGCAAAGAGTATAAATGTGCAGAACTTTTACCATGTAAGTACAGCTTATACGCTGGGGGAGAAATTATCTGCCAATGAAACACTACATGACAAGGACAATACCTTTGTAAACCCTTATGAAGAAAGCAAGTGCCATGCAGAACACTTAGTCTTTGAATATAAAGATTTCTTTAATGTTACTATCTTTCGTCCGTCGATTATAATTGGCAATTCTGTCACTGGGGAAGCGGATTCTACCTTTGCGTTATATGGGGTTATCCGAAGTTTTTCGCTATTAAATAAACGAATGAATCGAGCGAAAAACATAGGGGATTCGAGATTTAAATTTTTATGTAACAAAGATATAACTCAAAATTTTGTGCCAGTAGACTATGTTATTGATGTTCTTGTAACTGCTATAACTCATGCTAAAGCAAATACAATCTATCATATTACAAATTCAAACCCACCTAGTAACCAACTTATCTTTGATTTGGTAACAAAATCTATTGGAACAGACAGAGTAGAAATGGTTCCAACTGATTATGAAGGTGAACTATCACCTGATGAACTAAGGTTTAACCAGCCTATTAGCGTGTTCTATAAATACTGGGAACGATCCATAACATTTGATGATAGAAATACAAGAGAACTTTTAGAACAAGCCAATTTAAAGCCTTTGGATATGGATTCTTCAATGTTTGAGAGGATAATAGCTGCAAAATTATAACACGAAGATTGTATAAACTAGGGGAACGTTGCTTTCTAGGATAAACCTGCTATAAATCAATGGGAAAAGTCCTTGATGATGCCTCTCAAGGACAAAACTCACGATGAACCTATGGTAAATGTCCTTGACGAAGCTGCTCAAGGACAAAACTAACTATGAACAGATAGTAAACGTCCTTGATGAAGCTTCTCAAGGACAAAACTGATGATGAACGGTTGATAAATGTCCTTGATGATACCCCTCAAGGATAAAACTCTCGCTAATAGATAGATAATATCCTTGATAATCCTCCTCCAGTACAAAGTCCTCAATTAACATACCTATGGTTCCCAATAGTTCTCATATTGCAAGAATGCGGTAAGTAAATTAAAATAAACTTATCTATGTAAAAGTTGTAATATAAAATCTTTTTAGGATGACACTAACTATGAATCTACTAACATATTTCAAAGGAACCACTTTATACTTATCACTCCTTACTATAGTAGCTTCTGGCCTACTTCTATCAAATATTACTCTCCAACCTGGAATAGATTGGATCACTCTTTTTCTTTTAATCATTTCTATTATACTTCTCAATCATTATATGATTTTTCTTGCCCCTAGAGGAAATTGCCTTTCGATGGACTCTTCCATTTACCTAGCTACCATTTTTCTTTTTGGCTTAGAGTTACCTCTAACGCTTCTTTTTTTTAGTAGTATCTTAATTACTATTTTATTTCATAAAAATACAGCATTATGGAAACATCTCTTTAACTTTTCAATGTATGCAGTCATGATCACTGGTGCGTATTATACTTTTATCATCTTCGGTGGGAAAATTGATCTAGTGAATGTAGAAAGTTTGCCCGCATACGCCCTTGCATTATTAAGTTATTTATTAATCAATGTATTCCTAATAGGAATGTATTTTGTAATTGATTCTTTTAAAAGCTCACTTTCAATTATAAAAATGATCCTTAAGGATTCTCTTTCAAATTATGTGATTACTCTAGCATTGGCCGTCATTTTTACGCTATTATTAGGGTCCAACCCTATCTTAGGTACCATTATTTTTACCTTTATCATTGTGATGTTATCACTCGTTTTTGCTAGGTATTTTAAATTGTATGAAGAAGTGGTGAAGGATAAAAAAACGAGAGAACAAATCTTAAACTCATTACCTGTAGGAATTATAACGTTTGATGATAAAACGTCAGAGTACGCTTTGAATACCCCAGCAGAGGTAATCTTAAAAATGGATGGTCATGGTGTAAAGTCATTGATGAATACTAGACAAAAGAGTTCAATGAATGAACATGTTTGGGAGATTTTATCTTCTGGAAAATCTGTTCAAAATATAAAAGTAGATTATCAAAGTAATGAGGATGGCAACCGAGTTTTACTAATTTCGCAATCACCATTGAACGATTCATATGACCACTTAACCGGTAGGCTCTTTCATTTTATTGATATTACAGAAGAGGAAGAACGGGATAAAAGAATGCAGCAGTCAGAAAAATTAGCTGTTCTCGGAGCATCGGCTGCTAGAGCTGCGCATGAAATTCGTAATCCTTTAGCAGTAATACATGGATTTTTATCGCTTATGAATCAAAAGGCATTAGAAGAAACGAAAGAATTTCAAGTTCCTCTTATGTTAAAGGAATTAGATCGCATAAATGCGATTATAGAAGACATGCTAATGATGGCTAAACCAGGAGCACCAATCTTGAAGAAGGCCTATATCGAGGATATTGTTAGTGAAATCTTGCCATTTTACTTGCAGTCATCTGATAGTCAGAATCTCCAGTTTAACGTAAACGTACAAAGAATACCATTGCTATTGGATTCAAGGCAGATTACTCAAGTACTTTACAATTTAATTAGAAATAGCTCTGAAGCAACGGGACAGAACGGTGTGATTTCAATCTATAGCCATGTAACCGAGAATATGTATCAATTGCTTTTAAAAGATAATGGTTGTGGAATCCCAGAGGATGCCCAAAGTAAGATATTCGATCCCTTCCATACCTCTAAAGAGACTGGAACTGGACTGGGTTTAACGATTGTTCAAAGGATAATAGAGAACCATAACGGAACCATTACGTTATATTCTAGTTCAGAAGAAGGGACTACGTTTCTGATTTCAATTCCTCTGTTGAAATAGGATTTCCATATCAAGGGGCCATGGGGATAGTCCCAATGGCCCTGCCGATTTTTGGAATCAAAAGATAATAATCCACCAGCATAAAGAAATAGCAAGTATCCCTACATATGCCCACGATCCATACCGTTGCCACTTTTTTGCCTGGAAGGTTGTGAAAAGAAACAAGAGTGATACAAATGTCCAGGGTAATAAAAGTAATATACCTACTAAAAACAACCCAATTCCGATACCAACAGAAGCTGCTCCGAAAGAAGTTGAAAATAAGTATGCTGGCGCACCTATCCCAATAGGAGAAAATAAAAGTAGTAGATAAAACTGAAGGCGAAATACAGAAAAGTAATTTTGTAGTTGACCAACTTCAACTAAGGTAACTTTGAACTTAGGATTAAAGTTTAAATTTGAGAGTGGCTGGCGAATTTTATCAAGGATTAATTGCAAGGTAACTCCTCCTAGGTTTCAAATCTATTTTAATCATATTGTGTATATCTATATGCCTTGTTTACACGTTTCATAACTAGAATGTAAGATTCTTTACATTCTTAAAGAGTTAATAAACTATTATTCCCTGCCTTTCACTCGAATATACATGAGGGATATACAGTTTATATGGTCTAACGAACTAGGGTAGAAAACAGATGCTTCATACTAATTGGAAACCGATTCCTTATACCTAGGACCTTAATTACAAAATGGGGTTCTTACTACTCTTAGAATCTTCTACTTTTTCGACAAAATGATTTCATTAGCAAAATAATAATTGATGCTTGATTTCACAGTGTTTGACCTATTAACTATAAGTTTCACTTCCTCCTTTTTCGACACTATTTTCCCAATGCGATTAATTATTATTTAGGAATGCGAAATAATGAGAACTTGAGCCTATTAACTTTTAATAGAATAGTCTTCATACTGTTAATTGTATAAACTATTCAAAAAATGAGGAGGCGGGCTTAGGTTATTTTAGATATAGCAACATAGATTTGGCTGAAATCATTCATGTTGAGAAGAGGAGTGTTGTTTAATGAAAAAGAGAAGAATCATGACTACTCTAGGAGTAATTGCATTATCTGCTAGCCTTATCACACCAACCTTTGCAGCGAGTCAGACATCACCTGGTACACCGGATCAACAGGTATTATCCATATCTGGATTCACCAATTATGCGGAATTAGGAAAAAGACTTGAACAGATTGTGAAAAATAGTCAGGGTACCGTGAGTGTTGATGTTGTGGGACAATCAAACAAAGGCAGAAATATTTATAAGGCAACTGTGGGTACTGGAGATAAGGTTATTTTAATCCAGAGCGAAATTCATGGAAATGAGCCAACAGGAACTGAAGCGATATTAAATATCCTTCAATACCTAGGCGGAAACTCTCCTGATGCTAAAAAGATTAGAGAAGAAGTTACACTCGTTGCACTTCCTAAGGTGAATCCAGACGCAGCTGAATTAAATCGTCGTGGAAATGATATGTCCTGGGCGGATGTTGTTGAAGCCTTCCCGCAATTAAAAGATGCTCAATCATCATGGAATTACTATACATACAAAAATTCATATTTTGATTATTCTTCAAGACCTGGCTTTGACGTCAATCGTGACTTTAACCCGGATTTGAATTATGTGCCAAAAGCAGAAGATTTCCCAGCAAAATCCTCAGAACCTGGTTGGTTTATTACTCCAGAAGCACAAACAGTTCGTGATGTGTATAAATCACTTTTAGATGAGTTTGGGAAGGTAGATGTGTTCGTAGATATGCATCACCAAGGACCAAACTATGAAGTTGATGGGACAGACGAATTAGTTACATTCTCAATTTCTGGACAGTTTGTTCCAGATCCAAGTACTAGTGAACGATATGCACAGTATGCTGAAAACTATGACTATGATTTCTCACGTCAATTGAATGTTGCGGTATATGATGCGTTACAAGAATATGGAAATTCAGACTTCAAGAACGTTACGCTTTATCCTCAAGGGTTGAATTTACCAGGAACAGCTTTAGGTTCATTTGCCTTAAACGGTAGTGGAACAGTTCTATTTGAGGTAAGAGGACAAACTCATACGTTTGGTCAAAAGAAAATGGGGCAACTCGTCAAATCGATTGAAAGAGGAATATATGGGATTATTAATGGTGTGACAGATGAATCTGTGTATAACATTGATCCAGAACGATACGAATCCATCCCGTTAACTGAAGGAAGACAATAACCCGATACAGTTAAGGCTGGTGCCGAATAGAAGAAAGGAGAGTTTACACTTATAAGTGTGAACTCTCCTTTTTGATATTGCACGGTTATCGGTTAATCCCTTCTGAAATGTTTCAGTAGGATATAAAATTAATTATGTACTACATACTATAAAGAACAACAACTGCTAGAATTAAAAATAGGATCAACCACATAAACCTAACCTCCAAGGATCTTTAACATAAACCGTAGAAGGTCGGACGTATTCGGTAACTGGCTGGCATGTCAAGTGACGGAAGCCCCTATAGTTTTGCGTCACCATTTTTCAATGGTTTTGCCCTTTCGTACGATTCATGTGTTTAAATAAAGTATATAGTACCTAGTTTTTCAAAAGATAGGGTATTTTGACCTATTTAGTAGAATTATTAATCTAGTAATAAATAGATAGATCATGGGGTGAGGTTTACAACGTTAAAAAGACAGGTGATATTCACCTGCCCTTTACTATTATTCTACTAAAGACACCATATCTAAAATGTATACATCATATAACTTCCACTGGCCGTTTTCATCTTTTCGTAGGATATATTCATAGACAAACTGTGTGTCTTCTGTTAAACCATCTAGGCTAATTGCATTTTCTACATAATACACAGTTGCTTCACCATTAAGAAGGTATGAAAGTGTCGTTTCAACTGGTTGGTATTCAATATCATATTGAGCGAACATTTCCGTTAATGATTCTTCTAAACCGAGTTGTAGCTCTGAGTCAGGGTGAACTGTACCAATAAATCCTGTAACATCCTCATTATTTGTAATCTCTACTACTTGATCAAGGTAAGCAGCAATTTCATTTTGTTGTGAAACAAAGAACTCATCTTGATTCATTATTTCAAGATATTTCTCGAATAAAGAGTAAGAGATATCTTCGTCTTCAATCATGTTCCAAATATCTAGTGATTTGACTACCTTTGCTTCGATTTCTTCTTGAGTTGCTTTATTGGCAATAAGTGTGGCTAGTTGGTCTTTGTACATTTTAGCCGTAATTACGTTTTGTGTAGCATTTAGTTCAGTTTCACCTGGAGATTTATATTTTGCTAGAATCGCGTCGCGTGTTGATTTTCCGTAAACTCTGTATAAAAGAATTGCTTGTTTACGAATTTCACTTGATAGTTCATGATATGATTTTTCTGTTTCGTCACTAGTAGGGTTGGCAAGGTATAAATCTTTGTAACTATTGGCCTTGTCTACAATCTTTTTACCAGATGTAATGGCATCAATGTAACCCATTGCACGTTTATAGTGAATTCCAGCATTATCTTCAAGGCGTTTTTCTAATGTTGCCTTTTCTGTACCAGTAAGTGCTGCAATCTCTTGTTGTGCTTTTAAATAAGCATCTTTAGTTAAGTTAAATACCTTCATATCAGGGTACTTAACTTCTTTCGTAAATTCTACTGAAATTTGCCACTTTAAAGCACCGGCATGTTGTTCTGCCGTTTTAACTAAACTTTCAGCTTTAGAAACCGAGGCTGCATCCACAGAAGAAAGTGGAGCAATCAGTGTGCTACCGATAATACCAAATGCTAGTGCAGTTGAAATGATCTTTTTCATGATGTTCCCCCTGGCAATTAATGTTCTTATAATCTATCAGAGATTAAGATAATACAAATAATTACATTTTACTACTGGGAATTAGAGGGGCCTATTCATCAAAGACAGGTATCAGAACAACTCTTTCACTGACAAATTTAAGGGTTAAGTGTTAGAATATTCTTAAAGTTATTCAGGTTACACCTTAACTACTTACCTATTAGGAGGATCAGGATGGAGACACTAGCACGCGAAACAGGGATTATTTATGAGTTTAACAAGAATCTAGAGCCAGTAAAAACAGTATTATCAGGTAGTACAATTGAAATTGAAACTTATGATTGTTTTCAAAATCAGATTGAATCAGCTGAAACAGTTGTCACAGAAATAGACTGGAATCAAATTAATCCTGCAACTGGCCCGATCTATGTGGAGGGTGCCATGCCTGGTGATGTCCTTAAAGTGAAAATTGAAAAGCTAGAAATTGCGGACCAAGGGGTTATGGTTGTAGGTCCCAATTTAGGTGTGATGGGTCACCGTATCTCAGAGATGGAAGCAAAAATCATTCCAGTTCGAGATGGAAAAGCACTGTTTAATAATCTTGAGATTCCTTTAAATCCAATGATTGGTGTAATTGGTGTCGCTCCAGAAGGAGAAGGAGTGAACTGTGGTACACCAGGAAGTCATGGAGGAAATATGGATAATAAAATGGTGACAGAAGGAGCTACTCTTTACTTTCCGGTATTCGCAGAAGGTGCACTATTTGGCTTAGGTGACTTCCATGCAGCAATGGGAGATGGAGAAATTAGTGTTTCTGGTATTGAGATACCAGGAAAAGCGACTGTAACCCTTGAAGTAATTAAGGGGGTAACACTAAAACATCCAATGTTAGAAAATGAAGATGTATTTACACAGATCGTCTCTGCGGAAACGCTTGATCTAGCGGTAAAACAAGCGACGGAAGAAATGATTGATAGAATTGTAGAAAAAACAGGTTTACCTATAAGTGAAATAACCATGCTAATGAGCGCAGCGGGGCAAGCAGAAATCTGCCAAGTAGTTGACCCTTTAATGACAGCGCGCTTTGTTGTACCGAAATGGTTGTTGAAGCAATTGGGAGTAGAATTAATATAAATTGTGTCTAGTGGGGCCTGACCCCCGGTGCGGTAGTGTGTTAAAGTGAATTCATTAACTTAATTTTAATGTTTTTCAAGGAGTCTAGCAATATTGCTAGGCTCTTATATTTTTTAAAATAAAACTAGTATTTTTCATATCCCACGTTCATAGACTGATAGAAACAGCCGCTAGATTACTAGAAGTGATAGAAAAGGGCGGTAAACTATTATTACGGGGGATATTATGATTAAAAAACTAGTCTTGCTTTCAATCATGTTATTGTTATTCTTTTCTTACCCTCAACAAATTGAAATCACTATGGATGATTTTATTCAGTATCTATTTGGTTCACAGGACACAATCACTGTTGTGGCTAAAGCAGATATAGAAATGAAAGGTGAAACAGTAATTTCTGATAGAACTACACCATCTGAACAGGTGGCAGGCTGGAGTAGTACAATAGATCGAGATGAATGGAAAGGTCAGTTCTTTACTAGTTCATCACTTAAAATCCCTATTAGAAGAGGTGCTTTGCCAACTTATAGACAGATTGGGTTCCTTGAACGGGGGCAAATTTTTATGGCCGAGGAAAGCCATACAAATATTTATGATGAAATATGGATTAAAATCAATAATGGAAAAATATCAGGCTGGGTGCCTTTAGATAAATTGGAACTGTTTGAAGGAGAGACGAATTATCTAAATAAAGATGTATTCACAAATAAGGATACTCAAGTTAGAAGAGAAGCGTCTTTTAATGAAAGGGTCACACACAATATTTTAGAAGGAACTAAACTTACATTATTAAGTACCTATAAGGTTGAAAATGAAACCTGGTATCGTGTCAAAGAGGGAGAAAAAAGTGGTTGGGTTCATCAATCTGACCTTACAAACGAAATCTCACTTTCTACTGATTTTTACATTAACCATCAAGATGCTACCATTCGTCGTGGGGCAGACATTAGTTATGAAGTTGTGTCTGATTTGAGAAATGACCAAAAAGTAAGAGCCACTACATTGTTTATTAATTCAAAAAATGAGATTTGGTATAAGGTTATTTTAGGGGATGGAAAAGATGGCTGGATCATTGGGACTTCACTTTCTGCTGTTACTACAGATAAAAAAACAAAAGTAGCGTTCCTCACAATTGATGATGGACCGACGAGCTATACAAATGAATTACTGGATATTTTACAGGAGTACAATGCCAAAGCAACCTTTTTTATGATGGATGGAAGTATGAAAGATTATCAGTACGAAGTAAAACGAATGGTTGCAGAAGGACATGCCTTAGGAGCTCATAGTGTTACACATGATAAAAAACTGTTTTACCACTCACCATCTTCTGCACTTAATGAAATGATGATAACGAGAAATACCATTGAACAAATAACTGGAATAAACACAAACTTAATGAGGGTACCGTACGGAAGTAACCCTTATATGAAAAAAAGCTACCGAGAGGCGGTCAATAACGAAGGTTTTATCATGTGGGATTGGAATGTAGATAGCTTAGATTGGAAGTTAAGTGGTCCAGACTATGTGGAATACACTCTTAAACAAGTGAGAGAGAAAGATAGTAGAGGAGAAATACCGATTATCCTTATACATGATCGAAAAACAACAATCGACCACTTGCCAAGTCTATTAACAGCTTTAGAAGATCTCGGATATACCCTGGCATCATTAACAGAAGAAATAGAGCCTTACCAGTTTAAAGTGAAAGACTAATATGGGGCCTAATATGGGGCCTGACCCCCGGCGCAGTAACGCTTTAACGCGCCGGGGGTCAGGCCCCTTTTGTCATAATTATGTGTCGCTATCTGTCGAATGGTGGTATAATTTTTATAAAAATGGTTCTATTTGAACAATTGGCTGCATCGGGAATGATGGGCTATTTTTAAGGTGTAAAATTGGTACTTTATACCTAATTTTCACGTCGGGTTTTAGAAGTTTTATGAATAATGGCATGTCTTACTCATATAGATGGTGTAAGGAATTGTTCATTTTGGAAAATTATTATTGTAGTTATCATTATACTTGGGGCATTAGCTATAAGAGGTGTTTAGATTGAATGTGCTGGTTACTGGCGGATATGGATTTATTGGATCTTTTGTAGCCGAAAAGTTTTATCGGGAGGGACATAAGGTTTTTATCCTGGATAACTTATCGACAGGAAATAAGCAGAATGTAGCCTTTAGGCATAAGTATGCCATTTTGGATGTTGACAATGATGGCTGTGAAGAGATCTTTAGAATAAATAAATTTGATGTTGTGATTCATTTAGCTGCCCAAGTAGATGTTAAAACATCACTAGAAAACCCCGTATGGGACACAAAAACCAATGTATACGGTTTAACCAATATGTTAAATCTTTCAGCAAAGTATCATGTTCAAAAGTTCATTTTTGCTTCATCTGCAGCAGTCTATGGTTTAAATGAAACTATCCCTTTAGATGAACAATCAGCATGTGATCCAATTTCTCCTTATGGGTTAAATAAATGGATCGGTGAAAGCTATTGTAAAAAATGGATGGACATGTACCACCTGAATACGCTTTGTTTTCGTTTCTCAAATGTTTATGGTCCTAGACAAGGTGTATCAGGAGAGGGTGGAGTGGTCTCTAGTTTTATTACAAGATTACTAGATAATAAGCCTCTTCATGTATACGGTGATGGTACACAAACAAGAGATTTCATCTATGTTGAGGATATTGCTGAAGGAATTTATCAGTCAGTTGTCAATGATCTATCTGGTATATACAACTTATCAAGTAATGAGCAAACAAGTGTTAATGAAATGATTGAAGCACTTGGTGAAATAACAAAAGTAACAGATATTGAATATAAGGATTCTCGGCCAGGTGATATTAAGCACTCCAGGCTTGATAATAGTAACGTTCTTCAACAATTGGACTGGAAGCTAAAGTACACACTAAGGGAAGGGTTAGCAAAAACGTACAACTGGTTTGTAGAAAATGAAACAAATAAACCAAATGAGTCAACCATTAAAGATGGTTATCTAATCCAACTACTTAGAATACTAAAAGTATATCTACCTTTTATAGAGAATGTTTTTTTATTCATATTAACTGTTCTCATTGAATTGGCCGCGCAGCATGCGTTTGAAACAATTGATTTTAAAATATTATATATACTCTTTATTGGTATATGGCTCGGTAAAAATCAATCAATTCTAGCAAGTGGATTAACAATTATCTTATATACCCACAATCAATTACTAAATGGACGAGAGATTATTT
This sequence comes from Cytobacillus suaedae, assembly GCA_014960805.1. GTDB lineage: Bacteria > Bacillota > Bacilli > Bacillales > Bacillaceae_L > Bacillus_BV > Bacillus_BV suaedae. Next base: position 4,206,828 of record CP063163.1, on the reverse strand, counting down.
CTCTGTTAATTGATGAGGAAACATTATTGAATTTTTCTATTTATATATTTCTTGGGATTGTTTCCGGATATGTTGTGGACCGAAAAAAAGCAAAGGAACAGGCTACACGAAGGGAATTAGTTGCCCTTCAGGGGAAGTACTCATTTCTCTCGGAAATCTATCATGAGACTAGAAAAATGAAAGATGAACTCCAAACTCAAATAATAAATAGCGAGGATAGCATCGGAAAGATATACTCGGTTGTCAAAAGGCTGGATAGCTTAGAGAAGGAGCAAATTTATGCTGAAGCTATTACAGTATTAGAAAAAATATTAAAAACCAATAGTGTTGCTATCTATATTCCGGGTCAAAATGGACCGTTTTTAAGGTTAATCTCAAATTCAAAAAACTTGAACCAATTAATTCCTAGGTCTATCAGGTCAGATGAATCACCAGAACTCAAACAGGTTTGTACTACTCATCAAATTTTTATAAATAAAGAATTGTGCTCAGATGTTCCTATGATTATGGCTCCTATCGTAAAAGATGAAAAGGTCATTGCTCTAATTTGTTTATACGATGTAGAGTTTAATCAACTTACCTTGAATTACAAAAATCAGCTTAAAGTTGTAGTAGATCTGATTTCAGTTTCATTAGCAAGAGCTTATGAATATGTTCGTGCGACAAATGGTGAACGGTATATTAGAGGTACAGTCATTTTGGAACCTGGCCACTTTTCGTCGATTTTGAATTATAAAAAGAAAATGAAAGAAGATTTAGGGATTGAATACACGGTCTTGGAACTTCCTTGGACACCTGACTTTAAGAGGAATATCCTTCAGCTGGAGAGGTCATTACGTGAAACCGACTATATTGGTATGGATGAACATGGATATACCTATTTGCTATTCTCAAATACGTCCGATATCGAGGCTGAAAAAGTCATTCAGAGACTTCATGAACAAGGTATACCTGTAAAAAAGATAACAAGGGAAAATGTGTATGAATGATATCATTCTTCTTTATCTAATTTGTTGCTTGTTATATTGTTATATTTTTCTCTATCGTTGTAAGAAAAAGTGGCTTGTGAAGCTATTAATCCTGTTGTTTTTTCCATTAGTAGGTTTTATTCTCATTCATCTAATGGATTCAAAAAGTAAAAAGCAATCAACAAAACTAAATACCACAATACCTTTGAATATGTTACAACAGGCCACTAAAACAGAGGTCACCATTTTCAAAGAAGACGTAGACAAAGAGATTAATATTATTCCAATTGAGGATGCTCTCTTATTAAACGAAAAGAAAGTAAAAAGAATGATGCTTCTTGACCTATTCAAAGAAGAGTCCTTTCAAAACATGGATGCTCTTCAACTTGCATTAGAAAATGAGGATACTGAAACATCACATTATGCGGCTTCAGCCATTATGGAAATAAAGAGAAAGCTACTTAATGCGATGCAGTCATTAGAGGTGCAGGTGGCTGAACATCCTGCTGATTTGTCAGTTTTAACTTCATATAGTGAAGTTATTAAACAATATATTCAATCAGGGTTCCTAGATGATAAGACCCTTAAGAAATATACGTATTCCTACTCTAATTTACTAGAAAAAATGATAGAGCTAGACCCACATATAGAAGGGTATTTTATAGAGAAAATTGCATCCGATCTTCGGTTAAAAGAATACGAAAAGGCACACTCCTTCTGTAATCTATTTATACAGCTTCATCCTGTATGTGAGGATGCCTACTTTTTGGATATGCAAATCAACTTTACATTAAAAAATGCAGAGGGATTACAAAAGTCGATAGATAGACTTCGAAATTCTTCTGTGAAACTATCTCCATCCGGTTTAAGTAGTCTTCGATTTTGGCTACAGGGGGAATGAACATGATTGAAACCTTTAAAATAAAGAGAACAATGTACATTATCCTCCTCGTGGTTTTTATTGTTGGAATGATGATTGAAGTGGCAAGGTCAAACACTGTTCTTCAATTTAATCCATTTGCTGAACAAGCGGAAACGTTTGAACCAATTAGTCTACCTGAAAGTCTGACGTCGACGTTGGATCAGGAAACATTCTTACTACTAAAAAATCCAGATAGTGAGATAAGTGTACAATTATCAGCCAATATTTCTCAAACCTTAGCATATATGCAGAAAGAAGTAGAAGAAATACAGGCTTCAGGATTACCAGAATCTCTTACAAGCTATTCTGGAATCATTATTACCTTTGAGGATGTAAGCCTATTTGAGGATTTTTGGAAAATTGAAGAGTATGTAAATGATGGAGGAAGTGTGTTCTTTGCATTAAGGCCTGGACTAAGCACGGACTTAACTGACTTATATGGAAAAATTGGAATTGCTGAGCCTGGCGTGTTTGGAACTGCACATGGTATTGAGTTTTTGTCAAACCTTCTAATAAAAAATAAAGGATTGGTCATGGAATCTGATTTTCTCGAGAATTCCTCTCTTACAGTGAAGCTCAAACCAGAGACTAAAATTCATATGAAATCGGTCAATCATATACCCCTATTATGGGACGTCTCATTTGGAAAAGGTAGATTTGTCGTATTCAATGGAACAATGTTACTATCTAAAAACAATCGGGGGCTATTAACTGGTGCTATCAGCTTGATGAAGGAGGATATGATTTATCCTATTTTTAATATGAAGCTTGCGTACATTGATGATTTTCCTGCACCGTTTCCGAAAGGTGTCAATAAAGATATCTTTGAAGAGTATGGCCTAGATATAGAGGATTTCTATCGAAACATATGGTGGCCCTCTATTCAAAAAGGTGCAGCAAAGTACGATCTCAAATATAGTGGTTATTTAATACAAACATATAATGATAGAGTTCAAGGTCCTTTTGAAACAAATAATCGTGAACAATATAATATGATCAAATATGGACGAGAGTTATTGAAGATGAATGGAGAACTTGGGATTCATGGTTATAATCATCAATCACTAATAACTGATGTAGATAAGGTGGCAGACCTTGGTTATAATGCCTGGGGAAATAAAGAAGATATGGTTGAAGCACTGAAACAGGTCTCGAAGTTTGTCCAAGATGTATACCCGGCAGTTACCATGCAATCCTATGTACCACCTTCCAATATAATAGATGAAACTGGTCTTGCTGCTCTTCAAGAAACCATTCCTTCGATAAAGGTTATTTCTTCTTTATACTTAGCTGGAGAAGCAGGTAGGTCTTTTGTACAGGAATACACATTAGATGAGACATTCATTCATCTTCCAAGGCTAACATCCGGTTATAAGTATACTGATATGAATAAATGGACGATTGCTAACGCCCTTACATCCATTGGTGTATTCTCTCATTTTATCCATCCAGATGACATTCTAGATAAAGAGCGTGCATACTTCATGAGCTGGGAGGAGCTATCCAAAGAATATGATGGTATGCTACATTCGATAAACACAGAATATCCTTGGCTTAAGAGCCGAACAGCAACAGAAGCAGGTAACTGGCTTAAACATATGTTAAATACTGAGATTTATATGGAGAAAAAAGAAGATCAGATCAATGTGTATATTGATGAATTTCCAGGAATCGTTTACTTTATTCTTCGCACTGACAAGAAAGTGACGGATACGAAAGAGTGTACCGTTGATAAGATTGATAACGGAGTTTACCTTGTTACTGCAAAAAAAGAAATTATTAAAATAGGACTTGGTGAATAGGATGAAAATTTGTATCATTGCTGAAGGTTCTTATCCTTATATTACAGGTGGAGTATCAAGCTGGATTCAATCACTTATTCAAAGCATGCCAGAACATCAGTTTATTATTTACGCAATAGGAGCTGAGGAAAAACTTAGAGGTAACTTCAAATACAAATTACCTGAAAATGTTCTAGGTGTAGAAGAGATTTTCCTAGATTCATATTTAACAGATGAACCGAGATGGGGAAAAAGATACAAGTTAACAGATATTGAAAAGGTAGCCCTTCGATCGTTATTAGATAGTTCATCATCAGATTGGCAAGTGCTATTCAACCTCTTTTCAAGTAAAAAATTGGATTCGGTAAGCAACTTTCTAACGAGTAAAGATTTTTACGATATTATCCAAGAGGTTTGTTTAGACAAGTATGCCCACCTTCCTTTTACAGATATGTACTGGACTTTACGATCTATGGTGCTTCCTTTATTTTTAAGTATTGTTCATCCAGTTCCGAAAGCCGATTTATATCATAGTGTATCAACTGGGTACGCAGGGGTAATTGGAAGCCTGGCAAAATATCGGTATAAAAAACCATACATAGTAACTGAGCATGGAATTTATACACGTGAACGCGAGGAAGAGATTATCAAGGCGGACTGGGTAAAAGGGCATTTCAAAGAATTGTGGATACAATATTTTTACAATATGTCTAACTGTGCATATCATTTTACAGACCAAGTCGTTACTCTTTTTCAAAAAAACAAAGAGGTTCAAATCGACATTGGCTGCCCAGAGGAAAAGATAAAAATCATTCCTAATGGAGTTGTTCAACAAAGTCAGAATCGAACGGATGGAAGAATTGATCCTGATGTTATTAATATTGGTGCTATTGTTCGTATTGTACCAATTAAAGACATCAAAACATTACTTCACAGCTTTGCCTTAGTTAAGCGGGAAATTCCTAAGGCAGTGTTATATATTATGGGGCCTTCCGATGAAAATGAGGAGTACCTTGAGGAATGCATGTTTCTTATGAATAATATCGAGCTTCAGGATGTCATTTTTACAGGTGAAGTGGATGTGAACGAATATATGGTGCGGATGGACCTACTCGTTTTATCAAGTATTAGTGAAGGGCAGCCATTAGCCGTACTTGAAGGAATGGCAGCAGGAAAACCGTACGTGACTACTGATGTTGGCAGTTGTAAGGAATTACTCTATGGAAATAATGATGAGTATGGACAGGCAGGAATTGTAGTCCCGATTATGCATTATACTCAGATGGCACAAGCCATTATAAAGCTTTGTAAAAGTGAACAATTAAGAAAAAACATGGGGTTAAATGGAAGGGAAAGAGCTTCTTCATTGTATACGAAAGAGGCATTTATTAATAGTTATAAATCCCTCTATAATGAATTGGTGGAATTGTCATGGCAGGTATAGGCTTTCAGTTGAAAAAACTATTTAATGAGAATGGACTATTTAATACAATACGAGCCTATAGTTACTCAGCAGTCGTAACAATTGGACCCATGGCTTTATGTATTTTGTTAATCACTGTTGCCCAAAATCTCTTAGAAGCGGCAGGGACGTCATACGCAGAAAGGCAATTATTCACTGCAGCTGTTCAATATGCCTTCATCTTTTCACAAATCCTTACAGGGGGATTTAATTTAATTCTCTCTCGGTTTGTGGCGGACAAGACCTTCTTAAAAAAAGAAGATGAGGTCCTTTCATCACTATATGGTTCAGTTGCCATCTGTATCATGATTGGTGGAGTTAGTTCCTGGATTTTTTATAAGGACTCTCCTCTTCCAATTTCATTTAAACTGGCATCTTACTTGCTTTTTACTGAGCTCATTATTATTTGGTTACAGTGTATGTATGTCTCAGCTTTAAAGGATTATTTGAAAATAGTAAAAAGCTTTATGGTAGGGACATCAGTTTCTATCCTTTCCGTTTTAGCATGTATCTATCTTTTTGAGTGGAACAATGCATTTGCACTACTCCTATGTTTTAATCTAGGATTTTTAACGATTATCTTACGATTCATGAGCCACATTAGAGAGTTTTTTTCCGTGAATGATCAAGATTATTTTCAGTTTTTAAGCTATCTTGAAAAATACCCTCTTCTTTTTTTAGGGGGAATGTTCTATACCTTTGGATTGTACGGTCATAATATTGTAGTCTGGCAGGGCGAGTTGCAAGTCATCATTCAGGAGACATTCTTAGTAGCACCTTATTATGATGTTCCCGTATTCTTTGCCTACTTAACCATTCTGCCAGCCCTTGTTATTTTTATGGTGTCAGTTGAAACATCCTTTTATGAAAAATACAAAGCGTATTATGAGCGAATTTTACAATCGTCACCTTTAAAGGATATCCTAAACGCGAAACAAGACTTGTATTCTATCATAAGAATCGAGTTAGCATTTATCACAGAAATTCAATTAATCGTAATGATTTGCAGTATTGCAGCAGGAATTGAACTGTTACCTTTACTGGGGTTAACATTGGAGCAAATTCATATTTTTATAATTGTTACGATTGGGAATTTATTCTTTGTATTAATGTATACAATTGTCCTTCTCCTACTGTATTTTGATGACCAAAAAGGGGCATTTGGAACAACGTTATTTTTCGGCATGACAAGTACCATTTTTACAATTGTGGCCTTATACCTGGACCATTATGGATTCTCAATCTTTTTTGCATCGGCATTAAGTCTTCTGATTGTCATTTCTCGATTTGCGTCTTATTTAAACAATCTTGACTATTATACATTCTGTGCACAACCCCTGGTCTTTAAGGAGAAGGTTTTGCGAACCGATCAATTTTTGGAAAAGTTTCGAGATAAGAATAAATGAAAAAGCATGTTACTAGGATGAATGTAACATGCTTTATTTTGTCCAATTGTTATAGACATCGTTTTCATTAATATATGAGCTAAAGCCAAGCTCTTCACTATATTTCTTCCCAGCTTCATCAGGAGCAATTGTAAAAACTGCTAGATTTCCTTTACTTTCTTTTTCTTTAAAATAAGAAATCCAATTTTGACTCCATTTGCTCGTCTTTAATTTGGTTGCATTGAAATCTTCCCAAAATATCCCGTCTATATAAGGGAAGGAAGAAGTTTTATATGTATCAAATCCCCAATTTTGGGCTAAAATCAATTTCGGGTACTTTCTCTTAATTTCTTTTAATAAAGTTACATAGCCTTTTCTTAAAACTTCTTGATCCTTTGGTTTATCTTTAAAATAATCATCAATATCTCCCACAGTATCAAGGAAAATCCCTTGGAAGCCTTTCGCGATGATCTCTTCTTCAATTTCTTCCATAATAATCTGACGGTAATGCGGGTTTGAAATGTCCATAATATATGTGTTCCAAGCAGGTACAAGCACCTTTTCATTATTTACATAATAGTAATCAGACTCGTTAACCTTAGCCACAAACTCTTTATTCCACATCTCAAGCTCCATAATACTTATATAGCCAAGTGTTATTGCTTTCGTACGATTAATTCGATCTGCTTGTTCTTGAGTAAACTGGTGAGGCTCAATAATAGCCAAATCAAGTGAGCCCAACTCTTCAATAATCTCATCATTTACAGCACCATAATAAACCTTATAATCCGAAACCTCTTTTAACGGATTAGGATAAAAAATAGAAAGGGTGAACATTAAAAAACTAAACCCCAATGAAAAGGCAACCAGCACAAACTTACTAACCATGCCCACATCCCCTCTCTTTCCAGACTACCATCCTATCCCAATTATAAAACATTCGATCTAACTCGACAATATATGTCTACCGGGGCCTGACCCCCAGTGCAGTAACGCATTAACGCACCGGGGGTCAGGCCCCCTTTGTCAAAAATAAAAATCAATTTTTTTTGATTAAGGTATTGCATAATGAAAATATTGGTAATATAATAGCGTTAGTTAATCAAAATTAATTGATTAAAAGACAAAAATCATGCAATGAACCTTAATGGGTTAATAAGTAAATTTTTTTAAGTGGTAAATCAAAAAAAATTGTTTTAAAGGAGAGAGAGTAGATTATGTATAATCATCCAAATTTGTTATCACACATGGTGGATTCAAGAAGAAATGAGTTACTTAATGAGTCTGCTACATTAAGGACTTTTAACAGCAGACCAAAGATGTCCTTTGTGTTTAGTAGTTTGTTTTTAGGTAAAAAGGAAGAAAGCGTAAATCTAGAACATAGCTGTTGTGGAGCAACTAAATAGTGAATGGAGAATGAACCATGATAATGGAAACTGTCAAAAGCTTCATAGGAATTGCTTTAGAATTAACCATCTTATTTATTGGAATTTCATTTTTAATCAGCCTGGTGCAAGGGCTTATACCTTATAAGAAAATTGAAAGAGTCTTAGTTGGCAAAAACAAATTAGTTGGAGCACTATTTGCACTCATCTTTGCTTTTATTACACCTTTTTGTTCATGCTCAACGATCCCGGTCGTAGTCAACATGCTTAATAAAAAACTACCATTTGGACTAATTATGGTTTTCCTGTTTGCCTCACCATTACTAGACCCTACGATTTTAACAATTATGGGAGTATACTTAGGCTGGAAGGTAACTATCATTTATACAATCGTAACAGCTGTATTCTCGGTAATTATCGGATTTACACTAGAGGCACTTGGTTTTGAGCGTTCAGTTAAAAATGTAGTGATGACAGGCTTTAATGAGCAGAATGAGAAAAAATTTGATGTTAAAGGTGCCTGGAAAGAGACACTTGGGTTAATGAAGAGTGTATATCCATACTTACTAATTGGTGCTGGAATCGGAGCCATTATCCAAGGGTTTGTTCCAACTGAATTCATTTCGGGTTTATTTGGGGAAGAACGTTGGTGGTTAGTACCTGTGGCAGCAATCATTGGGATTCCACTATATATTAGATTGTCTACTATGATTCCAATTTCGCAAATACTTATCATGAAGGGAATGGCACTAGGTCCAGTAATGGCAATGATGATCAGCTCTGTCGGTGCCAGTTTACCAGAAGTCATTCTATTAAAATCAATCTTCAAGAAAGAACTCGTGTTTACATTCGTAGGGTCAGTCATAGTTATGTCAACAATATCAGGATTTATCTTTTATATTGTGTAGTATATATTAAAAAATATTGATTCTATAGTAGGAGCTGAAGGAAAATGATGAACTTTATTAAAAAGATGGTAGGTCAAGGGAAGAAAGATGCGGATTGTTGTGGGATTGAGATAAAAGAAGTGAACGAAGAAGTGCAGGCTGCGTCTTCTTGCTGTGGATCAACTGAGACAGCCAACGCTACAACCGAAAAATATACAGAATCATGTTGTAAATAAATATGTCTTTTGGGGCCTGACCCCCGGCGCGTTAAAGCTTTAACGTACTGGGGGTCAGGCCCCTTTAATTTTATTTGAAATTTATATTGAAAATGATTTTCATTTATGTTTATAATACTTTTAGTTGAAATTAATTATCATTATCACATGGGGGAATTACATATGAAAAAGGTACTGGGTTTATTACTTTTATTATTATTTTCATTCACATTAGTAGCTTGCAATCAGCAAGCAGAAGATACTAAAGAGGGAGTTAAGTCAGAAGAAACTGCAAAGAGCGGTGATACTTCTAAAGAAGAAAAATCAAAAGAGGAAGAAACGAAAGCTGTCACTGTTGACCATGTGTTAGGGTCGGTTACTCTTGAAGAAACACCGAAGAAAGTTGTTGTGCTTGAGTGGGTGTATGCTGAGAACTTGTTGGCATTAGGTGTTCAACCGGTTGGTGTAGCGGACGTTGAAGGGTTTAATTCTTGGGTGCAAATTGATGCTGAATTATCAAGTGATGTTGTAGATGTTGGAACACGTCAAGAGCCGAACTTAGAAGCAATCTCGCAATTGCAGCCGGATCTAATTATTGCTCCAAAGTTTCGTCATGAAGCGATTAAAGCTGAATTAGAAACAATTGCGCCTACATTATTTTTTGAGCCGTATCCTACAGATGAAACAATCAGTCAATATGATGAAATGGTTTCTACTTTTAAAACAATGGCAACTGCTTTAGGTAAAGATGCAGAGGCAAAGACTGTATTAGCTGATTTAGACAAGAAGTATGAAGAAGCGAAAGCATCGATTGAAGCAGCCGGACTACAAACAAATAAATTTGTTTTAACACAAGCGTTTAGTTCACAGCAGGTTCCGGTTCTTCGAGTGTTTACACCTAATGCGATGGCATCTGTAATTTTAGAAAAAATCGGGATGAAAAATGCCTATGCATCTGAGAAGTTCGAAATCTATGGTTTTTCTCAGTTGAATGTAGAAGCATTACCAGCAGTTGAACAAGCAAACTTCTTTTACGTTGTACAAGATAACGACAACATTTTTGAAAACCAATTAAAAGATAATGCTGTTTGGAAAAACTTAGACTTTGTAGCAACTGATCGTATGTACCCATTGGGTGGGGATGCGTGGTTGTTTGGTGGACCACTGTCTGCTTTTACAGTAGTTGATCGTATCGTAAGCTCTGTGGAGCAAAAATAATATGTTAAACAGCGTTCAATTGAAGCCCTCTAGCTTATTTTTAGGGGGCCTTCTTCTGTTACTGGCATTAAGCCTGGTACATCTAACACAAGGTCAAGCAGATTATACGTTTTTTGCCTTGGCAACAGAAGTTTGGAATAGTGGTCGGATTCAGGATATCGTATTAGGCTTGCGATTACCCAGGGTCGTTATGGGAATTTTGGCCGGTGGAGCATTAGCGGTAGCGGGGTTATTTTTACAAACATTAACTAAAAATCCACTAGCTTCCGCAAGTACTCTGGGACTAAATGCAGGAGCATACTTCTTTGTAGTAGTCAGTATGATCTTTTTCCCTTCTTATGTTGGAAAGTATCCCTTTCTTGTGTCCTTATTAGGTGCGGTTGTTTCGGCTGTTTTAGTCATGAGCCTTGCTGGAAAAACGATGGACCCTGTACGGGTAGCCCTAACAGGTATGATTATATCCCTATTATTTGCTTCCATCACTGGGGCGCTTCAGCTTTTGTTTGAAAATGAAACAAATGGGCTTTTTTTATGGGGAGCCGGTACGTTGATCCAATTAGATTGGTCCGGAGTCAAATTTGCCGTATTGTTTATTTTAGGAGGAATTATTTTAGCTAGTTTACTAGGTCGAAAAATGGATCTTTTAACTCTAGGAGATGATATTGCAACATCTTTGGGTCAATCGATTTTAAAAGTAAAAATAGTAGCCTGGTTCACAGCCATCCTTCTTGCGGCAATAACAGTTAGTGTGGTTGGACCCATTGGCTTTGTTGGTTTAATGGCACCACATATTGTAAGGTTCTTTGGAATAAAGGGTCATCGAGCATTGGTTGTTCATACCTTCTTATGGGGAGCAATTTTATTAGTAGCAGCGGATGTCCTAGCAAGAGTCATTGCACCGGGGCAAGAGATTCCCGTAGGAGCAATGACAGCTTTAATTGGCGGGCCATGGCTCATGTTTTTAGCCTATAAAGCTGGAAAACGTCATCAAAAAGGAGAAACTCGTCTAGGTGGAGCTGAGTTATCTATCTCCTACAAGTGGATTCTGCTTTCGTTGGTTATCCTTTTATTGAGTGTTTTGCTTTTAGCTGTATCGTTTGGAGGAACAACCTTTTTCACGCGTGAGCAGTGGCTTCAAGGGGAACTCGCATCACCTTTTGTCATGCAATTCCGGATTTCGAGAATTTTAACGGCCTTTGTTGTAGGGATGTTATTGGCAATGAGTGGAGTGCTATTGCAAGGGGTGCTTCGTAACCCTCTAGCAGATCCATCTGTGTTAGGTATAACTTCAGGTGGAGGCGCGGGAGCCATGATTTTTCTCGTATTGTTTCCAACCGTATCTGTTCAATTCTTACCTATTGCAGCATTAATCGGGTCATTGATAGCTATATCTATTATTCTATTAATAACCTGGAGATCCAGGTGGAATTCAATATTACTTGCACTAATTGGAGTGGCTGTATCAGCAGTTGGGTCTGCTATTATACAAATCCTCATTGTAAAAGCAAAGCTTGGTGTAGCACCTGCCTTAGCATGGTTAGCGGGTTCAACGTATGCGAAAGGGTGGGATGAGTTAAAGCTAGTATTGCTAGTAGCCATCTTAACCATTCCATTAAGTCTATTACTTACCCGAAGGTTGGATGTGCTAGCATTTGGGGATGATATCGCAATGGGGCTCGGATTAAGAGTTTCAAAAGCAAAAATCGTTGCTATTCTACTTGGTGTCATCATGGGTGCCGCAAGTGTTTCAATCGTTGGTACAATTGGATTCATTGGATTACTTGCTCCACACGCAGCTCGTCGTATTGTCGGATTTGAACATAAACGAATGATTGTCGTGAGTCTACTTCTTGGAGGAATCCTCTTAGTCGGAGCAGATTTCCTTGGGCGCTATGTACTAGCACCAAAAGAAATACCATCAGGATTAGTCGTAGCTCTACTAGGTACACCATATCTACTGTACTTACTAAGAAAATGCTGAAAACCGGGGCCTGACCCCCGGTGCGTTAAAGCTTTAACGTGCTGGGGGTCAGGCCCCTTTGTTGTGCCAAAAACAAGCATATGGTTAAATGTTTAGGTGAGGATACTGTGTATATATGTGTAATTGGATTACAATTCTTATGGATAAAAGGAGACTTATATGAAAAAGATCTACATCACCCGTAAGCTACCAGCGGAAATCATCGATAAACTATCAAATCATTTTAAGATTACAATGTGGGAAGAAGAAAACATCCCAGTTCCTAGAGAAGTACTATTAAATGAAATCAAAGACACAGATGGTCTATTTTGTATGCTAACAGATTCCATTGATAAAGAATTGCTAGACCAAGCACAACAGTTAAAGGTCGTTAGCACTCTTGCAGTAGGATATAACAACATTGATGTAAAGGAAGCAAATCGACGTGGAATCATCGTAACAAATACACCTGGGGTACTAACTGAAACAACAGCTGATTTAACATTTGCCTTATTAATGGCTACAGCACGCAGAGTTGTTGAGGCTTCTGATTTCCTCCGAAGTGGCGATTGGGGAGCATGGTCACCGATGGAATTAACGGGTCAAGACATTTATGGAGCCACAATTGGAATTGTGGGTATGGGACGAATTGGCGAGGCACTTGCTAGACGTGCTAAAGGCTTCGATATGAAGGTGCTTTATCATAACAGAACGAGAAAGCCAGAAACAGAAGACACACTTGGTGTTCAGTATGTTGAATTTAAAGAATTACTCCAGCAATCTGATTACGTATGCCTTCTACTCCCATATAGCCCTGAAGTCCATTACCTTATAGGTAAAGAGGAATTATCATTAATGAAGAAAAACGCGATCATAATTAACACAGCAAGAGGCGGTATTGTTGATGAAGGTGCTTTATATCATGCGTTGAAAAACCGAGATATATGGGCAGCAGGACTGGATGTTTTTGAACAAGAACCAATACCAGTTGACCATCCACTGTTAACATTACCAAATGTGGTAACACTTCCTCACATTGGGAGTGCAAGTATGAAAACTAGGATGACCATGGCACATTTGGTAGCGGATAATATTATAAAAGTATTACATGGTGAGGAAGCCATCACACCAGTGCAAATATGACAACTGGGGCCTGACCCTCGGTGCGTTAAAGCGGTAATGTGAGGAAATTGAGTGTTGAAAATTATAGAATTAGAGAGAGTGATAATATTGATTTTAGTTGTGGGTGGAGCGGGTTATATTGGCAGCCATTTAGTAAAAGAATTAGCCAAGACGAAGAAAGTGGTGGTTCTAGACAATTTTTCAACAGGCCATCGTTCTTTAGTAAATGAAAATGCTGTTCTAGTTGAAGGGAATCTAGGTGATACCGAGGTCTTAGAAAAGGTTTTTCAGACTTATCCTATTGAAGCAGTTATGCATTTTGCTGCGAATAGCCTTGTAGGAGAATCAGTAAAAGACCCACTAAAGTATTATGAAAACAATGTTGTGGCAACAATTACGTTATTAAAAACGATGTTGAAGCATGACGTGAAAAAATTTATCTTCTCCTCAACTGCCGCAACGTATGGCATTCCAGAGGTTGAAAGCATTGATGAAGCTAGTCCAACAAATCCAATCAATCCATACGGGCGAACAAAGCTTATGGTTGAGCAGATTTTAGAGGACTTTTCAAATGCCTACAAGCTTAATTACATAATCCTGCGTTATTTTAACGCAGCAGGTGCTGATGAATCAGGCACGATTGGTGAAGACCATAATCCTGAGACCCATCTAATTCCTTTAATTTTACAGCACCTTTTAGGACAAAGAGAAAAGATTTCTGTCTTTGGTACGGACTATGATACACCAGATGGAACGTGTATTAGAGATTATATCCACGTGACAGACCTTGCAAATGCCCATGTCTTAGCACTGGAGGCCCTGATAAAGGGTGAGAAAAACACAGCTGTCTATAATCTTGGCAATGGATTTGGTTATTCGGTTAAAGAAGTAATTACGACCTGTGAAAAAGTTACAGGATTGCGTGCGAACGTTGAATATACCGAACGCAGACAAGGTGATCCTGCTCGATTAGTAGCATCGTCTGATAAGATCCATGAAGAGTTAGGGTGGAAAGCTGATCGTTCTTTAGAGAACATTATTTCTACAGCATGGGAATGGCATAAGAAAAGTAAATGTTAAATAGAAAATCACCCAGTTGCATTACTAAACTAACTGGGTGATTCATTATGTACTCGTTTTACATATCCCGTTTGACAGCTGCTCAATAGTGCTTCTGCTGCTTTTAGTTGAGAATGTTTAAGTGGGAAGGGGTTGTTTTTTAACTTAGCATACCATCGTTCATAGCTTCGAATATCCACTAGTTCAATATCACTAGGGGGAAATGGGTAATCGAGAAAGCCGGTACGATTAAGCACAACTTTATTAATAGGTAAATCTACATCATGTGCTTTAAAAATCTGTTCAACCACTTTCTCCATTCTATTTAAACCTAATATAGGTGACAGGACCTTTTTTTGTCCATTCGCTGTATGATGTATCCAAAAACGTCCGCTAGCGCCTTGAAAAACATCATTCTGTTCTTCGAGAATGGTGATACACCATGCCGATGTTGGGCTTAGTAAAACGATATCGACTGAAACAGGTGCAGTTTTTACAAGAAATACAGGTTTGTAGAGAAGTAGGTGGGTGTCAGGGAATCGTTGCAAGAAATACTTTAAGATTTCATCATCATACACCGCATCATCTACAAAAATTTCACTTTTTGTTGCCCAATTAATTTGCCTCTTAAATAAGTATTCTAAAAATTGCTTCTTAACCTCATCTAAGTCCTTTATAGTAGGATCGATTAATGACAGCATCTGGTTAGAGTCAAATAACTCCACATTATTTTTAGAATGATTAGATTCCTCTTGGCTTTGCTCTTGTTCATCTGTATCTTGCTTCTTTTTGAAAAGCTGCTTCATCGATAGAAATAAGGATTTCTTATCTTCCTTTACAACCTCAAACCGTTCATTCATTTCAATTTGATTTATAGCTGTTGTAATAAGCTTTTCGAGGTTCCCTCTTTCATATGCAGTTTGAATACGTTCCCATTGACTGTTCTTATAACTAATAAAATCACTAGGAAATCGGAAAATATCCAACTCATACCTCGAAAGATAATCATATAACTTCACCAACTGCCCCACACTCTCACCGCCCTTTTCAAAACCTTACTTACTATAAATCTACCAAACATATACAATACCTGTCTAGGGCCTTGTCCAGGGGCCTGACCCCCAGTGCATTAAAGCTTTAAAGCGTTGAGGGTCAGGCCCCTGTGGACACAAATAAAGACTTGCCGGAGGGACGGCAAGTCTTATGGCATCTATTAAGGTGTTAACATAATAATGTTAATACTTTGGATGCTTTATTGTAGATGAAAAGATACTATTTGCTAATAAACGGTAGCTGTGTTGAGTGTGTCCTCTGAATGCTAAGTCATTTGCAAAAAGTGTCACTGTAGTGTCTTTGTCTAGTGCTGTTGTAAATGCTAGTGTTTGCCCTTTAGCATCTTGATGTCCAGGCCACCAGCCGGCTACATAGAAGTCGTCACTATTTACAATTGTTGCAAGTACTTGTGCGTTTTTAGGAACTGCTGTAATCCATGATCCTGTTGTAGTATATAACAACTCATTACTTTCATAACCAGAAGTTAAAAGATGGTCTACAACATTCGTTTTTAGAAGACCTTCATGATATAAATCAGTAGTTTGGTAGTCAAAGCCCTCAAGAAGAGTAGCTTCTTTTACAGCAGATAATGCTCTGCCACCAATACCGACATACGTTTTTCCTTTTACATCTTCGGCATTGAATTTTCCTGAGTCATCAATGATAACATCTGCATTTTCTACATCAACAATTTCAAACCCTAGTTGGGCTACAGAGAATTTGCTTTGGCTTGATCCGATTACTGCTACTTTAGGTTTTTCAAGCTTAACTGTCTTAGGTTTTTTGGTAGTACCTTTTGCATCAAATACATATTTTGATAGGTATGGTACTAAATCTTTCGTATTTACTACAAAATCACCTTTGTTAAAACCAAATTTGTCTTCTACAACATACTCAACCTTTTTTCCTTTTGCAAGAAGAGTATTTACCAGTTTAACAACGTCGTTGTTTGAGTTAGCGATTACTTGGTTTGGCACCGAAGTATCTAGGACACTCTCAGCTTTTACAACATCTGTTACAACTTTTGTTTTATTAGTAAACGCGTTTTCAACACGCACTTCAACAGTATCAAATCCTCTAAGTGCAGGGAAGTTTACAACAATTGGGTCATACATTGCTTCCCAGTCTGAAACGTCATCCCCTTTATAGAGCATTGCATTCGCTAAACCACGTTTTGCTTGGTGCATAGGAACAACATATGTACCCGTAGGATACGTTTTCCCATTCACTTTAACAACCTTTGTAGTTTCCTCAACTTTAATTCCATTTCGAAGTAAATATTCCACCATATTTGTTGCCTCAAGAGCATTCTTTTGGCTTCCATCAACAGGGATTACATAATACTCTGGGAAGAAGTTTTCATTTTCCCCACGAACACGTCCGATTTGTTCTCCAGCTTGGTTAACATAGAACTGGTCTACAGCACGATTATCTTCACCTTTTACTCCACGCTCAAAGATCTCTAGTTGATTTTTGAAAAGTAGGTCCTTGTTCTCAACAACATATTTTGTTGCACCAAGACCTGAATGTACTAAAGCACGTAAAGAATCTTGGCTTAATGTTGGTACCTCAATTGTGTGACCAAGGGAACCGTGTAGCATTGCAAAAATAGCTGTATATGCTGGTGTCATATCATCCCATCCGTTACCCCAGTCAGTTAACGGGATAAAGTATGAATCTAAATTTGAGTTCGCAATGCCAGCGCGTCCCATTGCATGGGCCTGTTCCATCATTGTGTCTATTAATAAATCATATTCAAAGTTCGGGTTATGTGGTGGTGTTGCAGGTTCAATTAAGAAGCCTTTTACATAACCGTGTCCATCAAGGAAGGAAATTGGTGTCCACTTTGCTATTTCCTCATTAACCGCAATTACTTCAGGCTGTGTTTGGTACGCATTGTCACGGTTTAAGTCAAACCCGTTAGCATTTGCACGCGTGTTTGCCACACGTCCGTCAGGGTTATACGTAAAATTAAATAAGAAAATAACATTCTCTAAAGCATCTTCAACATTTAAGGTAACACTAGATTCTGTTCCATTTTCATCTGTAGTATTAAAAGTTACTTCATCTTGAAGAGCAAATTTTTCTAAAAGTTCAGTTTGAAAATCTATTCCTTCAACTTCATCAGGGTGAATATTGTTAAGCCAAATTGGGACCTGATAGTCACCAATTGAACCGTCTTTAAGCTTTTTAAGTAGTTCTGTAGGGTTTTCTAAAGCAGTAGGTAACGTCTCATTAAGGTATTTATCTACGGCTGATTTATCTTTGGCAAGAACAACAAAATGAATATCACGACCTAGAACTGATTTTCCTAAACTTTTGTATTCAAGGTATCGGCCATTTTTATCTTTAGCTTCTGCGAAAACCTTGTCAATTGCGGGTTTAATTTCATCGAATTGTAAAAATTCATCATAAACATTTAATTTAACAGTAGTTGTAGCTATTAGTTCTTCATTTGAAGTTTTAAGTGTTAAGTCATAGTCACCCATTAATTCTGGGTACAGGACACGAATGGAGCGAGGAGCTAAATTCTCCGTATAAAACGGTAATCCAAACTCTAATGTTGCTTCAATTGTAGTCGAAAAACCAACGTATTTTGGTGCTTCAACAACAGTGATGAATGGGTCACCGCTAAATTCCTTAGCATCACCATCCCATTTCTTCCATTCCTCAAAACTCTTTCCGCCAAATTCCCATTGTAAATCCTGTAGGTCTACATATTTTCCGAAGTCAACCTTAACATTTACTGTACGTACTTCAGTAAGTGAAAGTAACGACTGACTAACCTCCAGCTCTACAGCACTTTGGGCCTGAACTGTACTTTGCTCACTTGGTTCAGTAGCTAAAGTAGCTGGAGCTACTAGGCCTAAAACCAAAAAGAGCGATAAAAATGAAGCTAAAAACTTTCTCATAACCTATCTCCCTTCAATTTAAAAAGTCTCAATATTGTAATTTACTAGAATACAAGAAAAACTATACCAAATTATTTCGTGCTTGAAAAGAAAAATTATAAATTTATTTGCATAAAAATTCATAAATGTGTCGAGTGGGGCCTGACCCCCAGTCCGTTAACGCGTTAACGCATCGGGGGTCAGGCCCCAAACTTCATATTTTGTACACAATTTTGTAAAGAGGATTATGATGGTTTGTGTCGAAAGGTGTAAATCGAAAATAACTGAATTGGAGTGATTTAATGTCTAGAAAGCATCGAATATGTTTTCCGGGAGCAACGTATCATATTACAGCTCGTGGAAATCGAAAAGCGGAGATATTCCTGGAAAGAGAGGATTATCAAAAGTATTTAGGGATATTTGAAAAAGTCCACAGTACACACCACGTTACTTTACACTCTTATTGCCTCATGCCTAATCATGTACATCTCCTAATTGAAACAGATGACACACCAATCCCACTATTCATGAAATAGCTTCAAGCGCGATACGCAATATATTTTAATAGGAAGTATGACCTTGTAGGCCATGTGTTTCAAGGGAGGTACGGAGCACAATTAATAGATTCTGTTACATATTTCCTAGAAGTTACGCGTTATATCCATCGAAATCCACTAGAGGCAAACCTTGTACTTGACCCTGCGAAGTATCCCTGGAGCAGTTATTCTACCTATTTATCTAAAGCACAAAATTCACTCATAAACACTACAAAGACCTTAAGTTATTTTCAAGATCCAAGATATATGACCTATAGGGAATATGTTGAAAAAGAAGTCAAGCAGGTAGGGGAGGCAGGGAGATGATTCGAAAGTCACAACCATTGGCCAAAAGGTGTTGAAGGAATAAATGGATTAGCCGTGCACAGATAAAAATTTTAGCAAGAATGATATCTGCTCTAAACAGATTCGATAAGAAGATTCTATACTGAGAAGCAGTTAACCATCACCAACTGTTTGATAAAGGATATTATTAGCACCTAGATAAAAGGTAATGCTAGTAGTACAATTATGAAAGGAGGTGAAACACTTTGGAAGAAAATAAAATTGAAGAAATGCTATCCCAGTTAATTGGAATGGTAGGAAACATGAGAGAGGGCTTAGTAAGAGTTGAGGAGGGCTTAGTAAGAGTAGAGGAAGTGCATAAAGAAATGAAAGAACAAAATGAACTCAACTATAAAGGCATAATGGATAAAATGAATACACTAGTCATCGACCAAGACATTACATGGGAAAAAGCCGCTCGGAACGAAAGAGAAATCGCAAAGCTAAAGAAACTACTTGAAGTATAACCTTCTTCGATGTGTCCTCATAGGATTCCACTCAGATAACCAATTCAATCAAATTAGTGGGTCTCCCCAAACTTTTTAAAATAGAGGTAGCCCACTATATTTATTTAGCTCTTTAACGCATCGGGGGTCAGGCCCCAACTCGGATTCTTCTAATTTTCTCCCGACGTTCTACTACGGCTTGAAAAGGTGTTGATGCATAAACGATGAATAAAAATTCGTTTTTGTCATCGTATTCTTTACTCGAGAGTTGATGTTTGACTTCAATTTTTAAGCGATAGATTCCAGGAGATTCTGGCTGCCAGTTGAACTTACTTTCTGTATTATATTCCCTCATAACACTCCACTTTTCTCCATGTAATATTGAAATACGGTATTCATGATGATCTAATTCTTCTAGTTTAAGATTCACTTTGTCCCCATCATGGATAAACTTTTCTATAGTAGAGGCCACACCTTGGAAAGTGGCAGGCGTAAATACTGTAAATTCAATTGTTTCCTCATCATCAAACTCAGTACTACTTAACTCATGTTTCGTCTGTATTTTTATCTGATACTCACCGAAAGTTTCAGGTATCCAATTAAGCTTAGTGGTTCTTGAAAAGTCCTGAACCGTGGCCCACTTTTCCCCGTTAAATATCAAAAATTTAACTAGGTTTGCAGATTCATCATTTGTTGAACCTATAAAAGAAAGTGAAGTGCCGATTGGCTGTGGACTATTTTTACTTGCGGCCACAGACATCATTACAGCAGGTTGGAAGATAGTATAGGAAAGTTCTATCTCATCCTCAGCTTCTTCACTGGAAAGCTTGTTTTTGGTTTCAATTTTTATTTTATAATTACCAGGCTCTGTTGGAGTCCAAGTGAAATTTGCAGACATGGAAAATTCCCTTAACGTAAGCCACTCTGTCCCATTTAAGATAGAAAACTTCAATAAATTTTGATTTTTATCATTTGAATTAGCCTTCAAGTTTATTGCAGTATTAATAGGTTGTGGACCCTCTTTATCAAACGAAACTGAATTTATTTTTGCGGAAACAAAGACTTCAAAAGGAATGATTTTTTCGTCATCAAACAGTTTTTCAGAGGAAGTACTTTTCACTTGAACTTTTACTTGATAAGAACCAGCTATAGGAGGCTGCCATACAAATTGATTACTTGTCGAGAAGTCCTGTAATGTGATCCAGTTACCTCCATCAAAGACTAAGAACTTAAATAAGGAAGTATTTTTGTTAGTAGTTAAAGCCTTAATAGTGACCTCTGAATTTTCTGCCTGAGGACTCCTCTTGTCGACGTTGACAGTTTTCAACTTACTATAAGGCTCATAACCATGACTAGTGGCAATGGCATCGAAGGATTTTGAAGAATTCGTGATAATGACCGTTGTAAATTTATTGACCTGTTCAAAAAGCCAACGAACCTCATCATCATACATTCTCACACACCCAGCACTCGCATATGTACCTATATATTCAGGATTGTTATTCCCATGAATGGCATAAGTTGTTCCATATGTCCCTCTGGCCTCTAAACCTAACCACCGATCCCCAAGTGGATTTCGAGGGTCACCACCTGGTATTTTATCCTTATAATATGGCCTATTCTTAATCTTATTTACAATGCGAAATGTTCCTTCTGGAGTAAGGTTATTGCTCCTTCCGGTTGCAACTTTAAATACCTTCACAAGCTCGCCATTCTCGTAATAGGCTAGCTCATTTGTCCCTTTATTAATGATAATTAACTGAGGTTCAGTCTCTGCCTCAACAATTGAACCCCAAGTAAAAAAACATAAAAATATCCAAAGAACCCCTATTGGTTTTGTCATGCCGTTGCCCCCTATGTCTATCTACTAAACAATATATGTAGGACAAAGGGATTATGAACGGAAAAATTTAGAAATTAATAACACTTGACCTTTTTCCTTTACACTGGATGAAATTAGGGATTCTTTATTTCCCTTTTTCTTTAACCGTTCTTTATGAAATTCAAACTAACTCAATCTGCCTAAAAGGGTGAACTGGTTGCAAAATTTCTAACAAAAGGCCCTAACTGGTTCTGAAATAGTTCACATGTGCTTTTTAAAAAAAACAAAAACTCCTGCATCTTTCGATACAGGAGTTATATCATAACTATCAGATTACTAGTTTAGTGGAATAACTATTTTAGAACCAACTGTTAATTCATAAGGGTCTAAATTTGGATTTGCTTCCATTAGCTCCTCTACACTAACACCATCATAAACACTTGCGATTTCATTGAAAGTGTTTCCAGGTTGAACTGTGTGATACAGGTAATCTTCACCTTGTTCTTCGGTATAGTCAACAACTACAATATTTGAACCAATCGTTAATTCATATGGATCAACATCTGGATTTAATCGAACTAAATCATCTACAGTAACACCGTCATAAGTTGCAGCAATTTCCACAAGTGTGTTACCCGGTTGAACAACATGTGTTACCGTATTTTGATTTGGAATCGTAATTTCTGCTCCAACTGGAATCTCAGTAGGAACATAATCATTCTCTTCCATTAAGTCTTCTGTTGTCGCATTATCTAAACCTTGGGCTATTCCCCAGTATGTGTCACCTGATTCTACTGTTACTGTGGAATGTGCCGAAACGCCAATAGCACCGAAAACCAATCCGAATCCTAAAGCTGGTGCAATTATTTTTTTAGTTTTCTTCATGTGTTATCTCCTCCTTTTAGTAGTAACGGTACATTTAATATATTCCTCTTTAAAAAGGTTTTAAACATGAATCTATGAATTGATTATTTATAGAAAGAGACATACATAAGCTAAGAAATTTGCTTGAAACAGCTGGAATGCCTTTCTTATAAGGGAAATAAGTGTGGGAATCACCCCTCAAATGCTAAGTCGTAAGGAAATGTATAATTAATATAAAATATGTCTTGTGGGGCCTGACCCCCAACACGTTAACGCGTTAACGTATTATCTGAATCTGTGCTATAATTATTAGTATCTTTTATATGATTCTGAGATTTATGCCCAGAAAGGAAGTTAATGATGTTTGATTATCACGTTCACACAAGTATATCAGCAGATTCGAAGATGCCAATGAAGCAGGCATGTGAGACGGCAATAAAAAATGGGGTTAAAGAAATTGCATTTACAGAGCATATGGATTACTTTTATCCAAACTGTGATCTTACTTTTGAGTTTGACTACCAAGAATATGCTAGTCAAGTAGATTCGATGAGGTCTGAGTTCGGTGATAGATTAACGATCTTAAAGGCAGTTGAGATGGGGCTTCATCCATCTACATTCGAACGCAGCAACCAGTTCTTATCTGAAAACTATTTTGACTTTGTTATTGGCTCCGCTCATATCGTGGATGACCTTGATCTGCATAATGGAGACTATTTTGAAGGAAAGTCTTTGGAATATTCCATTGAAACTTATTTTAAGTCAGTGAATCAATATGTGAAGGAGTACCATAACTTTGATGTATTAGGTCACCTTACGCTGATTAAACGCTATCTACACTTTGTGAAATCTGATTGGAAGAGTGTGAAGTGGGAGAAGTACTTTGATATTATCGAAGATACTTTCAAAACACTTGCTCAAACGAACCGTGGAATAGAAATTAACATGTCCGGTTACCGATATCGCATTGACTGCTCTCTACCAAACCTTCCTTTTGTAAAGTTATACAAAGAGGCTGGAGGAGAAATTATTACTGTGGGTACTGATGCTCATACAAAACACTTCGTAGGAAAACAAATAGATGAAGGATACGAACTGCTAAAAGAAGCAGGCTTTAAATATGTTACAACTTATAGGGAAAGAAAACCAACTTTTAATGTGATTTAGTTAAACTTATAACACATAGAGTTCTCTAATTTAGGTGGTAGAAAAGTCTAGTATTTTCGCCCCTTTTTTCCAAAATGGCAGCTACTATATACTTACTTTATAAACATAAATCGTACGAAACGGCAAAGCCATTGAAAAGTGGTGACGCAAAACTATAGGGGCTAACGTCACATGACCATGCCAGCCAGTTTCCGAATGCGACTCCGTCGATTTATGGGTTTTGTTCGAGGGGGGAAATATGTGATTAAAGCAATTTACAAAGTAAAATACCTATGGCATTACACTCAATGGAAACAGAATCGAGTATTAAGCCATGATTGTCTAGATGAAAGTGTAAGGAGTTTGCTCGAATCTAAGGCATCTTATCACGAGAGAGCCGCTATAAACTATATGCTGAAAATGTAGAAGGTGAAGAAAAACTCTTCACCTTCTTTATTTTGGGCCGGACTTACAAAACACTTTAGCGCTTTACTACACCGGGGGTCAGGCCCCAATAGACCAACTATGAATTACGATTCGGAATCGTGTTGTTTTGGCTACCGTTTCCTCGCTTGAACTCTTTTTGTCCTGTGTCGTGTCCTGCTTCAATAGCACGCTTTTCTGATCTAGATCTGATTGTTCTATTATCATTTTGATTACCCATTTTGAATTCTCCTTTTGGTGGTATTATCTACATCAGGGCCTGACTTTTGATGCTTTAGAACTTTAAAGTGCTGGGAGTCAGGCCCCTCAAGACATATTTCATGAATAGCTTTTGTCATTAGAACTGAAAATATGAAGAGAACTTTAAGGGCAATTGTTATGATATTTATTATAATTTTTGATATTATAGGATAGGCAATAAGTTAGTGAATAGAAGGTGTGATAGATATGGATTATCGAGTTTTACTTTATTATAAATATGTACCTATTGAAGACCCTGAAGCATTTATGGTCGAACATAAGGCGATGTGTGATGAAATTGGCCTAATGGGGCGTATTCTCGTTGCTCATGAAGGGATCAATGGAACCGTTTCCGGAACAGTTGAACAAACGAATCAATATATAGAAGAGATGCGTAAGGACCCGCGCTTCTCTGATATGATTTTTAAAATAGAAGAATCTGAAGGTCATGCGTTCCGAAAAATGAAGGTAAAAGTGAAGCCAGAGATTGTTCACCTAAGCCTAGAAGATGATGTAAACCCTAACCAAACCACTGGGAAACATCTATCTCCAAAAGAATTTTACGAAGCACTCCAAGACGAGGATGTTGTCATTCTAGATGCTCGAAATACGTATGAATATGATCTAGGGCACTTCAAAAATGCAATCCGACCGGATATCGAGACATTTCGTGAGCTTCCAGACTGGATTCGCAAAAACTTTAGCCAATACAAAGATAAGAAGGTTTTAACCTATTGTACTGGCGGAATTCGTTGTGAAAAGTTCTCAGGGTTTTTAGTAAATGAAGGCTTTAAGGATGTTTCACAGCTTGAAGGTGGAATTATTTCCTACGGCTATGACCCAGAAGTGAAAGGCCGTTTATGGGATGGGAAAATGTATGTATTTGATGATAGGATATCTGTGCCAGTCAACCGTACAGAAGAAGCAACAGTAGTAGGAAAATGCCACTACTGTGAACAGCCAGAAGAAAGAGTCGTAAAGTGTGGAAACCCAGAATGTAATAAGCATATCATCATGTGTGAAGAGTGTGAGCATGAGCATTACCGTTCATGTAGTGCTGAATGCAAAGAACATGAATGGAATCGTTATGTGAAGGAACACTCTTTAAAAAGCTAAACAAGCGAAACGTTAGAGCTAAAAAAGCCCTAACGTTTTTTTACTTTTACCCTCGTTTTTCCACATTATTAATAATAATCCCTTTTTTCCTTAATAATAAGGAAAGGAAATCTCTACAAGGGGGAGCGTTTTACTATGATAAATTTTTTAAATTGGTTTGAAATACGAGAGGAAAATGATAGCTCTACGATTATATTATATTTGAATTCTGACCCAACTGAGTTTTCAACTGAGTTTTTAGCATCCCTAAAAAATCAAAAGGAAAATTTAGAGGAAAAAGTAAACATTCTATTAAAACAGAAACTACCCGGGGTGAAGGCGTCTGCCGTTAAAGTCGTGGTTGGTTCCATGATCATCACGACAATACCTCTATATACTGAAAAAGCTAGTGCTCATAATGTAGAAAACTTCAATATGTCCTATATTTATTTTAGCAATCCAATTACACATGTAAGTTATGTAGAAAGAACACAAGGAAATTTACAAGTAATTTCACCAAGTTATTTTGATATTAACCCTGATGGTTCTCTTAAATTAACCCGTTTAGTAAACAGTGCGTTTATAGCAGAGATGCATAGCAAGGGTGTTAAAGTTGTCCCTTTTTTAAGTAACCATTGGGACCGTACAACAGGAAGAGCTGCTCTTGAAAATCGGGAAAAGCTTGCCCAAGAGATTGCAAATTCAGTTGAAACGTATAACCTTGACGGAGTAAATGTTGATATCGAAAATGTGACAGATCTTGATCGGGAGAATTACACGGACCTTGTACGACTTTTAAGAGAAAAGATACCTGCTCACAAAGAAGTTTCAGTAGCTGTTGCTGCAAATCCAAATGGTTGGACTAAAGGGTGGCATGGTTCTTATGATTATCAAGCACTCTCTCAGTATGCAGATTACCTAATGATTATGGCGTATGATGAAAGTTACACAGGTGGCCCAGAAGGACCGGTAGCAAGTTTGCCGTGGGTGAAAAGGTCAATTGAATATGCTATAAACAAAGGTGTGCCAAGGGATAAAATTGTACTTGGAATTCCCTTCTTTGGGCGCTATTGGGTTGAAGGGCAAGACTTTGGTGGCTATGGGATCTCACATAACCGTGTTGACGAGTTAATAAGTCTATATGAGTCAACTATCACGTATGATGAGAATGCTCAAACGCCGAAAGCAACAATCATTATTAAGGATACAGATCCAACGTATAATCTTGCGGGAAGAATCTTAGGTCCAGGAATGTATCATATTTGGTATGAAAATGAACAATCCATTAAAGCAAAAGTAGATTTAGTACATGAATACGAAATCAAAGGAACAGGAAGCTGGGCCCTTGGGCAAGAGAATAATATGATCTGGCAAAATTATGGAGAGTGGCTAAAGGGCCATTCAGATGCAACTGGCGAAAAAACTCAGGAACCTAGCTATATCAACTATACTGTAAAATCAGGTGATTCTTTATCTGTTATCGCTCTACAAAATGGAACCACAGTAGCAAAAATTAAAGAGGTAAATGGGTTAACGAATGACATTATAAAAATTGGTCAAATCCTTAAAATACCGAATCCACAAGCAGCAGGTAACACGACACCACCAGATGATACTAAAGAAGGTATTGTTAGAGGTCCACGAGGTGAAATTGGCCATATCCAGGTTAAAAAGCGGATCAATCTATGGAAAAGAGATGCAAATGGAAAATTAGAATTCGTGAGGGTTTTAAATCCTGGAGAGTCCTACCGTGTTTATAGGATAGATAGTAAGTATGGAGGGCAATATGATGTTGGCGGAAATCACTGGATCACAAATATGCCAGATCATGTTACTTATCTACCAGTTAGCCAATCCACACAAAATGACATTCCGATTGTCAGAGGGCCAAGAGGTGAAATTGGACACGTCACAATCATGAAGCCAATTAACCTTTGGCAAAGAGATGCAAATGGTAAGTTGCAATATTCAAGGGTACTAAGACCAGGTGAAGTATATCGCGTATATAGTAAAGATGAAAGATACGGAGGGCAATTTGGTGTAGGGGGGAATCATTGGATTACAAACATGGAGGGGTACGTATCATATGAGCCACTTCAAAAAAAATAAATGGGCTATCTTTTTCCTATTCATGTTCATGATTATATTAACCTCATGCCAGCAAAGTGAGGAGCCTAATGGTTTTTCAGCCTTTGAAGAAAGTAATAATCATCAGACCATCACTGAAACCTATATGATCCTTTTTAAAAAGGAAATTGATAAGACTATAATTACTACGCTAGGGGGTTCAATTGTCGATCAGATGGAGAACCTCCCTCTTGTTACTGCTATAATACCTTCTGAAAAAATAAAATCATTGAGTGAAAATCCTGCTATCCAGGCCATTGAAAAGAATAAAGTTTACAATATTAATCCAGAAGAAGTCATCAATCAGGAAGTAGAAGAAAATCCTCCTAAAACTTTCATTACTAGTCTAACTGGCAAAGGAATTAAAATCGCTGTACTAGACAGTGGTGTTGAACGTAACCATCCTGATTTGAAAATTGCCGGTGGAGCCTCTTTTGTCGAAGGTAGTATTGATTATAGTGATGATAATGGACATGGAACTCATGTCACCGGAATCATCGGGGCACAACATAACTCAACTGGTATAAATGGAATTGCGCCCGATGCTACAATCTATGCTGTTAAAGTGTTAGATGCTGAAGGGTTTGGATACCTTTCTGATATAGCAGCAGGAATTGACTGGGCAATTAATAATAATATGGATATCATCAATCTCAGTATCGGAACAAATGAAGAGTCAGTGACTTTATCTTCAATGATAAAAAAGGCATATAACAGTGGTGTGTTTGTAGTAGCTTCCGCTGGGAATGACGGGGATTTGAACGGTGAGACAGATACAATAGATTATCCTGGACGATACCCCGAAACAATAGCAGTTGGTGCAGTTGACAAAAACGCAATCCGTGCAAATTTTTCTGCGACTGGACCCTTATTAGAAGTTGTCGCACCAGGTGTGGCTATTCTAAGTACATATCTAAATAATGAATACGCAATCCTTAGTGGTACCAGCATGTCCACTGCCTATGCTACAGGGGTATTGGCTCTTATTATGGAGACCAATCCTGATGCATCCGCAAGCAAACTTCGCACCATTTTACAGGAGACTTCTAAGGATATCGGTCCTCCTGGAAAAGACTCTTTATATGGATATGGAATTGTTCAAATTCCATATATAAACCAAGGGCTACCAACTAAAGAACAAGAACAGCTTAGAGGCCCACGAGGCGAAATTGGAACGATAAAAATCGTAAGAAGAATTAACCTTTGGACTCGAGATGAGAATGGGAAATTGGCATATGTTAGAGTTCTAAACCCGGGTGAACGCTACAGAGTTTACAGTATAGAAGACAAGTATGGCGGACAATATGGTGTTGGAGCAAACTATTGGATTACCAAAATGCCTGATTATGTTCATTATGAGCCTTACACTGAGAAAGTTGAAGTTATGAAAGGACCTCGTGGTGAAATCGGTTATGTTACAATCACTCAAGGAATTAATCTTTGGAAAAGAGATGAAAGTGATAAACTACATTATGTAAGGGTTTTAAATCCAGGTGAACGTTACCGAGTATACAATATTGATTCGAATTTTGGTGGCCAATTCGATGTCGGGGCAAACCATTGGATTACCAAAATACAGGGCTATGTCACTTATGAGCCATTTTCCTAAAAAATGTATGAGTTTAGGCAATATATCCTCATTTCCTAAACTCTTCATCTTCTTCCTCTTTTTCACGATATTTATTTCGTTTTACTAAAGTTTAGCATTAAGAAATAAATTCATTAAGTTTAATATATATACAAATCATGAACTAGTTACAATAAAATTTATATTTTTTGTATTTTTAAAAAACATACCAAGTAGATTATGAGCCTATAGAAATATCCTTTTAATATATATGAAAAATTGGGTTTTTTAAATTTTATACAAAATTACAACAAGTGTAATCTAATAATTAGTAATTATCAGTATACTAATAATTATACAATTTACTATATTGTCTGTTTGTTAAAGTAAGAAGTTTGGAAAAAGTGAACATTATCCACTCAGAGAATGTCATGGTATATTAGTAGGAGAATAAAGAAATTACCGTTTTTGAGTTCGCTAAGGGCAATTTCAACAAGTACATCGGACCTTCTGGTAAATCTTTAATATAGTTCGGGAGTGGTCAAAAAGTGAATACGTTTTTACAGGATAAACAAGAAGAAATGCTTCAGTTAATCGAGAAACTGGTTAACATAGACAGTGGATCGCATGATAAAGAAGGTGTTGATAGAGTCGGTGCCATTTTAAAAGAAAAATATGAAGAAATTGGCTTTGTTGTTGAGGTTAGGGAAGAAGAACAGCACGGAAATCACCTCGTGATTCAACATAAAGAAGCGGTCGATCCTAAAATTATCCTAGTTGCCCACATGGATACCGTGTTTCCAAAAGGAACGGTTGCTAAAAGACCATTTAGTATAGAAGGCGATCGTGCTTATGGCCCTGGAGTGGTCGATATGAAATCAAGTCAGGTTGAACTTCTATATGCGTTAAAAGCATTGGTAACAACGGGAACGCCAGGATATGAAAATGTCCAAATTATTATAAATAGTGATGAGGAAATTGGCTCACCTACATCACGTGAGTTAATTGAGGAAAAGTCCCAAGGGAAAGAATATGCATTGATTGTGGAGCCAGCACGGAAAGATGGTTCGCTTGTTTCGTCTAGACGAGGCGGAGGGCGCTATAAGTTAGTTGTTAAAGGAAAAGCAGCACATTCCGGAATTGAACCACAAAAAGGCAGAAGTGCAATCGAAGAGTTAGCCCATAAAATCATCCAACTCCACGGCCTTACGGATCACGAAAAAGGCATAAGTGTAAATGTTGGCTTAATAGAAGGTGGCTCATCAGTTAATACAGTTTCCCCAAGAGCGGTTGCTCATGTTGACATTCGAATTTCTGATATGGAGCAAGCTAAAATTTTACAGCAAAAAATTGATGAAATCTGCTCGACTACTGAAGTTTCAGGAACAGAAGTCACGATGAGAGGGAAAATCAGCCGCCCTCCTATGGAAAAAACAGAACAATCAGAGTCACTACTACAAGTCATCCAAGAGGTAGGAAAAGAAATCGGAATTGATGTCCAAGACACGTCAACAGGTGGCGGCTCTGATGCATCCTTTACAGCAGCTAACGGGGTGGCTACTGTCGATGGGATGGGCCCAGTTGGTGGAAATGCTCACAGTGAAGATGAATATTTAGAAATCCCAACTCTTACTGAACGAACGTTATTGCTAGCAATGACAATTCAGAGATTAACAGAGGACGATTAAAAGTGTCAGGGCATTTGGAGCCCATATGCCACTCAATTGTCGGAAAAGTAATTCCCACTATACAAACCCTACCAACATTTGTATAATAAGATTCGACATAAAAAACTAAATTAGCATAAAACAGGTGCTATATATCTTTTGAATGTAATAGATATATAGCTTAATAGGGAAGTTGGTGAAAATCCAACGCGGTCCCGCCACTGTAAATGAGAGCAACCTATATTACGTCACTGTCCAAAGGATGGGAAGACATAGGAAGCGATGATCATGAGCCAGGAAACCTGCCTGTTTTTTTTGCACCAAAACCTACGCGGATAGGAGGGTGTTAAGACGGAGCGCAAAGTCGTGGTCCGTGATACTTAACATCAAATCTCCTCCTGAGGGGATTTTTTTTATGGAAAAAACACGGATAGGAGAGAATTAGATGAAAAAACGAAACACATTCTTATCATTTCTTGTAGCATTTACTCTTTTGTTTGGTAGCTTCCATACAACAGCTTTTGCACAGCAAAGCAAAGAGGAAACGATTACAGTTATCGGTGCTGAGGAAACACTTGTAGAGCTAGCACCTGTTGAGGATGCAGAAGGCTTATCAGCTTTTGATACACTTGTAAAAGCAGTCGGTGAAGAGAACGTTGAATTCACTGAAGGTCAGTATGGAAAAATGATCACTGGAATTCAAGGTGTAAAGGCTGAAGGCAACTTCTTCTGGGCTTTCTACGTAAATGGAGTTGGAGCATGGGTTGGTGCAGATAGCTACATCTTACAAGATGGAGACCAAATTAGCTTTGTATATGAAGATTGGACTGCAGCTAAAGAAAATAAAGCAACACTAACGGTAACAGGGAAAGATGCGAAAAACCTTACAGAAGCTGAGGGTGTTAGCTTCATAAATAACCCTACTGCATTGGATTTATTAACAGTTATCGTTGGTCATGATCAACTTGAAACCTCTGTTTCTGAATATGGAACGATGGTTAATGGAATCTCTGGAGTTGCATCTGAAGGCACTTACTACTGGGCATTTTATATAAACGGTGAATCAGCAACTGTTGGAGCAGATAGTTACAAGCTTCAAGCTGGAGATCAAATCACGTTTAAATATGAATCATGGGAAACTGCAACAGAAGAAGAAACAACTGAGGACACAGTAGAAACACCTGCTACTCCTTTTGATAAAAATGCACTAGGTACTTCAGTTGAAACTGCAGTAGCATATGTACTTGCGAACCAAGTTGGTGAATGGGAAGCAATCGCTTTAAAACAAGCGGGTAAAACAGTACCAGCAACATATTTAGAAAATGTAAAAGCAGCAGTAAATGAAAAGCAAGGAAAGTTTGCTAGAATCACAGATACAGAGCGCTATGCACTTGGTATCTTAGCAACTGGAAAAAACCCAACAACGTTTGAAGGCTATAACTTAATAGAAGCTATTTACAATGGTGATGTTACAAAGCAAGGTCTAAACGGTGTTGTTTATGGATTACTTGCATTAGATAGTGCGAACTTTGAGATTCCTGAAAATGCTACTTGGACACGTGAGAAGCTTGTAAACCATCTTCTTGAAAATCAAAATGAAGATGGTGGATGGTCATGGGATGGCAGTGCAAATAGTGATATCGACACAACGGCTATGGTGTTAACTGCACTTGCAGGATACCAAGACCAAGCTGAAGTAAAAGTTCACACCGACATCGCAGTTGAATACTTGTCATCACAATACCTAGCTGGAAAAATCGATAACAGCTCAACAGCAGCACAAGTTGTTATTTCATTATCCGCTTTAGGCGTTGATGCAAACGGAAACTTATTTGCAAAAGACGGAAGCAGCTTAATTGGATTCTTACTATCATTCCAAAATGTAGACGGTGGCTTTGACTGGCAAGGTGGAGATGCAAGTGATGTATTCTCAACAGCTCAAGGTTTCCAAGCAATTGTTGCTTATAAGCTTTTCCAAAACGGATCAGGCTCACTATACAACTTCCCATTATCAGCAGCAGATGCGACTCCAGTGGTTGAAGAAAACCAACCAAACGAAGAAGCACCTGCAACTAAAGGTGATGGTAAACTATTACCTAACACTGCAACAGACATGTACAACTATTTATCATTTGGTATTATCCTGTTACTAGTTGGTGTTGCTCTTTACGTAAATGAGAGAAGAAGACGGACTTCTTAATATAGTAAACAGAGTGGATTGAAGCGGAAGGCATTTGACTCCTGCGGGAAGTAGAGGAAAGGTCGAGACCCCACAGGCGCATGCGCCGAGGAGGCTCGACTTCCTCCCCGCGGAAAGTAAATGCCTGCAGCGGAAAGAAACGGTCTAAGTTGAAATTTTAAATAGTTTATGTTGATAAAGAGCTTAGAAAGAAGGCTTAACACACAATGAAAACAAAATTATCCCTCTTGTTCATGGCAGGAGGGCTCTTTTTTATCATACTTGCAGGCAGCAAACTATACACCACATCCAAAGTTCAAACAGAAACACTCCTCAAGGCAACCGAACATGTTGCTTCGGCAGAACCATTGCACAAGGTTGATCGAACGGTACCGGTTGAAAATCACGATATCCTCGGAGTACTCAATCTCCCTACCATCGAATCGACCTTGCCGATTGTAGCTGGGGTGTCAGATGATGACCTTGAAAAAGGAGTTGGCCATTACACCGGAACAGCATTACCAGATCAAAAGGATCAGGTTGTTTTATCAGGCCACCGAGATACTGTGTTTAAGAGACTTGGAGAGTTAAAAGTTGGCGATGAAATTACGGTTCAAATGAACTATGGTACCTTCACTTATGTAGTTGAAGAAACCTTCATTGTAGAAGCGGATGATCGTACAGTGATTAAGTCAACAGCCCCAAAAGAGGTACTCACCATTACAACCTGTTATCCATTTAACTTTGTTGGTAATGCACCACAACGTTATATTGTTAATGCGAAACGAAAAGAGTAGGAGGACACAATGAAATTGGCAAAACTACTAAAATTACCTACCCTTATTTTAATATTAGCCATGTTACTAAGTGGTTGTGGAAACTCCTCGGATACTACAAACCCAAAAGTAGAAGATACAGTTCAAGATAAAACAATCGAAGTGTATGAAGACAAGAAAGATTCCAAGAATAAAACAGAGTCTACTGATTCCAAGCCTGAAGCTGTTGGTGGTGAGAAAAACACCGAAAAACTGGCCGACAAACCAAAAGTGAACGATACCGATTCAACATCTGAATCGAAAAGTACAACAGAAACAACCACACCAGCCAAAAAAGAAACACCAAAACAAGAACCATCTAGCCAGGCCAAAACAGAAGAATCAAAACCAAAAACGACAGAAAATAAACCAAAAACCACAGAAACACCTAAACCTGAACCTGCGGAGCCTTCTGCTACTAAAGTAACAATCACAGTGATAGGGCCAGCAGAAGTGGGCACACTGATAAATACAACGGAGGTTGCCTTTAAAGAAGGTGACACGATTTTGGATGTACTTTTACAAATTACTAAAAAAGAAAACATATTCGTTGATTATACGGGTACCGGAGCAATGGCGTATGTCACAGGAATCGATAATTATTACGAGTTTGATTATGGCCCGAAAAGTGGATGGACTTGTAAGTTAAATGGCTCTACACTGTCAAAAAGTTCAGATGCAATCAAAGTAAAAGAGGGAGATCGAATTGACTGGATGTATACAGAAGATTATTCGAACGACAAATAATGGAACATCGCTTTGAACAATTTCATCCAACTGTTATATTCCTATATTATGTCGGGGCTCTTTCTCTTGTAATGCTCATGTTACACCCTCTGTTTTTGGCAGGGGGATTTGTCGTAGTACTGGTGATTAATTTAGTCCAAGGTCACCTTGAGGGTTTAAAAAGATGGGGCTTCTTAATGCTTTCGATGTTCACCTTCATCTTGATACTTAACCCTCTTTTTAATGAACGAGGACGAACCGTATTATTTGAAATCGGAAACCACCGAGTCACACTCGAAGCTGTCACCTATGGGGGAATGACTGCCATATCCATTATTAGTGTGATTGCCTTATTCGTATCTTACAATGAAGTCATGACACCAAACAAATTACTTTTTTTATTTTCCAGATTTTTATCACAATTTGCGATCCTACTCATGCTTACACTCCGATTTATCCCTCTGATGAGAAGGAGGCTAGCAGAAATATCAGCAGTCCAAAGTAGCAAAGGAATATCCGTGCTACATGGACACTTAAAGGATAAGGCAAAAAACGGATTGCTATATGTTCAAGTGTTGCTTACTTACTCCTTGGAGGAAGCCATTCAAACTGCCGACTCTATGAAAGCAAGAGGGTATGGAAGTGGTAAACGTTCAACATATGAGCATTTTCATCTAAAAAAAGCAGATGTGTTAGCCATTTCTTTCTTAGCTTCAATTTTTATCATCCTCGTCTTTTGGAGACTATATAGCGGGTTTGGTTATTTAACGGTTTACCCAAGAATGGAGACAGTCGAATTATCTGGTCTAGAGATAGTAAGTCTTGTAGGTTACCTTATTTTCGTAAGCTTTCCACTACTTGTTAAAGGATGGGGGTATGTTAGATGGCGTATATTAAATTAAACCAAGTGTCCTTTTCCTATCCTGATGCGCCATCACAAGCTCTTCAGGATGTTTCTTTAAACATCGAAAAAGGGCAATTTGTTGTGTTATTTGGTGCTTCTGGGAGCGGGAAAAGTACACTATTACGATTATTAAAAAAAGAAATACAACCACATGGCGTGTTGTCTGGAACCATTCACACCGAAGTGGAGCCAACAGATGTTGGCTTTGTATTTCAGGACCCGGAAAATCAAGTGGTGGCAGACCAAGTACTTCATGAACTTGTTTTTGGATTAGAAAACCGAGGCTTATCAACAAATGAAATGAGAAACCGAGTAGCAGAAATGGTTCATTTTTTTGATGCAGAACCACTTTTATATCGTAAAACTCATGAGCTTTCGGGTGGTCAAAAGCAGCAAATGAATTTAGCATCTGTCCTATTAATGCAGCCTGATGTTTTACTATTAGATGAACCAACCGCTCAGCTTGATCCTGTCAGTGCTCGAGGGTTTTTAGACATGCTCGTACGACTTAATGAAGAATTCGGAATGACCATTATCCTTGCTGAGCACCGGTTAGAGGAAGTGTTTACAGTCGCAGATAAGATTGTGATGATGGACCATGGACAGGTTGTGCAGGAGGGAAATCCACGAGATGTCTTAAAAGAACTTTGGAAATCACCTCTACAAGCGGCTTATGTTCCAACCATTCCTTCCCTATTTTTGGAGCTTGAAGGCTCAGGAGAACTTCCTTTGACTGTGAAAGAAGGAAGACCTCTGGTACAGCAGGTAGCCACAACTAAACGAACTGATGTAAAAAGTGAAGTTAATCAAAATGAATTAATGAAAATGAAAAATGTCTATTATCAATATGATAAAAAGAGTGAACTGATATTAAAGGAAGTTGACTTTACGATACATAGTGGAGAAATCTATGCGCTACTTGGTGGAAATGGTTCTGGGAAATCAACCTTACTGAAGGTACTCGCCGGTATATTTGAACCTCAGCGTGGCAAGGTTTTTTATGAAGAAAAGCCGTTAAAATCTATGAAAAAGAAAGAAGAGAAAATCGGATACCTGCCACAAAATCCAAAACTATTTTTTATCCATGATACAGTTGAGGGTGAGATTCAGGCAACCATTGAAAAATGGGGCATAGTTGGACAGGATGAGGTTGAACAGATTTTAGTAGATTTAGGCATCGCTCATCTACGTAATAGTCATCCCTATGATTTAAGTGGAGGCGAACTACAGAAATCAGCTCTTGCTTGTCTACTTCTACGAAAACCTGAGATTCTCATCTTAGACGAACCGACAAAAGGACTTGATCCTCTTTCTAAAGGTCATTTAGTTAGGATTTTAACAAGGCTTAAAGAAGAAGGCATGACCATTATGATGTCCACTCATGATGTTGAATTTGCGGCACAGCATGCAACAAAGTGTGGAATGATGTTTCAGGGGAAGATTACAGCTGAAGACATTCCAAGGAACTTCTTTAGAGGAAATTTCTTTTACACAACCATGCTTCAACGACTGTTCCGCTCAGTACCTGATGCTTCTATCGTAACGTTTGAGGAGGCTGTTCAAGCATGTACCTTAAACAAACGCTAGGGATGGTGAGCCTCATAATTGGGATTATCGCGTTGTTGTTTTTAGCGGTAATATGGGAGGATTCCTACCTATATTTGAGCTTTGGGATTATTGTTGCAGCCATTCTACTACTACTATTAAGATTCGAAACGCGAAAGGTAGAAGCAAGTGAGTTAGTGTTGTTAGCAGTCCTCTCAGCCATTGCAGCTGTTAGCCGTGTTCCGTTTGCAAGTATACCAAGTGTACAACCAACGACCTTTGTGATTATGATGGCTGGCATTGTTTTTGGAGCAGAAAGTGGATTTATCATCGGTGCAGTTGCAGCACTGGCATCTAACATGATTCTTGGACAAGGACCTTGGACTCCTTGGCAAATGGTCGCATGGGGATTAGTTGGATTAACTGCAGGATTACTTCGGAATAGGAAGTTTATGCAAGCTACCTGGGGTAAAGCACTCTTCGGAATAGTGTGGGGCTTTTTATTTGGTGCGATTATGAATTTTTGGGGAGTAGCTGCATTTATTCAGTCTGGAACGGGAATTGATATTAAGCTGTTTATTACTTATTTTGCAGCAAGCGCATTATTTGATTCAATGCATGCTGTTTCAAATGTCGTATTCCTATTATTATTTGGAGGCATATGGATAAAAATATTAACAAGATTTAAAAGAAAATATGGATTATTGGAGTAGAGGAATGATGTTATTGCTAACGTTGTTCCTCTATTTTCATGTCTTGTGTTTGTCGAATTTAGTCGAAAAGTTTTTTCGTTGTAAACTGCTTATCCTACTAATGATTTAGAATTTTACCAATTATTTTCTAAAAATTCAGAGCCCAATTCCTATCCTCATAAAAGCAATTGATCCTAAAACAAAACTATTAGCCTATGACATTAGTATTGCTTCACTAAAAAACGACAAGTTGTAAAAATGTGAAATTTGAAAATAATTAGAATTATTTGTATAGTGGTGACAAACAGCAACTAGTGAATTAGGAAAACTAGATTTATAACATCTAGAATTATATTTTAGGAGGATACGACGAATGGTTTTTAAGAAAAGAAGTACATTATTTAAAACAGTAACTGGCACGATAACAACTGCGCTTTTGGCATCTTCTCTTGCTTTTTCAGGAGCATCTGCGCAAACGACAAACTATGAATTTGGTAGTCAGGATTTCACAATTGCATTTAAATCAGAGAGTGTACCTAGTGATTTTAAAGCATTTATGAATAGTTTAGGTGCTAAAGTAGAGACTGAGCTAAATTCAATTGGGATTGTTCAAGTTGAGGTTGATGGAAATCCTTCAAAGTTCCTAAAATCTACTTTATCTCATAAAGAAGTATTAACAGTTACACCTTCTATTGAAATGCCACTAGATTTACCGGACGTTAATGCAGATGAAATGGGAACAGTGGGTACTGCAATGCCAGAATTACCTAATCTAGGAGCTGATGAAAGCATCTGGGGCACTGGTTATCAGTGGGATATTGAACGTGTAACAAACAATGGTGCGAGCCATGAGATTTCTCCAGGGTCTAAAGATACGGTTGTCGCAGTTATTGATAGCGGATTTGACATGAATCACCCTGATTTAGTGGATAACATTGTTCCAGGCTCGAGAACTTTTGTACCTGGCACTACGGATGCAATGGACTATAACAGCCATGGTACACACGTAGCTGGAACAATAGGTGCAAATGGTCGTATGAAAGGAATTGCTCCTGAGGTTGGTTTAAGAGCATATCGTGTATTTGGAGCATCTGGTGGAGCTCAACAAATTTGGATTACAAACGCAATTATCGCAGCAGCTGATGATGATGTAGACGTAATCAACATGAGCTTAGGTGGATTTAGAACAAATGGTCAATGGATATATAATGATCCTGTAACTGGAGAGAAAATTAAATTAGGTGGAGACTCTGCTGATATCGTTGCATACAACCGAGCAATTCGTTACGCGGTTAACCAAGGTGTAACGGTTGTAGCTGCAGCTGGTAACGATGCTCAAGACTTATCAAATCCTTCCCAATTATCAGATTGGTATGAAGAATACTTACATTCTCTTGGATATACAGAATATGAAATTCAAGGAGCAACTATTAACGTACCAGCAGGCATTCCTGGAGTAATTTCTGTATCTGCAACAGGTGGTGGCTTTGGAACAGATGATCGTTTAGCGTTCTTCTCAAACTACGGTAACGGTAAAATAGATTTAGCTGCACCAGGTGGGGACGTTGGTCCTGACTACCCAACAACTGGGAAACGTGTTGCTGGTGACCATGTATTCTTAGTATTAAGTACAGTTCCAACATATATTGGCCAGTCTGCAACTGCTGTTAAAGCTTTTGGAGAAGGTGGCTACGGCTGGAAAGCTGGAACATCAATGGCAACACCACAAGTTGCTGGTGTAGCAGCAGCTTACATTGATCACGTGTTTAAAACAACTGGTCAAA
The DNA here is from genome assembly GCA_014960805.1 of Cytobacillus suaedae. GTDB lineage: Bacteria > Bacillota > Bacilli > Bacillales > Bacillaceae_L > Bacillus_BV > Bacillus_BV suaedae. The sequence continues at coordinate 4,167,576 of CP063163.1, read as the reverse complement.
AACCATCTCCAAAGCAAGTTCAAACACATCTTCAACAAACAGCTGAGGATATCGGTAAAAATGGCTATGACGCTTACTATGGTCACGGGTTAGTAAATGCATATAATGCGTTAACTAAATAAAAAATGAAGGGATGTTAGGAGGTTACACTCCTGGCATTCTTTTTTTTATATGGAAAAAGGTGTCAGCTCTTGACCGACACCATGTCACACAAATAGTTCATTTTATAGCATTTGAGGATACTTCTCTTCAATCATCTCGATAAAAGGTTCCACAAACGCTGGATCAAACTGTTGGCCAGCACATTTTCTTAACTCAATAATCGCTTCTCCGAAGGTCTTAGTCTTTTGATAAGGACGTTCAGTTGTCATTGCATCAAATGAATCAATTACACATAAAATCCTCGCAAGCTTTGGAATATTATCTTCTTCTAAACCAAAGGGATACCCCTTACCATCAAACCGCTCATGATGTAGCTCAATTAAGGGAATAAGGTCATTATACTTTTTCGCAGAAGAGATAATTTCTTTCCCCCATGTCACGTGTTTTTTCATCATTTCCCACTCATGTGGATCAAGCTTCCCCTTCTTGTTAATAACATCCCTTGGAATTTCAAGTTTACCAATGTCATGAATCAGAGCACCTAAGATGAGGTTTCGTTTTTCCTCGCTACTAAGCTCCAGTTTGCTACTTAGGTCTGTAGCATAGGTGAACACTCGTTTACTATGTTGATAGGTGTACATATCCTTTGCTAAAAAGATTTGTAGCTGTTGCTCAAGCTTTTCTACTTCTTTTAACAGATACAAGTCATTATCATAGACATTGTTTCCCTCGTGATACACTTGAACACAATTTTTCCCTTGTGCTTTTGCAAAGTATAACGCTTTGTCCGCTTTTGTTAGCAATTCAGACGACCCATAGGTTCCTTTTGTAAACTCAACAATACCAGCTGAAAATGAGATACAACCTAGTGGCAAATACTCAACACCTTTAAAGTGTGTATCATTTAATTCTTTTCGTATTTTATTTAAAATGGAGACTGCCTCGTTTGATGTTGTATTAGGCATTAAAATAGCAAATTCCTCGCCACCATATCGTGCAGAAATCATCTCTGGATGAGTGGATGTTTTTTCATTAATAAACTTTCCAAAGAATTTTAATAATTCGTCTCCCTGCAGGTGACCGCTTGTATCATTGTATTTTTTAAAGTCATCTACATCTAAGAGGGCAACTGTAAATCCATTATAATCCTCATTTTTTGCAAACATTTCGTCTAGTTTAAGTTTGAAAAAGCCATGGTTATAAAGTCTTGTTAAGAAATCAACTTTTGACTTTTCTTCGGTATCTTTATAAAGATGAAAGAAGTTTTTAAAAGCAAAGGATAGAAATACAGATAAGACAGTAAACAAAAGCAACCCGAAGTAAAGTGCTTCCTTTATTAAAATAGTTAAAATAAGTGATAATATGAGTAAGCTAAAATAACTCGAGAAAGACTCTTTCAGAACAGCCTTTGTAATGGCACCTTTAATCACACTTGTGACTTGGGAAGGTGAGGCAATTGCAAAATAGCCCCAGAAAATAAAGACATTTAATAAAAAGTACGTTGCGAGTGAAAAGATATAAGGAATAATTGTATTGAAATTTACTACGCCAGGTAATCCATTCATTAGAGTGAAAATATAGTAGGTACACACTATTGTTAACGAATAACTAGCAAAGTTAAATAGGTGTTTCCACCATGCAATTTTCCTGTAATAGACAAACCAGACAAACGTCGTTACCAATAAAATACTTAATGTAATATCTAGACCAAACAAAAAGAGGCTGGCTAGATATATAGCAGAATCCATTGATAACGAATTTCCGGAAGGGGGAAGAACGATATTAAAAAAGTTTAATAAAAGCAGTACAGCTGTTAATACGCCGATTAATTCCCAGTTCGTAAAAGCGTAATTATAATTACCTAAAAAAGTAAGGACACCTATTACGCAAAGTATTGTTGCATATAGAGAATCTAATCGTATTTTTTTCATCAGTTATTCACGCTCTCTATTTAGAAAATTTTCAGGGAGCACTTTTGAGGCACGCCCTGAATGATTAGTGAAATTTAAATCCTGAAGTTAAGGCAACAATGACAGAACCTAGTATGATTAAATTTATAATGGTCTTTTTTGTTTTTTTGCTCATTTTTTTTATCTCCTTTTTACTATAACTCTTTGTATAAAGATAAAAACACCTATATTCATAATGATATCGCCTATACTAATCACTTGCTCCTTGGGATATGGAGCAGACAGTGGGATGATATCACCCAAAAAGGCAAGGTGCGTAGAATTCGTAATTACCTCGTGTTTTGCATAAAGGTTATGTTTTAAAGCATTTATATAAGTTGGGTCTAATGCTAGAGCTGCTTCAGGTGAAACAGGCATCCTGCCACCATTTAGTACCATCACAATAAAGTTCAAACCTACTCCTAAAGTGATTATGGGGAATCCAGGTTGATCCCAATTCAGCCAAAGGAAGAACAATCCTATAAGATATACAAAAATAAAAGCTATGTTGCTATAAGTACCAATCCACGCGAGTTCATTTTGAAGTGAAAAAATGATCAATTGGAAGAGTAATAGAACTGGGAAGACCCACCCCATTTTCAACGTTATTTCAGAAAGATTTGTGATCTTTCCTCCGCGAATCAAGGCCACAAGTAAGGCTATAATAATGCCGTCATATACCAATAGAGTGTCTCCTTTATATTAAATTGCACACAGTATATTACAACAAAATCCTATATGCAATACAACAGGAATTGACTGGGTTTTAAGGCTTTAGAAACGCTCTATATGCCGAAAGTTCGATGAGAGCAACGTTGGATAGATGTGTCTAGGTGAATTGGTTAATTAATGGAAATGTGGTTTTGCGCTATATTACCTAACTATTCCGAAAATCTAATAGATATGAGATACTATAATTAAATGAAGATAAGCGGGGAGGAAGAGTCTAGTGAAAATGAATACGTTTTTACCAACAGTCGATTATGCAAAGCAATTAGACAAAGAAACAACAACCTTTCGAGATGAATTTTACATAAAAGAAGATATCTATTATATGGACGGTAATTCTTTAGGATTACTATCTAAACGTGCTGAAAGAGCACTGCTAAACTCATTAGAAGATTGGAAAGAACTTGGAATCGATGGTTGGATGGCAGGTAATCAGCCGTGGTTTGAGTTTTCGGAAAGACTTGGGGCGCTGACAGCACCATTAATTGGTGCTAGACCAGAAGAAACGATTGTAACTGGATCCATTACTGCGAACCTTCACCAGGTATTGGCGACCTTTTATAAGCCAGAAGGAAAGAGAACAAAAATTGTTGCGGATGAACTCGATTTTCCTTCGGACATTTATGCGATTAAAGCTCAGTTAAAATTACACGGGTTAGAGCCTCAGGAGCATCTTGTTTTAGTGAAGTCCGAGGATAGTAGAACGATCAATGAAGATGATGTCATTGCTGCAATGACCGACGATGTAGCGATTGTTTGGCTTCCTTCTGTTTTATATAGAAGTGGCCAGCTTCTAGATATGAAAAGTTTAACAGCAGAAGCTCATAAACGAGGCATCTTAATCGGATTTGATTTAGCTCATTCCATTGGAGCGCTTCCTCATTCATTACATGACTGGGGAGTGGACTTTGCGGTTTGGTGCAATTATAAATATTTAAACAGTGGCCCAGGTGGAGTTGGTGGGATGTTCGTTCATAAAAATCACCATGGCATTGCACCAGGTCTAGCAGGCTGGTTTAGCTCAAAAAAAGAAAAGCAATTTGACATGGAACATGACCTGACACATGCAGAAACAGCGGGGGCATTTCAAATTGGGACTCCACATGTCTTGAGCATAGCACCACTTTTGGGATCACTTGAAATGTTTGCAGAAGCTGGGATTGAGAAGTTACGTGAGAAATCATTACACATGACAGAATATATGATGTACTTAATCGAACATGAATTAGGGGAATATGGATTTAGTATCGGCAACCCTAGGGAAAATGAACGCCGTGGAGGTCATGTCTGCTTAGAACATCACGAAGCAGCTCGCATCTGTAAAGCGCTTAAGGACAATAACGTCATTCCAGATTTCCGAGCACCAAACGTCATCCGCCTTGCACCTATGGCACTCTACAACACCTATGAAGAGATCTGGCAAACCATCCAAATCCTCAAACAAATCATGAAAACCGAACAATACAAAAACTACGAAAACACACGCAATGTCATAGCTTAAAACAAGGGGCCTGACCCCCGGTGCGCTAACGCTTTAACGCACCGGGGGTCAGGCCCCATTTTTTGTCAAGAAATTTAATTTGAATTTAGCGACATAAACGGAAAACTGGGCTCGAATCTCTTTAGTACAGTTATTACAAAATAGGAGGAATTCTACATGCTTTTCGACAAGAAGATTAGAAATGTATTAGCAACAAGCGCGATTGCGACAGCTTTAACATTCTCATTGGGTACGAGCAGTGCTTTTGCAAACGATACAACAACGACAGCACCAGAGTCTACTACAACTGAAGAGGTTACTACTCAAAATTCATCAGTTGAAAATAACGTAGATGAGACTATAGCTACTAACGAGGATGTACAGGTTGAAGAAGCAACTGTACCGGAAAAAGTATCTTTAGTACCTGGAGATTTCTTTTATATCCTAAAAAAATTCACAGAAAAAATTAAATTAGCTCTTACATTAGATGATACAAAGGAAGCAGCTCTTTTAGTTGCATTTGCTGAAGAACGTATTAAAGAAGCAGAGGCATTACTTGCAGCTGGAAATGAAGAGCTTGCAGAAGAAACATTACAGGAAGCAATTAAACAGATGGAACTTGCATTTAATTTAGCATCTACTACGACTCCTAGTGTATCTACTGATGAAGATAACTCTGGAGATGATACTTCAGAAGTGACACAGGAAACGACTACGGATGGAGAAATAACGGAAGAAACATCAAATAACACAACTAGCGAGACAACTGAAGAAACAACTGACCCATTAGCAGATCTTCAAGAAAAACTTGGTCAAAATATTATCGCACTAACAGCAGCAATGGAAAAAATACAAAACCCACAAGCAAAAGCTGCACTTGCTAGAAACATTGAAAAGGCTGAGAAAAAGCTAGAAAAGAAAATTGCTAAATATCTAGAAGAGGAAGAAGAGTATCTAGATGAATTAATAGAAATAGAAGAAGAGTTAGCTGAAGGTGAGTTAACTGAAGAAGAGGCTGAAGAGGAAAAAGCTGAGTTATTAGAAGAATACAATGAAGAGCAAGCAGAAATCATCGTTGAAGCAACGAAGGAAGTAACAAAAGCAATTGAAAAAGCAGAAAAGAAATCAGAAAAGGCTCTTGTAAAAGATTCAAAGAAAACAGAAAAGGCTGAAGAAGAAGCTGAGAAAGCACGTGAAAAGGCAGAAGAAGAAGCCGAAAAAGCCCGTGAAAAAGAGGAAGAGGCACGCGAGAAAGCTGAAGAAGAAGCAAAAAAGGCACGTGAAAAAGCAGAAGAAGCACGTGAAAAAGCTCGTGAGAAAGCAGGAAAAGGTAAGAAAAATAAAGATAACGATGATGACGACGAAGATGAAGACCAAGATGATGATAACGAAGATGAAGACGAAGATGATGACAGATAACAAGTAACGAATTTTAAGTGTTAGGTCAGCTGAGCCTAACACTTTTTTTATTGCTAAGTGGCCTTAGATTTTACTCTGACCCATGCTTCTAAAGCCTCATTTTTTAATAAAAGAAGAACTACAAATGCCGTTCCTTCACCATTTAATAGATTACTAGTCCCTATAAATACCAAACTTACCCAATTATTAGTAGTAAAACAACAAATCTCTAGTTATTTCAACCTATTTCAACATTTCTACTCGATTTCTTGTCGGATAAAATATGTTGAGAGTAGACAAACTCTGTGAGAAAATTTAGGTAAATGGAAACGGTTGCACACCGTTTCAATAATATTTTTTTCTTTAGTGCAATCGCTTTCACAACCAAAAACTTTATAACTACAAGGAGGTAAGAACAAGTGAAAAGAAAAAACCTAAAAGTACTTTCTTTACTAATGATCTTTTCATTAATTATTCAGCTGTTTTCTGGTGCTTTTTATTTCGACAAGATAAGCGCTGAAACACCAGAAGAGCGTACAGTCACTTTAGTGGGGGATCTACAAACAGAACTGGGAAGTACTGGAGATTGGGATCCTGCATCAGAAGCAACTAGGATGACTCATATGGGTAATAATTTTTACACGTTCACAGGAACTCTTCCAGCGGGTAACTATGAATACAAGGTTGCGATTAATGTAAGCTGGGATGAAAGCTATGGAGAAAGCAATATAGCTATTAATCTAGCAGAAGAAACAGAAGTTACTTTTTACTATCATGATGTAACACATGCTGTTACTGACTCGACTAGATACACAGCAATTTCCACTGATAAGCAGCCACGAATTGTAGGAAGTTTACAAGATGAAATTGGAGCAGGTTCTGAATGGAGTCCAGCAGAATCAAACGTTTTACTACTAGATGATAATTTTGATAACGTTTACATAGCATCTGTAAACGTACCAGCAGGGACTTATGATTATAAGGTTGTTCTTGGAACTACCTGGGATGATGCATCATACCCAGACCAAAATGCAACAGTAAGTGTTCCTAGTGATGCGCTTGTTACTTTTACGTTTAACAATGATACAAAAGAAGTAACAGCCACAGTAGATGAAACTGAAAATCCACCGCCTGGAGAAGAGATTCCAGGGAGAAATGTCGTTTTAGTTGGTAGTTTACAAGATGAGCTTGGACACACTGGAGAGTGGGATCCAGCTGCAACTACAACAAAAATGAAACATATCGGCAATGATCTTTATACTTTTACCGGCACATTACCAGCAGGTCAGTATGAATATAAAATTGCAGTTGGCGGCAATTGGGATGAAAACTATGGTGCAGGAGGAAGAGGTGGGGCGAACCTGACTCTAACTCTGGAAGAAAGCACAGAGGTTACATTTTACTATCATGATCAAACTCATGCCATTTCGAATTCAACATTTTATACGCCTATCTTAAGCGAAAAAACACCTCGTATAGTAGGAGATATCCAACCCGATATTAATGCTGGTGATGATTGGAGTCCTGCAACATCAACTGCATTTTTAACAGACAATGATTTTAACAATAGTTATGAATATAGAACTCTAGTACCAAAAGGGAATCATGAGTTTAAGATTGTACTAGGAAATGACTGGAGTGAAGCATATCCTGAGGAGAACTATAAGGTAAATGTAATAGAGGCAACAGAGGTTACCTTTACTTTTAATAATCTTACAAAAGAAGTGTTAACAGATTACAAACCGAGTGGTTCTGATGGAACTGTTGATCAAGGTAAGTTATATCACAATACGTGGGATAATGCATATCGTCAACCATTTGGTGCCATTGCAGCAGGTGAAACGGTTACTTTACGACTGGCTGCGAAAAAAGATGATTTAACTAGAGCTACTTTATATGTTCGAAACTATTTAACAGGCAATACAAAAATGGTGAATATGGAGTATGCAGGTTGGACAGATGTTCAAGGCCAAGGAAGTGTAGAGTTTTGGGAAGCAACGTTTACACCTGAAGATAAAGGTGTTCATGGTTATAAGTTTATTGCAGGGGATGATGTGGCGGTAGCTGAGTATGGTGAAGATACACTTGAAGGGGAAGCTGGTAATGCAGCAAATAGTAATGCTGGATTGTTCCAACTAACTGTCTATGACCCTAGCTATCAAACACCAGATTGGATGAAGGAAGCTGTTGTCTATCAAATTTTCCCGGATCGGTTTTTCAATGGAAATACTGGAAATGATACAGCAAAAGACAATGCACGTGGTTATGAACCGATTGAACGTCCAGATAGTTGGGATGACTTACCTGATAATCCTCGTATAGGAGAAAAGGATCCAGCTAACTATACTGGAGACGGAATCTGGAGTAATGACTTCTTCGGAGGAGACATTGCTGGAATTCAACAAAAATTAGATTATATACAATCACTTGGTGTAAATACTCTTTATTTAAATCCAGTTGCTAAAGCTGCATCA